>JANLXZ010000147.1:0-21382 GCA_031365375.1 Hyphomicrobiaceae bacterium | reverse complement strand
CTCCTCGTAATGAATCTTGCGCGCTTCCTCGGCGAACTTCGGCCCGACATACTCTGCGTTTTCCTCGACTTCGGCACGCATACGACGCATGATGGACAACAACTCAGCGTGCGCGGGCGACTGCTGTGCGGCGGCACTGTTCGCAGCTTTCAGCGGAACGAGATCCTGTTTTTTGTTACCTTTGACACCGACGTTGGGTGACATGATTGCCTTTTCCACCGCGATCGATCCACACTCGGGGCATGACACCAGTCCCTGTTCGGCCTGTCCGTCATAGGCCTTACTGCTGGCGAACCAGGCCTCGAACGCGTGTTCGTGATCGCACTTCAATTGATAGCGAATCATGACGCGACCTTAATGTCCGTGTGCGACCTTGCCTGCACCACCGTGAAAGCTCGATCGTGCGTCAAAGATGGTACGCGAGACCGCGCTTCTTCCACTGCAGCCATATCGATCTCTGCGGTGATGACCATGGGATGAACACCGTCGGCTTCAGCCAAGATCTCGCCCCACGGTGATATCACGAGGCTATGGCCGTAAGTTTGGCGGCCGTTGGCGTGCGTGCCAGCCTGAGCAGCGGCGAATACGAAGCATTGCGTCTCGATTGCACGAGCCCGCAACAATGTATGCCAGTGAGCCTTGCCGGTCGGCACGGTGAACGCGGCGGGCACCGCAATCATCGTCGCTCCGGCGTGCGCCAGCGCGCGGTAGAGGCCAGGGAACCGCATGTCGTAGCAGATCGTCAGCCCGAGTTTGCCCCACGGCAGATCCGCGAGAACGGCCACGTCGCCCGGAGCGAAATTGCGGCTCTCGCGGTATTTTTCGCCATTCGGCAGGTCGACGTCGAACATGTGGATCTTGTCATAGCGCGCCGTGACGACGCCATCCGGTGAAATCAGGATTGCCCTGTTGGCAATCTTTTCGGGTGAGAGCGCCACCCCCATCGAGCCGACATGCAGCCAGATCTTGAGTTCGCGGGCGATACTCCGGAAATGTGCAATCGCCGGATTGCCTTCTTCCGGGCGTGTGGCCACAAAAAGCTTGGCCCGATCGGTTTCCATCAGCGTGGTAATCTCGGGGGTCTGCACGTAGTCAGCTCCGGCCGACGCCGCTTGGCGAATGAGCGTGGATGCGACCTCCAGGTTCGCCGCTACATCCGGTCCGCTCGTCATCTGACACAAGCCGACTCGAAACTTGGGGAGCACTTTCGACGAGGCGATCAATATCGAGGCCGTCATGGGGCTAGCCTTTATCCGCAGGTGCAACTGATTTAAGCGCTACGAGGCGTTCAACATCGCGTCGAGCTTGGCTTGATGATCGAGCGCGTAAAGGTCGTCGCACCCGCCGATGTGTTTGTCGCCGATCCAAATCTGCGGCACACTGTTACGCCCGGCAGCCTTGCGCCGCATTTCGTCACGCAGGTCCGATCGGCCGGTTACATCGATCTCCGAAAAGGCCACGCGTTTGCGTTGCAGCAGTTGCTTTGCCATATCGCAATACGGGCAGAGCGCAGTTGTATAAATGGTGACGGGTGACATGGCATCCAAGTCTGGTCGATGGTCATTTCTCAGTTGAAGATAACCGATTGGCGCGGTGGAGAGAAGACACCGCTACAGAGGTATTTAAGAAACCCGATCGCCCGTTACAATCGCGACGGCTAAGACATCGACCCGGCGCGCGCCCGCAGCCTTCAATGCTGCAGCACACGCATCGATTGTCGCGCCGGTAGTAATAACGTCATCGATCAATACGACGTTGCGACCTTGGATCCGCTCGAGGGCGGAGGTCGGAACCTTGAAGGCCGCCGACATGTTGCGTTGCCTTTGATCGCGCGTCAGCCCAACCTGCTGGGGTGTCCGCTTGACCCGCACAAGAACATCGGGGTCGCAAGCAAGATTGCGCAATCGGGAAACTTCGTGCGCCAAGATCGCCGCTTGATTGAACCGGCGGGTGAATAACCGTATGCGGTGCAAGGGCACCGGTGCCAGCAGATCGGCATCGTCTAGCAGTTCGTGACCGGCGGTAGAAAGCCAGCGACCTAGCAGACGGCGACTGTCGTGCTGGTCGGCATATTTGAATTTGTGCACGAGGTCGCGAACGACGCCGGTGAAATGCGCCGCAGCGCGTGCACGGTCATAATGCGGAGGATCGGCCAGAGCTGCTGCGGATACAATGGTGCCGCCGGTTGCGTAGGGCAGTGGTATGCCGAGCCGATCGCACAATGGTGCTCGAATAAATTCGATGCTGCGCCAACACCTCGCACAGAGCGCGTCATGTCCACCGAGCGGTTTGTGGCACCCGAGGCAAACAGGCGGCAGCAGAAAGTCTGCGGCACCGCTCCAGGCTGCCGACGCGAGCCGTCGAATGGTGAACGCAATTCTGTTTTGGTTGCTGATCGAGCTCGGATCGGACATGAACATTACTTCGCCGCGTGTGATGAACTTATCCATGCCTTGCACGGTCGTGATAGAGTGACCAGCTAGGATCCTACCGGGATGATTTGCCAGTTCGATCGGCTCCCGCGACCTTTTACGAGATCATTTCGAAAAGCCATGAGCAACGCGCCTCGGATCTTCGACAGCCGGCAATTGCTCAGGCAGCGCGAGCGGGCGAGCCTACGCGCGCACGCCCACGATTTCTTGCTACAGCGGGTGGCAGATGATTTCGCTGATCGCCTCGATGTCGTAAAGCGTCAGTTCGCGACCATCCTCGACCTTGGCGCCCATCATGGCCTGATTGGCCGCGCAATGGCGGAGCGTGCAGGGGCCGAGATGGTAATAAGTTCGGACACCTCGCCTGGTATGCTCGATCAGTGCGCATCACCGCGCGTGTTAAGCGATCTCGAAGCACTACCATTTCGCGATGCAACGTTCGACCTCGTGGTGTCCGGCCTGAGCCTCCAATTGATCAACGACTTACCAGGAGCGCTCGTGCAAGTCCGGCGCTGCTTGAAGCCCGACGGATTGTTCTTGGGCGCGGTGCTCGGCGGAACAACGCTGCAAGAACTTCGCGAGGCATTCGTTGCAGCCGAATCCGAGATCGAGGGTGGCGTCAGTCCCCGCGTTGCACCGTTCGCCGACGTCCGGGATCTCGGCGGTCTGCTGCAACGCGCCGGGTTCGCACTTCCCGTCGTCGACACCGATATCGTGACCGTCGCCTATCAGTCACCGTTGCATTTGATGCGCGAAATTCGCGAAATGGGAGCGGCCAACATGCTGGTCGAACGTCGGCGTATACCCTTGCGACGGGCAACCCTCATGCGCGCGGTCGAGGTATACAACGAACGGTTTGCCCGCGCCGACGGTCGCGTGACGGCAACGTTTGAGATCCTGGTGATGACCGGCTGGTGTCCGCACCAAAGCCAGCAGAAACCGCTACAGCCCGGGTCGGCTAAAACCCGTCTAGCAGACGCATTAGGGGTGCCAGAGCAGACATCCGGCGACAAACCCGGCTCATCCTAGCCGAGTAAATCGCGCAGAAACGGAACCAGCGGCGCATCGGCGGCAGGCATCGGATAATCCACCAGCCGCTGCGGGCGCACCCACGCGATCTTCTGTCCCTCGCGCGGATTGAGGTCGCCCTCCCAATTGCGACAGATATAGAGTGGCATCAGCAAATGGAATGTCTCGTAGCGATGGCTCGCGAACGTATAAGGCGTCAAGCAAGTGAGACACACGTCGATGTGAAGCTCCTCCATCAGCTCGCGAACGAGCGCTTCTTCGGGCGTTTCACCCTCTTCGACCTTGCCGCCTGGAAATTCCCATAAACCAGCCATCGGCTTGCCCGGCGGCCTTTGCGCGAGCAACACGCGATTGTCTTGGTCGACCAGAGCTGCGGCCGCCACTAGCACGATTGGCACACGATTAACGGTCATAGCTTCCACGGGTGTTGGCAATTAATTCGAGGAAGCCCTTGCCAGCCGGCGTTAACGAAATCAATACCAAGTCGAGCCCCGCCACGGGTCCGCCCTCAGCTGGTCAAAATGACGACACCGTTCTAAGGCCTTGTTAGGTCCTAGAATCGGCGGCGGGGCATATATCAAAAACGGCAAAACAGTTTCACTGTGCGCTGTCGTTAACGTCCGGTTAATTGGTTTACGCAATCTTATCCGCGTGTCCTGTTTGAGACCGTGGCGGGAGTGTTCTGCATGTATCGCGTAGTTTTGCCGGCCGTTTTGGCGTTGTTGATACCCGGATGTAGCCTGGGTTCGAGTTCTATATCGTCGGGCATTGCCGACAATCCTCCGACGTCCGCTGCGCTGAAGCGTCGTGATGCAACGGCACTGGGCGGTGAACCGGCCGTCGATCGCACCGCACCTGCCGTCGCAGGCGTGCGGGTCGCGAGCCTGGATCAGGCGCCGAAAGGGTCGTTCGAGAAGGCGCCATCGGGCGCGCTCGCCGACCGCGATTACACCCAAACGAAGCTTGAATCGGAACGCGCGCGCGATCTGATCAATGTTTACCGTAAGACAAAGGGCTTGAAACCGGTGAAACTCAACACCGAGTTGTCGAACGCCGCCAAAGGGCATTCGAAAGATCTTGCCAAGTGGGATCGCATTTCTCATTACGGCTCCGACGGGTCCAATCCGTGGGATCGCGTGAAACGCAGCGGATATAACGCTCGGCTTGCCGCGGAAAATGTCGGCACCGGCCAAACAAACATCGAAGAAGTGTTCAAGGGTTGGCAGGAAAGCCCCGGCCACAACAAGAACCTTCTCCTGCCCGATGCCGAGCACATGGGCATCGCTCTGGTGCAGGAGCCTAAATCAGAGTTCAAGACCTTTTGGACCCTCGTTATCGGCACACCGATGTAACCAGGCGCCGCGCTCCGCCCGCTTCGTAAACGAAAAATTTACCAATCCGATCAAGGCTGGTGCCGGGCTGCCGCTCATCGTGCGGCGCTCCTCATCAGCGGGATCGCGAAGGTGTCAACACCATCCCACCATTGGTCTGCAGCCACCGCGCCAGCGCACCGTGGACGTGCACCAGTGCGCGTTTCCCGAAAACGACGCTGGCGATTTGCAAGCGTCGCCGCAGTTGGCGTCGCCCTTGCCGGCTTCGCGATCCTGGTCGCACCGGCGGCATTGTTCCCCGATAGCGACGATGCCCTGGCTCAGCCTCACCGATCGGTCGCCGCCCAACTCGATCATCTGGCTTGGCGGATCGGACTAGGCATCGATCAGGTTGAAATATCCGGTCATCGGTTCGCGAGCGATGCCGATATTTTAGACGCCGTCGATCTGGCGAACGTGCATTCGGTTCTACTGCTCGATACCGCAGCTGTGCGCGCACGCATCGAACGGCTGCCATGGATTGCCAGCGCAACGATCGAACGGCGCCTCCCGAACGAAGTCGGTATAATCGTCAACGAGAGAACGCCCTTTGCAGTTTGGCGGCATGGCGCACGCGACGTATTGATCGACCGCAGCGGTCGCGAATTGTCCGCCATCGGCCGGGGAAGCGCACCCGAATTGCCGCGCGTCGAAGGCCAGGATGCCTCGGGGGATGCGACCCGGTTGCTCGATCTGGTGGCGCGTTTTCCAGAGATCTCCGGTCGTCTGAATTACGCGGAGCGGGTGGCTGGTCGCCGTTGGCGCCTTGTGTTGCGGAGCAACACGATTGTTGAGCTGCCGGCCGAAGCCGATGCCGCCGCGCTGTCGATGCTTGTCGAGCCGCGCGCCGCTGGCCGGCTCATCGATATCGACGCCAGTACGATCGATATGAGTGTCTTGCGCCGAATCACCGTGCGTCGCGCCGCCAGCATCAAGACCGGATGAGGCAATGGGCCGGGACGCACGATCGACAGACAAACGAAGTCGCGGTAGCCCGACCGGCGCGATTGGCGTGCTCGACATCGGCACGAGCAAGATCTGCTGTCTCATCGCAAGTCGGACGACCCCGCCCCGGCTGCTGGGGCTCGGCCATCAGCGTGCGCGAGGCATCAAGGCCGGCATCGTCGTCGACATGGCGGAGGCCGAGCAATCGATCCGAGCGGCGATCGCGCAAGCCGAGCGGCAGGCGCGCATCACGCTCGCGTCCGTCCACGTGTCGATCAGCGGTGGACAACTTCGATCTTCGCATTTCGCAGCCAGCGCACCGATTGCCGACAACGTCGTCAAAGACGCCGACATCGAGCGGTTGACCGACGGTGCCCGCCACTATGCCGAACGCGACGGCCGATCGCTCATCCATCTCAACAATATCGCCTATCGCCTGGACGCATCATCCAACCTGCGCGACCCCCGGGGCATGACCGGCCGCACGCTGACCGGCGATATGCACGCGGTAACGGCCGATGATTCGACCGTTCGCAATTTACGATTGTTGGTCGAGCGCTGCTATTTGGACCCAGAAAACTTCGTGCCGAGTGGCCTCGCCAGTGCACGCGGCGTTGCCACCGCCGACGAGCTGCGCACCGGCGTCGTCGTCATCGACATTGGCGCCGGGACCACGTCGATCGCGGTCATCGCCGATGGACAAGACTTGTTTGTCGACAGCGTGCCGATCGGTGGCAATCACCTGACTTTCGACATCATGGGCGCGACCGGCACTCCGCTTGCGGAAGCCGAGCGAATCAAAGTGCTTTATGGCACAATGGGGGAAGCGGCCTCGGACGAACGTGAAGTCGTGACCTATCCACGTGCGGTGCAGTCCGAGTTCGAGTTGTATCAAATCACCAAGGCGCAGTTGCGTAATCTGATCAAACCGCGCGTTGAAAGTCTGCTGCAGCAAGCGATGGAAAAGCTTGTCGCGGGTAAAATGCAGGCTTATGGGAGCAGACGAATCATCCTCACGGGGGGTACGTCGCAGCTGATGGGGTTGTCGATGTTTGCGGGTCGTCATCTAGAGATGGCGGTGCGCACGGCAGCACCTCAGCCGATAGTCGGCATGGCGTCGAGTTCGAGTAATCCAGCGTACGCGACCTTGCTTGGCTTGTTGGCAGCAGCCGCCAACCCGGCAACTCTGCCCCTCGTAGAGCAGAGAAACCTGGCGGAGCAGGCCGGTTACTTTGGCCGGATGGGTCAATGGTTGCGTCAGAGTTTTTGAAACTCGCGGTAACAGTTGCATTTGGTGCTGCTGTCTGACGCAAGGTGGGATTGGAATGAATATCAAGCTCGAGCTGCCCAAACTGACGGATCTGCGACCGCGCATCACCGTTATCGGGGTCGGTGGCGCCGGCGGCAACGCAATCAACAACATGATCGCGTCGGGGCTCGATGGTGTCGAGTTCGTGGTCGCAAATACCGACGCACAGGCGCTGGCACTTTCGAGCGCGGAGCATCGCATTCAGTTGGGTGTCAATCTGACGGAGGGCCTCGGCGCGGGTTCAAGGCCCGAGATCGGCCAGGCGGCGGCTGAAGAGGCACTTGATGAGATCCGGGCGCAGATTTCCGGCTCACACATGGTATTTGTCGCGGCTGGCATGGGCGGTGGCACAGGCTCCGGCGCCGCCGGCGTAATCGCCCGCATCGCCAAGGATGCAGGCGTACTCACCGTTGGCATCGTGACCAAGCCATTCCAGTTCGAAGGCGCACGCCGTATGCGCGTCGCCGAAGCCGGGATCACGGAACTCGCCCGCTACGTCGACACATTGATCGTCATACCCAACCAAAATCTATTCCGTATCGCCAACGAACGCACGACCTTTGCCGAAGCGTTTGTACTGGCCGATCAGGTCCTTTATTCGGGCATCGCCTGCATCGTCGATTTGATCGTCAAGGAAGGACTGATCAACCTGGACTTCGCGGACGTGCGAACTGTGATGAGCGGCATGGGCACAGCGATGATGGGTACCGGCGAGGCGGCTGGCGAACGCCGCGCAATCCAGGCCGCCGAGGAGGCCATCACCAATCCGCTACTTGATGACGTTAGCCTGAAAGGCGCACGCGGGCTTCTGCTGTCGATCATCGGCGGCAAGGACATGACGTTGTACGAAGTCGACGAGGCTGCCAGTCGTGTGCGCCAGGAGATCGACCCTGAAGCCAACATCATCGTCGGAGCGTCATTCGATGAGTCGATGGGTGATCGCATTCGCGTTTCGATCGTAGCATCGGGCATGTCCCGAGCGGGTGAACGCGCTGCCACGCCGGGCAGCGCCGCGACCGCATCGCCGGGATCATCGGCCCCGACGCAAGAGGCAATGGGTGGTCAGCGGCGTCCGAGCCCGCCGCCGATTCCACATCAAGATCAGTCCGGCGATCATCAATCTGGTGACAACTTCGCGGCGATATTATCGAAAGCGATGGCAACTCCGGCTCCGCAGCCGAAAGCCGTGCCAAACGAGCAATCGATTTGGCGTGGCCCCGGCGATGTTTCGGTCCAGCAAGGATTGCCATCGATTGGAATCCCAGTATCGCCGCTGCAGCTACAGCCGTCATCGGGTCAGTCACCGCAGCCCCATGTCTCGGACACTTTTTCCCCGCGACACGCCCAGGAAACGCAGCGTCCGCAGCGCCGCATGCCGGAGGTCGAAGATTTTCCACCGGTTGGTCAACGCGAATATCGCGCACGTACCGCGACAACGGACGCAACCGCCGGCGCCGGCCCACGAGTTTACAAAGCCGCCGAACCGGTACGGCCGCGTAAGCCTGGATTGTTCGAACGACTCACAGGACTGGCGCGCCGGGAAAACGAATCACAGCGATTCGCGAACACGGTTTATCCACAGGCTCACTCAGCGAGCGGACCTTCAGCGCCTTCAGTCGCCGGGGGAAGCCATCGCCAGCCGCCGCAGCAGGACAAAAATCGCGTACTGAACAATAACGAAGAACGTGCTGAATTGCCTGTGTTTTTTAACCGCGAACGCTCGTGAGTGAACGACTGATTTCTGGGAGTTTCAGGTGTTAGAACAGACCTGATACAAACGGTAACATGTCGTAAGAAAGCGTGATTTGTCCCCAAGGGAACCTGCGAGCTATCGTTTGTTCAGGGACGACACCAACCAAGCCAGCATCTAAGTTCGCAACGAGAACAGCGGCGGTGGGGTTCGTAAGTACCGAGTTACGACGGGGATTTTGGGGAATGGCTCGAAACAAGGTTGGGAGCCTTGTATCAGTCATCGTGGATCGAGGGACAGCGCTCACATGTCGAAGCGATTTATCGGCGCGCGACAAACTACGGTTGCGCGTGAGATCGAGTTGAAGGGCACGGGGGTGCACAGTGGAGCGCCAGTTTCTTTGGTGCTCCACCCGGCTGACGCCAACACAGGCCTTCGTTTTCTTGTCAGCAAACGCGGACGTATCGTAGCGGAAATTCCCGCTGACGTTCGCTTTGTCAAGAATCTCACACTTTGCACTGTGATCGGCGACGACACGGGCGCCAGCATCAGCACTGTAGAGCATCTTCTTGCCGCCCTACGCGGCCTTGGCGTCGACAACTGCTACATCGAGGTCGACAGCAAAGAGGTGCCGATCATGGATGGCAGTTCGGCGCCATTCGTCAAAGCAATCGATGAAGCCGGCATCGCCGAGCTTTCCGAGCCACGCAATTTTATTAAAGTTCTGAAGCCGGTCCGCGTCGAGGACGGCGATTGCTGGGGCGAAATCGTCCCCCACAACGGCTTCCACCTCGACGTGGAAATCGAATTCGATACCGCCATCATCGGTCGTCAGCGCCTCAGCCTGGAAATGTCACCCAGCGTGTTCCGCAACGATATTTCGCGGGCCCGCACCTTTGGTTTCATGTGCGATGTGGAGCGTCTATGGAAGGCTGGGCTAGCTCTCGGTGCTTCGCTCGACAACACCGTTGCAATTGGCGACGACAAAATCATGAACCGTGAAGGTCTGCGCTACCCTCAGGAGTTCGTGCGTCACAAAATGTTGGATGCCGTCGGCGATCTAGCACTGGCGGGCCATCCGTTGCTTGCTTCCTACCGCTCTGTCCGTGGTGGCCACCGGTTGAACGCTCATGTGTTGCAGGCACTCTTGGCCGATGCAACGGCATGGACGATGGTGCAAGCACCTCGGGTCCGCGATCAGTCGGTACAGTCGATTTACCGCGCACAGCCGATGACCGCTCTAGCGGCTGGTGAGTAAGCTCGTTGCACGCTCGATCCTGAGTGATAACGCGCTTACTGTGTCTCTAAATCACGAGTTCTGCCCTTCCATCGCCGCAGTTTCGCTCATTGATGCAGCTGTGGGCGCAGAGGGTGTGAACTCGAAGGCTGTGAACCGTTGGGTTCATCCACTATCGGGATCGGCGACTCGTATCGTATGCTAGCGTCGAATCGCGGCATGTGCGCCGTAGTGAGATCGGACGTCGAATGATCAAGGCCAATCCAAGTAAGATGTTGCTACTCGCAGGCGTCGCCGCCGTCTGTCTAGCAGCGGGCGGTTGTGCGTCATCGAACGAGGCAGCCAAAGCCGCCCTCAATCCTGATCCGCCCGACCGGATGTACGCGACCGGCGATGCATTCATGGCCAAAGGCAAATGGGAAGATGCGGCAAAAAAATTCGAAGACCTAGATCGTGATCACCCCTATGCGCCGGAGGCTCGCCGCGCTGTCGCGATGTCGGCCTATGCCTACTACAAGGCCGGCAAATATCCGGAGGCGATCACCAACGGCAAGCGCTACACGACAATGCATCCGGGCACCAAGGAAGCGGCCCTCGCCCACTATGTCGTGGCGAGTTCCTACTACGACGAGATGCGCGGCCCCAATCGCGATCAATCGAACACGCGCAAGGCGCTGACCGAGTTCAAGACCCTGAAGGCGCGTTACGCCGACAGTCAGTACGCCAAGGAAGTCGATAACAAGATCCGCATCTGCGAGGACAGCTTGGCGGCATCCGAGATGGAGGTCGGCCGTTACTACCTCAAGAACAAGCAGCACACCGCCGCCATCGGTCGCTTCAAGACCGTCGTTACCGAGTACCAGACGACGCCGCACGTGGAAGAGGCACTGATGCGCTTGACCGAGAGCTACATGTTGCTCGGCGTTAAATCTGAGGCGCAGAACGCGGCCGCGGTTCTCGGCCACAACTTCCCTGACAGCCCTTGGTACAAAGACGCCTACGCGTTGCTGCAGTCCGATGGTTTGGCTCCCCGCGAACAGGGCGGCTCGTGGCTTGCGAAAGCGTGGCAGGGCATCAAGCCACCAAAGTTGTCAATGACGTCAGAATAGGTCGTCAGAATTTCTGCTGGTCTGGCACGCGCGGTCATCGGCCGCGCGTTTTGCGTTGTGCACGCCGATGTTTACCTTAGAAACCGGGGTTGCATACCAAGAGTGACCTGTCCCATTTTGGCCGGGTAATGATTGCACTGTGCGAGGATTGAGCCGTGGCATCACGAGGTAAAGCGGCGCCGTCGAACGAGGCTGACGCGCGCGAAGAACTAATCGGTTTGCGCGCTAAAATCGTGCACCACGATGACCTTTATCACGGCAAGGATGCGCCCGAGATTTCGGACGCAGACTATGACGCACTACGGCGTCGCCTCAATGAGCTCGAAGCACAGTTTCCAAACCTCAAATCGACCGATAGTTTTTCCGCAAAGGTAGGCGCCGCGCCCGCCGAGGGCTTTGGCAAGATCCGCCATGCGGTGCCCATGCTGTCGCTCGGCAATGCCTTCGATGACAGCGAGGTTACCGATTTCACAGATCGGGTTCGCCGCTTCCTCAGCATTGCAGCTGGTGATCAGATCGCCTTTACCGCTGAGCCCAAGATTGATGGGCTGTCGATTTCACTGCGCTTCGAGCACGGCAAATTCGTGCAAGCGGCCACTCGGGGCGATGGCACCGAAGGCGAGAACGTCACTGCCAACGTTGCGACGATTAAACAGATTCCGCACAGGCTGCTCGGTGGCAGCAACGCCGGCATCCCCGATGTCATCGAGGTGCGCGGCGAGATCTACTTGAACCACGATGATTTCCGCCGGCTCAATGAGTCCCAAGCGGCTGCCGGTGAGAAGATCTTCGCCAACCCGCGTAACGCTGCGGCGGGCTCGCTGCGCCAGCTCGACGTATCGATCACTGCGACACGGCCACTGCGCTTCTTCGCCTACACCTGGGGAGAAGCATCGAGTTTGCCGGCCGACACGCAGACGGGGGTGGTCGAAGCGTTCTCGCGTTGGGGCTTGCCGGTCAATCCACTAATGAAGCTCTGCACTAAGGCCGATGAACTCCTCGCCTACTATCGCGACATCGGTTTGAAGCGCTCGAGCCTCGGCTACGACATCGACGGCGTCGTCTACAAAGTCGAGCGGCTCGACTTGCAGCAACGCCTGGGCTTCGTCAGCCGTGCGCCACGATGGGCAATCGCCCATAAGTTTCCAGCCGAGCAGGCGACGACGACTTTGCTCGGCATTGACATCCAGGTCGGCCGCACAGGTGCATTGACGCCCGTCGCGAAACTCCGACCTGTCACCGTCGGCGGCGTCGTCGTCTCGAACGCGACGCTGCACAACGAAGATGAGATCGCGCGCAAGGATGTACGGATCGGCGACACCGTCGTCGTGCAGCGGGCCGGCGATGTGATCCCTCAAGTGGTGAGCGTCGTCCTCGACAAGCGATCAGAGACGAGCCAGCCGTACAAGTTTCCCGATCACTGCCCATCGTGCGGATCGGTCGCCGTGCGCGACAGCGATCCGGAGAGCGGATCTACGGACGTTGTGCGCCGCTGCTCAGGCGGCCTCACCTGCCCGTCGCAGGCCAAGGAACGGCTGAAACATTTTGTTTCCCGCAATGCACTCGACATCGAGGGCCTTGGCGACAAGCAGATCCAAGCATTCTTCGACGAAGGTCGCATCAAGCAGCCCGCCGATATCTTTACACTCGCCGAGCGCGACAGCCGCGCGATGAAGAAGTTGGCCGACCAAAAGGGCTTCGGCCAGAGGTCTGTCGAGAAGCTGTGGGCGGCGATCGATGCGCGCCGCAAGGTGCCGCTCGACCGCTTCATCTTCGCGCTCGGCATCCGCCATATCGGTGAGGGCACCGCGCGCGATCTGTCGAAAGCCTACCACACTTTCGAGGCTTTGCGCGCGGGCGTGGAGGCAGCCGTTGCCGGTGGCCGCGGCAGCGAAGCCTACCACGACATTGATAACATCGAGGGCATCGGCGAGACCGTGGTCGACGCGTTGATCGCCTTCTTCGGCGAGCAACACAACCAGCGCGCCCTCGACGATCTCTTGGCCCACATCACTGTCGCGCCATACGTCCGTTTGGCCATTTCCAAATCGCCGGTGACCGGCAAGACCGTGGTATTCACTGGTACGCTCACGCGCATCTCCCGCAACGAAGCCAAGGCCCAGGCCGAACGTCTAGGCGCAAAGGTTGCAGGTTCGGTCTCGAAAAAAACTGACTACGTAGTGGCTGGTGAGGATGCCGGCTCAAAGCTCAGCAAAGCCCACGAATTGGGCGTCGCGGTGCTGTCGGAGGAGGAGTGGTTGGGCTTGATCGGGTAGAGGGGTGATGCTTCGCGCAGTACGGTAAGGCTGGCGCCCCGTCTGCCGCCACCGCCAAATTGATATCCGCCGGATTACTTGCGAAGCTGAGCGCGTACCGGAAACTCCCTCACGAAGCAAAGGGTCATCATGCGCATCGCGGTTGCAGGTTTCGAGCATGAGACGAATACGTTCGCGCCCTTGAAGGCCGATTACAATGCGTTCGCTCAGCCCAAAAACTATCCGGGTCTGATCACCGGCGCGGCTATGATCGCCGGCCTCGAGGGATTGAACCTTCCCTGCGCCGGTGCAATCGAGGTTTTTCAAGCAGCCGGCGTCGAAGTCGTCCCGATCCTGTGGTGCATGGCGACGCCGTCGGCGCACGTCACCGCCGAGGCGTTCGATCGCATCACCGCGCAAATCATCGGTGGCCTTACCGCAGCGGGACCGCTCGACGGTATCTTCCTCGAACTGCACGGCGCGATGGTTGCTGAGAATGCCGACGACGGTGAAGGCGAGGTGCTGGCGCGGGTCAGGCGACGACTTGGGCGGGACATCTCGATAGCAGTGCCGCTCGATCTGCACGGCAACGTGACGCCAGCGATGATTGCCGATGCCGATATCCTCGATGCCTACCGCTACTATCCACACATCGATTGCGCCCGGACCGGTGCGCGCACCGCCCGCCTGCTGCTCGACATGATCACCAAGCGTCGGCGGCCTGCGAAAGCCTTTCGCCAGATCGACTTCCTGATTCCTATCAACGGCGCCTGCACCGATTTTGGTCCAGCCCGCGAGATCTATTTTGAGGTCATTCCAGCGATCGAGGCGTCAACGCCTGGCCTGTTGTCGTTATCGTTCCTGCCCGGATTTCCGCTCGCCGATTTCCACGATGTCGGACCGAGCGTCATCGCCTATGCGGAGACGCAAGAGGCGGCTGATCGCGCCGCCGACCGCCTCGCCGATGCGGTGCGTCAGCGCGAAGCAGCCTTCCGGCCGGAATTCCATTACGCCCGCGATGCAGTCGCCACGGCGCTCACACTCGCGACCGGCGCAACCAAGCCCGTGGTGATCGCCGATACGCAGGATAATCCCGGCGGCGGCGGGCCAGGTGACTCAACGGGCATTTTGCGCGAGTTGATCACGCAGAAAGCAACCGGTGCCGTAATCGGCGCAATGATCGATCCCGAAACGGCAACGCAAGCCTTTGCGGCAGGCGCGGGCTCGGTCGGGCGTTTCGCGATCGGGGGAAAGCGCAACCCGGGTGACCAGCCGGTCGAGGTCGAAGCGCGCGTGATCGCAGCCAATCAAGGCTCATGGACCGGCTCCGGCCCGATGAAGGCTGGCATGACCGTCAACCTCGGCATGGTCGCATTGCTAGAGACGGTGAAAGAAGGCGTGCTGGTGATCGTCGCATCGAAGCCGGCGCAGACTGTCGACCGATCGATCTTTGTCCACCTCGGATTAGTGCCCGAACGACTGCCGATCATTGTGTTGAAAAGCTCGGTGCACTTCCGCGCTGACTTTACGCCGCTCGCCTCGCACATTCTGGTCGGGGTAGCTCCCGGCCCGGTTGCGATCGATCTCGAACCTCTGCCGTTCACGAAGCTACGTGCAGGTGTCCGGCGGATGCCATCCGCCGGAACTGATTAGCCTAATTCGCTTCGATGTTGTTGTCGCGGACGACGGCGCCCCAGCGCTTGACCTGGGTCGCAAAGAATTTGCCGAACTCTTCGGGGCCACCCAGGATCAAGTTCACTTGCTGTGTTTCCTTGAGGCGCTTGGCGACGCTCTCCTCACTCAACGCTGCTTTAAACGTATCGAATGTCTTCGCGATGACCGGCGCCGGTGTGCCGGCTGGTGCGAACACGCCCCACCATGCCAAAGCATCGAAATCGGGGAAGCCGCTTTCGATCGCCGTCGGCACATCGGGCAGGCTTTCAAGACGGGTACGTCCGGTCTGCATCAGCGGGCGCATGGTGCCGCCGGTGAACTGCGGCATCAGCAATGCGGCCGACCCGGCGATCAGCTCGACGTGGCCGCCAATCACGTCGTTCACGGCTGGTCCGCCGCCTTTGTAAGGCACGTGGGTGATTTCGCAGTTGCTCGCCTTCGAAAGGAGTGCCATCGCCAAATGGCCGATGGTGCCCAAGCCGACCGATCCGAAATTCACCGAGCCCGGTTTCAGTTTGGCGGCGGCCACCACGTCGGCAAAGCTCTTGTACGGCCGATTGACGCTGGTGGCGATGACGTACGGAGCGGTGCCAACGAGGAGTACCGGGACGAGATCCTTTTCGACGTCGACGACCGGCTGTTTGATCAGCGCGGGAATGACCGCGTGCGAGTCGAATGTGAGGAGGAATGTCGTGCCGTTAGGTGTGCTTCGCGCCGCCTGCGAAGCGCCGATCGAGCCCGCTCCACCGGGCTTGTTTTCGATGATGACATTGGCCCCTAGGCGCTGCTGAAGACCAGGCTGCAGCAAACGCGCCAGCGCGTCGGTGGAGCCGCCTGGCGGGAACGGCACGACCAATGTAATGTTACCGCCCGTTGCTTGCCCAAATGCCGGCGTCGCAGCGATCGACGCGAGCATTCCGGTTACCGTGCGGCGAGTGAAGTTATTCATTTTCGCTAGCTCCTTGGCGCTTCGATGAACTTTTCGCGCACTGTTAGCACGGCGCCTGCATGGAATGCCAACGCTTGTGAGCTAGGCGGCCGCTTTATATGCTTTCAACAAGCCCAATTGCGCTCGTTCGCGCAAGCTGACAACGCCAAGCGCGAACCAGATCGCCAGGATGAACTCGATACCGGACCTGTGATCCCAGCGGGTGTAGCCGGCAGTTGCGCTGGTTAGAACAATCACGTAAGCGGCAAGCCCGAAAAACAGAATTCGGATGGCCGGTGTCACGTTTGCCGATGCGCCGAAGACGTAGGCCCCGGCGATCGAGAACGCCAGGAAAGCCGCCCACAAAATGGCGCCCGCGAGATTGAGTACGAAGCCAATCGGTGACGTTTCCCACAACAGCCGCGCGACGCCGAGCGGCCCCTCCCGCTCGCGCATCTCCCGCCACTTGTTGAGATCGCGGTGACTGCGCTCGGCCAGATCGAACAATCCTAGATATCGGCCGGCCAGCATCGCGACGCCGGGATTGGCCATAAGGTTGAAGGCGTCGGAGGCAGCGGTCTTGGCGAATAGACCGGGATGGCGGCTGACAAAGCCAGCGAACTCTGCCGGAGCGAGTGCGCGAAGTTCGCGACCGGCCGCCACATTGCGGTCGAGGTAGGATTGCGGTAGCGACAGGCCGCCCATGACCGCCATGCGGTCGGCGCGCAGGAACAGATTCGATTCTAAGCCGCCGACACTCGTTCCCAATTCGTAGCGCTTCGAGCCTACTGCGATGATCCCCCACAAGACGCCGACGAACATGAATCCAAGTGCCAGGAACGCTGTGACGTTGGCTCGACGTCCGAGCCCGGCGGGACGGAACGCGAGGAGCCACAGTGCAGCGGCCATCGGCAGCAGCAGATAGACGTGACGTACGAAAGCGAGAAGCCCGACCGTCAAGCCGGCCCACAGCAGGTCCGGCCACCGCACATCGTCCGCGAATTCTAGACGTACCATTTGGTAGGCGAAGATAATTAGCAGCGGATTGCAGATCGCTTCGGAGACGAGTGCGTGTGGATGAAAGATCGTCGCCGGTAGCAGCGCCCATGATACAACCGCGATCCGCGCGACATGCAACGGCACCAGCATTCGGGCGAGCCGGTAGAGCACGACCACTCCGACGGCATAGAGCATGATGCTCTGGGCCATCACGCCATAGGCGCCGCCAAGCCAATACGCCGGCGTGAACAGTACCCAGTCGCCAGGCGAACCGATGCGGAAAATCACGGCGAGCGCGTGGTCAAGGTCAAGTTGCACAAGAAGCTCGCTCAACGCTCGCTGTCGATCGCCGGCCCGGTCCCCGACCAGCATCCGCGTTGCGCCATCCGGCACCAACAGCGCGAGTGCGATGTGCGTGAGTAGGAACCAGGCCAGTAGCCAGTTTAGAAACCGGTCGAACCAGGGGAGCTTTGAGATGTTGCGCAAGTTCATCGATCCCCCGTGACGCGGGTCCAAAAATCCGATTGGAATGCCGGGTCGATGTGCGCTTTCAGTTCGCTCGCTTGAGGAAACGAGGCGGCGAACGTCGCAGGCGACATGCGGGCGTCCTTGTATGGGTTGATCCGGCCACCTGCCGCCACGACAACACGATCGAGGTCATCCAAAAGCTGGAACAGCTTGTCACCGGAATTGGCGAAGTCGAGCGTCAAGGTGAGGCCGGGTCTCGGATACGACATCAGACCGGGAGAAGGCTTGGCTCCGAACACCTTCAGCACGGTGAGAAATGAAGCGAGGCCGGAACGCTGACTGCGCGCGAGGAGATCGGCGACCACCTCAATGCCGCCGTCGAGGGGTACAACGGACTGATGTTGCAGCAAGCCACTTGGCCCATAAAGGCGGTTCCAGCCGCCGATCCGGTCGAGTGGATAGAAGAAGGGTTGGTAATTGACCGCACCCGAACGCTCGCGGCCCAAGGTCTGATTGCGATAAAGAGCGTTAAAGGCTTTCAGCGTCGTTCGCCCGATCAACGAGACCGGCGATGCAAACGGAATCCTAAGTTTTACGCGTGGTGGTGATGCTTCGAGCGAGCCTGCTTTGCTCGCGTGATTGCCCTTGATGAATAACCCGCGCCCGAGATCGGCACCGTTGGCAAGACTATCGATCCAGGCGACGCTGTACTCGTGGGTCGTATCGCTGGCACGAGCCAATTCGACAAATCCAGATAGGTTCGTGAAGGGCGTAATCGTCTGGTCGATGCCCTTGGAATTCACCGGGATCAACTGAAGTTCGACCCAGGTTATGAGACCTGTCAAGCCGAGCCCGCCGATCGTTGCGCGATAAAGCGCATCGTTTTCGTTCGGCCGGCACACCCGTCGCGAGCCGTCGCTGCGCAACAATTCGAAGGCTGTCACGTGAGTGCCGAAGGTCCCGCGAACGTGATGGTTTTTTCCATGTACGTCGTTTGCGATCGCGCCACCGATGGTGACGAACTGCGTGCCAGGTGTCACCGGCACGAACCAGCCGTGCGGCATGACCCGCGCAATCAGATCGCAAAGCATCACCCCGGCTTCACAGCGCACGACGCCGGTCACCTGGTCGAAAGCAACGATGCGATTGAGATTTGCGGTATCAATAAGCGTGCCCGACGTCAGGCAACTGTCGCCGTAGCTGCGGCCGTTGCCAAAAGGTAAAATGCGTTCACCTAACCTTTGTCCGAGGCTTTCGGCGCCACTGGCTATGATCCGCGCCGTTTGAGCCGATCGCGGATATCGCCCCCACGATTGATATCGCGTCATGGCCACAGCGCCGCGATCAGCAGCACGACCGCGCCGATACCAACGATATATTGACTGCGCCAATCCCGGATCGCAAAGATGATCGGATCTTCGTGCATCTCACCGCGTCTGGCAACGAACCAAAAGCGGCAGATCAGATACAGCATCAACGGGCAGAGGAGCCAGATGATCTCGGGGTTGCGATAGAACGATTTTACTTCCGGGCTGTCGATGTGAAGCGCGAGCACCAACACCGAGATTAAACCGCTGGAAATTCCAAACTGAGACAGCGACTCGAGATCGACGGCGCGATAGCTGCGGCCACGTTCGCGCTGGTCGGCGCCTGCTCCCATGTCGGCCAATTCGACGTAGCGTTTCATCATCGCAAGGCTGAGGAACAAGAAGATGGAAAATGCGAGTAGCCAGAACGAGCGCGGGATCGACAGTGCAGCCGAGCCGGCGATGATGCGTAACGTGTAGAGGCCAGCAAGCACCAGTACGTCGAACAGCATGGTGCGCTTGAAGAAGAACGAGTAGGCGATCGTGATCGCAAAGTAGAAGGCGAGAACACCGGCGAACTCCCGGGGCAAAAACAACGCGAGAAGCGCCGCGCCGACGAGCAGTAGCGGTGCAATGATCAATCCCTGTTTCAGCGGGATTACACCGGCAGCAAAAGGTCGACTGCGTTTGCGCGGATGCGCGCGATCGTCCTTTAAATCCACTAGGTCATTGATCACGTAGACCGCCGACGCAGTCAGCCCAAACGCCAAAAATGCCAACGATGCTTTGCCGAATGCTGCGATGTCGAACAATTGATGAGCGAGTACAGCTGGCACGAAAACGAGCACGTTCTTCATCCACTGATGCGGCCGGAGCGCCTTCACATAAGTCTGGAGGGTGGCTGGTTGTCCTGCGAACTCGTGCGCCACTTCGCGCTCGGCTTTGATGCGGGACGTCGTGATGGCGTCGGCATTAACGACGATGACGCCGCCCGCTTCGCGCCAGACCGCCATGTCGGCAATTTCGTTGCCGGCGTAGTCGAAACCACGGACACCATATAATTCAGTGAGGCGTTTCGCTTTCGCCGCGCTCTTGAGGTTGGTTGCGCCGTCGCTCGCGATAACTTCGTCGAACAGACCGAGGTGGGCCGCGACGGCATCGGCCTGCGCTCGGTCGGCGGCCGTGACCAGAATGATGCGACGGCCTTTGCCTTTCTCAGAACGCAGGAATGTTAGCAAAGCTTCATCATAAGGCAATGTCGCAGCATCCAGGATCAAGCGGCGTGCGACCTCACGCTTCAGATGTGCCAATCCAGAGACGAACCAAATCGGGATTAAAAACACGAGCAACGGATTGCGGCGGATAAGTTGCAGCAGCGCCTCGATGAACGTGTCCGTGCGGACAAGCGTTCCGTCGAGGTCGACGCAGAGCGGACGCGATGCCGCTGCCTCCGGGTTGATCCGTTGCATATGTATGGTCGTCACAACATTTCTTAACGGCTGAAGTCGGGCGCAATCTAGCCTCTAGCCTTGCAAACCCCAAGCCACGATGCAGCGGGCGAGCACGGGCTGTTAAGAAAACCAATTTCTGATTGCTATTCAGCGGCCGCAGCAGTGGGGGTCGAGACGATGCCACGCCCAAACAATCGGCCCAGCCCACCAATCGGCTCGTCAATCCCAGCCTGACGCAGCATGTGCCAAATCATGCCGTGGTTCGATGATGTGGCAGGCTTTCCGGAGGCGGCCTCGATGCGCGGAATAGCATCGACCGTGCGCAGACTGGTGCAGGAGACGAAAACACCATCGACATCGGCATTGCTCGCGAGCTCTACCGACGCGCGCACGATCTCATTGACCGAGATCTTGCCGACGAGATTATCATCAGGCTCCTCATAGGAGGCAAAGGCCGTGACGTCGAGCCCTCGCTCTCTCAAAGCGGTGACGATGCCCTCGTTTACCGCTTTGGTATAGGGCGTTAATACGCCGATGCGGCGGCACCCCAACGCCGCCAGTCCAGCGAGTCCTCCAGTCAACGGATTGGTCACAGGCGTTCGCGGATGGATCGAATGCACCTGCCGCTCGACCTCGGATTCTCCGATCACCATCGAGCCCGAGGTGCAGGCATAACCGATCGACTTGAACCCCCACTCGACCGGCAACAACTTGGCTGCTTCGGGAATAAGCGGCTTCATCTCCATCAGTGTTTCGCGCGTGATGTTGGCGTCGTTGTAGAGGCGTGCATGATGCAACGAGACGCCCTCGACGCGAGCGAGCACCTGCCGCGCCTCGAATTCGATGGTCTGGTCGGTCTTCAAAACGAGCATGCCAATGCGAGCACGGGCGCCGAGGCCCGCGTCAGTCGCTAGCTGCAGTTTCTCATAGCGCATGGGTCGCCTCCTTGACGGCACCGGTGGATCGATAAAGTCTGGCATCGTTCGATTTCGTCGGCAAGCGGGGGCAGATCCATGAAAATTGCAGTGCTGGGTGCAGGCGTGATCGGCGTCACCACTGCTTATGAATTGGCCAAAGACGGCCATGAAGTCACTGTCATCGAGCGCTTGCCTGAGGCTGCCGCCGAAACCAGCTTCGCCAACGCCGGACTGTTTTCGCCGGGGCACGCCTACACGTGGG
>JANLXZ010000141.1:0-5628 GCA_031365375.1 Hyphomicrobiaceae bacterium | reverse complement strand
GTCAACAGATGCTCGACCCATATGTGGCCGTTCACGCCGTAAAACGACAGCGAGAAAATACGTGCACCAATCAGAATGAACACCACGAATGCGGAAAGCTTAGCGGTTGCCTCCACGGCCGAGCGCAAGAGCGGGATGTTGAAGCGTCTCGGGTCGTTATCCAGCCAGCGTTTGAACATCGCCAGAAGGATTGAACCGGTAGCGCCCATCGCGCCGCCTTCAGTGGGTGTAGCGACGCCGATGAAAATCGTGCCCAACACGAGAAAGATCAAGAACAGCGGCGGCACCATCACGAATGTCACTTGCTGTGCCATCAGCGACAGAAACCGCAAGCCGGTCAGTTTGGCGAGAATCCAGTTCACCACCGCCGCAGCAAATGCAACGACGATTCCCACGCCCATGCACAGGATGACGAATTCCGCACCGACATAAGTGGTGCGCTTCATCACCGTGACGCCGACCGCCGCCGAGATGACGGCCAGCAGTAGCAATGACAGGAGGCCACGTTCATCGCCACCTTTGATCAATGCTTGAGGCAGGCGAATGACACCCATCACAAGAGCTACAAATGCGATAATTTTGACCACCAATATGATGAGCTCGAGGACTTCGAGCTTGAATCCGCCCCCGAACGTCGACCAGTACAGGTCTTTACCGACGAAGAACGCACCAAGTGCAGCCAACGGGATCAACAGCAGGCTGCTGCCGCGCGAGAGCATGTCGCGCATTCTCGGCGATGGCTCTTTGAAAAGCAGCGCTTCCTCAGGCAGACCCGGGCCCGTTGCTGGATACAGCGTCGTGATCAACCAGATGTACGCTGCGTACAACCCGGCCAGAACGATGCCGGGCACGAAAGCGCCCTCATACATGTCACCAACCGATTTACCGAGCTGGTCGGCCATGACGATCAAAACCAGCGAAGGCGGGATGATTTGGGCCAGAGTGCCCGATGCCGCAATGACGCCCGATGCGACGCGGCGGTCATACCCGTAACGCAGCATGATCGGCAGCGAGATCAAACCCATCGAGATCACGGATGCAGCAACGACGCCGGTTGTCGCGGCCAGCAACGCACCAACGAAAATCACGGCGTAGGCGAGCCCGCCCTTGATCGTGCCGAACAGCTGACCGATCGTATCGAGCAGATCCTCGGCCATACCTGAGCGTTCAAGCACCAATCCCATGAGTGTAAAGAACGGAATTGCAAGCAGTGTATCGTTGCTCATTACGCCGTAGATGCGTTCGGGCAGCGACTGTAGAAGCGGCCAGGAAAGGTTGATCGCCCCCTTGGACAAAGGTGCCAGCTCGACACCGACGATGAAGTATAATAGCCCGCAAGCGCCAAGCGAGAAAGCTACCGGGTATCCGAGCAACAAGAACAGTACGAGCGAGGCGAACATAATCGGCGCCATGTTCTGCGCGATGAATTCTGCCATGAGGGCTTAGCTCCAACGAATTCTGAAAGATGTGAAAGAATTAGATTTTGGCAGCTGCTGCGGCAGTGGCTTTGGTGGCAGCAGCATGCCTATCCGCTTCCTCCTTCAGCGTCTGGACGAGACGTTCGGCCTCAGCTTCGGCTGCCGCGTGGTGACCGCCGCCCGAAGATGTGTCCTCCATCATACCCTTCATGATCGCGCGGCGCTTGATGAGCTCCGAGATACCCTGTGCAAGAAGGAGAAAGAACGCGAGAGGGATCAAGAACTTCGCCGGATATACCGGCAGCCCGCCAGCGTTTGTCGATTGTTCGTTCTGCATCAGCGAACGGTAGAAAAAGGGCACGCCAGTATAGAGCATCACGAGACATATCGGGACGATGAAAAGCCAATGGCCGATGACATCAATCCAGTTGCGCAACCGCTTGGAGAGCAAAGAATTGACGATGTCGATGCGGATGTGTTCGTTCAACATTAGCGTCCAAGGCGCACACAGCAGGAAAACCGCCCCAAACAGGATCCATTGGATTTCCAGCCACGAATTTGATGAGGTATTGAACACTTTTCGAACAATTGCGTTGGCGGCTGAGACGAGCACCGCGACCAAGATCATCCAGGCGACGTTGCGACCGATCCACGTGTTGATGCGATCAATCGACTGACTGAGACCGAGCGCCGGCCGGAAAAACATTACGAGGGTGAGAAGTCCGGTCGCAATCAGCAACCAGGAAGCGGTGAACGCCGGCATACCTGATCCGCCGGTGAGGTTCTGCAACAGCCAGGCATCAGCTTTCATATTTCCCCTCGAAGGAATAGTCCCGGTTGGTCCGCGACGATTATGTAACGCCATACGTATAGACCTAGCAGTGTAATGACTGCTAGCGCCTGACTACCGACTATGTGACGAAGATTTGGCGCGCAACAGCTGTAACCTCTAAAAATGGTTCACAGAAACGACGATCGTCGCCATATGAAACGCGAAAGACACAGCGAACCTTTATGGAGCATGTTCCTATGGCTGCCACACCAGCTGAGGTTATCGAGGCCCTGCGCCGGATCAAGGGCCCCGATCTGACAAGCAACATTGTCGAATTGGGCCTGATCTCCGACGTCCTGATCAAAGATGGGCGTGCCTATTTTTCGATCACTATCGATCCCGCGCGCGCTGCTGAGTTGGAGCCACTGCGCAAGGCCGCTGAGACAGTGGTCGCCGAGGTAGCTGGGATCACAAGCGTGACAGCGGTTCTGACTGCCCAGACGTCCGGTCTGCGCGGCGCTCCCGCCGAGAGCGCACGCGTGGCGCAAGCGCGCGCGCAAGGGGCTGCAGGAGATGGAGCAAAACCCGCAGCACCCGCCCCTCAAAAGCGCGGTACGGATGTTCCAGGCGTCAAACATCTGATTGCTGTCGCTTCAGGCAAGGGTGGCGTCGGAAAATCTACGACCGCGGTAAACCTTGCTCTCGGCTTCAAGGCGATCGGCTTGAAAGTCGGCATCCTCGACGCCGACATATACGGCCCATCGCAGCACGCCTGCTCGGCATTTCCGGGCGCCCGGAAATGGCTGCCGGCAAAACGCTGAAACCGATGGAGGGCTACGGTCTCAAAGTCATGTCGATGGGCTTTCTGGTCGACGAAGGCACGCCGGTCGTCTGGCGGGGGCCAATGGTTGTGTCTGCCCTCAATCAAATGCTGCGCGAAGTGGCGTGGGGGTCGCCGGGCGATGAACTCGACGTTCTCGTGATCGACATGCCGCCCGGCACCGGCGACATTCAGTTGAGCATCGGTCAACAAGTACCCCTGTCTGGCGCGATCATCGTGTCGACGCCGCAAGATCTGGCGCTGATCGACGCCCGCAAGGGCTTGGCGATGTTCCGCCAAGTCAACGTGCCGATCCTGGGCATCGTCGAGAACATGAGTTATTTCCTGTGCCCGAAGTGCGGCGAGCGCTCGGACGTGTTCGGTCATGGCGGCGCGCGTGACGAGGCGACGAAGCTGGCGGTGCCATTTCTGGGTGCGGTGCCTTTGCACATGGACATTCGTTCGACGTCCGATAGCGGCAAGCCAATCACAGCCTCTGCCCCGGACGGCGTGCACGCCGGAATCTATCGCGACATCGCGGCTAAAGCGTGGGCCGAGATGCATGCCGCGCGCGGTCAGCGCATTGAGCCGCCCGTACTCACTCTCAGCCCCGCGAAGGACGCACTGAACGTGAAGTTCGGAGTCGAAAGCACCTACGATTTATCAGCCGAAATGTTGCGTGTGATGAGCCCATCGGCCGAGGTGCAAGGCCATTCACCCGATCAGCGGGTCACCGTCGGGCGTAAACGCAACGTCAAGATTTCGGACCTGGACCCGGTCGGTAACTATGCCGTGCGCATAAAGTTCGACGATGGCCACTCTACCGGCTTGTTCGCCTGGACATACCTTCGGTTGCTGGGGCTCGAGAAAGACAAGCGGTGGGCTGAATATCTGCGCGAGCTGGAGCAAAAGGGCTTGAGCAGAGGATGAAGCCAAGCCGCTCGCAGACGACGCGACAAGTGCGAGCGGCAGCGTTCAGTTTAATCCTTGGCCTTGTGCTTGGGCTTCTTGGCCCCAGTATCTTGCGCTGAGGCGATCGCCTTGTCGGTAACACTTTGCGCGTACGCGGGAAGCGCGAAGGCAGCGTTGTGGCCTGCAGGGGTCCAATATTTAAAGCCACGGATGCCGCGCTTTTCCGCCCGCTTGGCGAGTTTCTTGGCCGACAGCTCCAACAAGCTCTCATCGTCCGAAGCCCAGTTGAGAGCAAAAGGACCGCCGAAATAACAAGGCTGCGTGCACATGTACGGCGCAGCCCGATTGAACAGCGAGGCGAATATCTCGGTCGTCCCGAACAAGTGCTCTGGGAACAAGAACGGAAGTCCGTTCTGGGTAACCAGAACACCGCCCTCCTTCAATGCGCGCTTGCAGTCGGTGAAGAATTCGCGGGTATGCAACACCGCACTTGGTCCGATCGGCTCGGACGAGTCGACGATGATAGCGTCGAAGCGTTCGGTTGTGTCCGCGACATATTTCAGACCATCGGCGATGACGATGTCCGATCGCGAATCGTCGAAGCAGCCATCCGCGATTTCGGGATAGTACTGAAGTGCGGTATCTACGACTGTTCTATCTATCTCGCATAGCGTCGCTTTGGTCACCGACGGATGTTTCAAAACTTCGCGTAGAACGCCGCCGTCGCCACCGCCAACCACCAACACGCGTTTCGGCTTATCGAGCGCCATCAACGGCACGTGCGCCATCATCTCATGATAAACGAATTCGTCGGAAGTCGTGAGCTGACATACACCGTCGAGCATGAGGACCGTCCCCCACGTCTCGTTCGTGAAGATCACCAGATGCTGATGCTCGGTCTTGACCTCGTGAAGGACCTTGTCCGCCTTTAGCTTCACGCGCCAATGAGGATGAAATGTCTCCTCCACCCAGCGTTCCTTGCTCATTCCGGTCGCTCCAAACAAATTTCTTTTAAATCGACTTCAGAGACAGTGCGAGATTGAAGAAGCGCGCACCGTACTTCTACGGCGCGCGCTTTTCAGTTCGATTATTTCATCTACGGCCATTTATGCCGGTAGGGACATCAGGCCGCCTTACGAGCCTTGGCCTTCACGGCCGCAGCAACCCGCAGTGGAGCTTTACGCTCGCTTGCAGCCTTCCAGTTCAACTGGTCGAGCTCCTCACCGCGCTTGTGCGCCTTCACCACCACGTCGCGAGCTTCGAATGCTTCCCGCAACACTTCGATTGCTAGCTCTGGCTTTGCTTCGCCGCACATGAAAATATCGAGTGCAGCGTAATCAGCCTCCGGCCAGCTATGAATACTGATGTGGCTTTCAGACAGTACTGCCACGCCAGACACGCCACCATTCGGCGTGAAATGGTGGAGGTGGATATGAAGCAACGTTGCGCCTGCGACTTCTACGCAGCGCTTCAACGTCCGTTCGATGTGCTTGAGGTCATCAAGCCGACGGGCACCAAACAGATCGATGATCAGATGGTTCCCGGCGAAGCGAACGCCATCGCGCTCGATAAAAAAGTCTTTCCTGTCTTCATGCGACTGCACGGAGCCAGAGTCACGCGCAACTAGCGCATCGGCGGCATAATCTTCCTCTTGGGCGGTGCTTGAACGAGTCAAGTCCATCCCCAATTGGAAGAGAGTATCGGCG
>JANLXZ010000122.1:0-1670 GCA_031365375.1 Hyphomicrobiaceae bacterium | reverse complement strand
GGCAGGCCAACGAGATCCTGCGCAAGGCCAGCGCGTATTTTGCCCAGGCGGAGCTCGACCGCCGATGGAAGCCATGATCAGCTTCGTCGATGCGTATCGCGACAAACACGGGGTCGAGCCGATCTGCAGAGTTATTGAGATTGCCCCGTCGACTTACCACGCTCACGTCACCCGGCGCGAAAAGCCGGAGACGGCACCGCCGCGCGTCAAGCGCGACGTCATGCTCAGCGTCGAGATCAAAAGGGTTTTCAATGAGAACTTCCAAGTCTACGGCGTGCGCCGAAGTACGCGCACGCGCGCGAGCGCGTCATGGGTCTTAGACGCAAAGCCACCCAGCCCGAGGAACGCTTCGTCGATGGAGTAAAACCTCCAGTTCCGGCGCGGTGCGACATTGTAAGCCGAGGCAGCTGGGATTAGCGCGCTGGCCCTAATCCGGCAGAGCAGGGGCCGTATCCGGCAGTTCCGGAACTACGGATCTGTGCGAGGGGCGGCTGGCAACAGCCGTCCCTACCGCGGCCGATAGATTATTGGCTGACACCCCTCTCGTGCAAATTATTGTCAATTGAAAGTAGATCGAAGGGTCGTCAGGAGAGCGGCAGGCGTCGGTAAGTGCCGGGCCGGTCAGAATCATGAAATTTATTGTAAGGCCCATGATCGACAAACTGTTTGTGGCAATATTCGAGGGCGCCTGGTGCGAGCGTTACGCCGAGACCCGGTCCATTCGGCACCGTGACGACGTTGTTCTTCGGTTGGAATGGGCCGCCCTCGATCACGTCGATCGGCTGCATACGAAACAGCGATTGGCTCGGCTCGCGGATCCATTGGCTTGCGGCGGCGATGTGCAAATAGGCGGCACTCGCGATGCCGCTGTCGCCGGAGTAGAGCCAAAAATCGATGCCCATTTGCTCGCAGGCGCCGATGAACTTTATGGTACGGCCGATGCCGCCATGCACGTTAATATCGGTGCAGACGGCGTCTGGAACACCGAGCGATGCAAAACGCCTGAGTTCGACGTTGTGCATCGAAAAAGGGATGGCGGTGTGTTGGCGAAGCTGCGCCAATTCCTCGGGCGTGGCGACGGGATCCTCCCAGTTGCGGATGTTCAGCGGTTCTAACGCACGCGCGATACGGCGAGCTTGTGTCAGCGAATAGGCCATATTGCTATCGATCCGCAGCATAGCGCCTTCGCCGAGAGCCGTGCGCAATTCGCGCAACATGCGGATGCTGGGCTCCGGGTCCGCTGTCGATACTTTACCTTCGAAAAATGTGGTGCCGTGTTGCTCGCGTTGGCGCAGGCAATAATCGACGACGGCCTCGGGCGTGGTTTCACCACCGAACTTTCCCGCCGTCTCGCGGAAGCCGAAGTAGTCGGTGAATGGGATCTCGGTTCTAACCGCTCCACCTAAAAGCATGTAGAGCGGTTGATCCCAAGCCTTGCCTCGAATATCCCATAACGCCATTTCGATCGCACCAAAGGCGCGGATCGCCGCGAAGTCGATCGATGTCGAAACGCCACGCCAACTGGGCAGGCACAATCGTTCCGCCGCGGCAATGTCGATCGGATCTCGACCGATTAGGCAGGGTGCGAACGTTGATAAAATCGTGGCGGCATTTGCATGCGAAGGGCCTTCGCCCAAGCCGGTGATACCATCATCGGTTTCGATCTCGAC
>JANLXZ010000011.1:0-9106 GCA_031365375.1 Hyphomicrobiaceae bacterium | reverse complement strand
GCGGTCCGCGTGCCGGCACTCATACCTGGGTGATGCGCACGGATGCCGCGCAACGGCTGAGCCTCAGCCTCGATCGCGAGGCCGAGTTCGCCGTTCTCAAGGCGGCGCATGCTGCGGGCGTGCCGGTTGCCGAACCGATCGTGCGCTGCATCGACGCCGATGTGATCGGCCGCCCATTCCTGATCCAGGCATTCGTCGAGGGTCAGGCACAGGCGCGGCAGATCGTTCGGCATCCGGATTTGGCGACCTTCGGCGATCGGTTCGCCGCCGATCTTGGACGAACACTCGCTGCGATCCACGCCATCGTGCCGCCAGGGCGTGATCTTTCAATGCTGCCAATCCCGATGCAACCGCCGGCAAAGGTCCTGGTCGCATCGCTGAAATCCGCACTAGCCAGCGCATCGCAAACCCGGCCGGCGCTCGAATACGCTTTGACTTGGCTCGATGCGCATGCACCAACAACGCCTCAATTGACGCTGGTGCATGGCGATTTTCGCACCGGCAACTACATGCTAAACGGAACAGAACTCGCAGCTATCCTCGATTGGGAATTCACCCACTGGGGTGATCCCAACGAAGATATCGGCTGGTTGTGCGCGCGCTGCTGGCGCTTCGGCAACGACGCTGAGCACCAGGAAGCTGGTGGCGTCGGCAGCCGTCACGCATTGTACGATGCCTATTCATCGGCGTCCGGCCGCAGGATTGACGAAGCGGTCATCGCATACTGGGAGGTGATGGCTGCGGCAAAGTGGGCGGTAATTGCGATCCTGCAGGGCGACCGCTTTCTCACCGGTGGCGAAACCGCGATCGAACTCGCTCTCACCGGCCTGATGGCGCCGGAGATGGAATTCGACGCGCTCGATGGTATTGCCGCGATCGAAGCAAAGGCGAATTCGTGATGGCCAAATCCGGCAAACCGCCAAAGGCAAAAAAACTGTCGGCAGAAACTCTAATCGCGCTCGCAGCCGAAACGCTGAAGGCCGAGATCGTGCCGGATTTGTCGCCGGAGAAGCGCTATGCGGCCGCCATGATCGCCAACGCGCTCGACATTGCTAGGCGGGAGATCACCACCGCCGACGAGGGCCCGCTCTGGGCGATCCTCGACACCGCCTACGACGATGGCGACGGCACGCCCGCCCAACTCGCCGCCGACATCCGCGCCGGCAAAATCACCGAGGCAACCCACCCCGGATTAGGCGCCAAACTCCGCAACGTCCTGATCGCCGAGTTGAAAGTACGTAATCCACGGTTTCTAAGGGCGCGCGGGCTGAAGATTTAAGGGGTGAATGCAAGCCATCCGCTGATTACGTCGCGGGCCGAGAGAGCGGTGGCGCTACCATAGTTGAGGGTCGTTTCTTAACCGACGACCTGTTCGTTGCTGATTGAGCTGCGGCGTCGTCGGGCAAGCATTTGGCCCGGCTCAACACGCCGCCGCGCACACTCACTCACACCCTTGCCGTCCCTCCCCCCTTGCGGGCACACTGGGGGCGTGCGGCTGCGAACTCGTGACACGGCTGGGGAAACGATGATGACAATCGAGCGTCCGGAACTCGCGAAAAATCAGGCCAACTACGTGCCGTTGACGCCGGTGAGTTTTCTTGCCCGATCAGCTCGTGTTTTTCCCGATCGCATTGCCGTCATTCACGGCGATTTGCGCTACACATACCGCGAACTCTACGCCCGCTGCCGTCGGCTCGCCCATGCGCTGACCGAAGCCGGCATCAAGCGCGGCGATACCGTCGCAATAATGGCCACCAACACACCGGCGATGCTGGAAGCCCACTTCGCCGTGCCGATGCTCGGCGCCATGCTAAACCCGATCAACATCCGGCTCGATGCGGCGGCGATTGCCTTCTGCCTCGACCACGGCGAGGCGAAACTGTTTCTCACCGACCGCGAGTTCCACGCCGCCATCGCGCCCGCGCTCGGCCTCGCGAAATCAAAACCAAAAGTGGTCGACATCGCCGATGTGGAAACCGCCCACTGCCCCGTCCTCGCCGAAACAGAGTACGAGGATTTCATCGCCGCCGGCGACCCGAATTTCACCTATCCCGGCATCCTCGACGAATGGGAGAGCATCTGCCTGCTCTACACATCGGGCACCACGGGCAATCCAAAGGGCGTCGTGTTCAGCCACCGCGGCGCGCATCTTGGCGCCATGTCGAACGCGCTGATGTTCAAGCTCGATCACCATTCGCGTTATCTTTGGACGCTGCCGATGTTCCACTGTTCCGGTTGGACCTATACGTGGGCGGTGACGGCGGTCGGCGGTACCCACGTCTGTCTGCGCAAGGTCGATCCGAAACGAATTTTCGAGCTGATCGCCGAGCATCATGTCACCCACATGTGTGGCGCGCCGATTGTGCTGACGATGCTGATCCACGCCCCGGCCGAGCATAAGTGCACGCTGCCCGTTCGTCCGCGCATGCTGACCGGTGGGGCAGCGCCCTCCTCCACCGTGCTGCGCGAAATGGAGGCGATGGGCTTCGACGTGCTGCACGCTTACGGCACCACCGAAAGCTACGGGCCCTCGCTCTATTGCGCGCCGGGCGACGATTGGGCCGGTCTCGAGACCGAGCAGCGTTACAACCTGATGGCACGGCAGGGCGTTCCAACCGTCATCGTCGAGGACATCATGGTCGCCGATCCGGAAACGATGAAACCCATCGCCCGCGATGGCACGGCGATCGGCGAGATTATGCAGCGCGGCAACACGGTCATGAAGGGTTACCTCAAAAACGAGGCTGCAACGGCCGAAGCGTTTGCCGGCGGCTATTATCATTCGGGCGATCTCGCTGCCTGGCATCCTGATGCCTACATCGACGTCAAGGACCGCTCGAAGGACATCATCATTTCCGGCGGCGAAAACATTTCGTCGCTGGAAGTGGAGGAAGTGCTCTACCGCCATCCCTCGATCATGGAAGCCGCCGTGGTCGCCAAGCCGAACGAAAAGTGGGGTGAAATTCCGTGCGCGTTCGTGACCCTTAAACCCGGCGCTGATCCGGTAAGTACCGAAGACATTGTCGCCTTTTGCCGCGCCCGCATGGCCGCATTCAAGATCCCGAAGCGCGTCGTGTTCGGGCCTTTGCCGAAAACATCGACCGGCAAGATCCAAAAGTTTGTTTTGCGGGATCAGGCGCGGGACGTGGAGTGAAGACTGCAGAGCTCGCGTTTCCGTGCCCCGGAGGCGCCACCATGCCGTCTATCGTACAACATCTAGCACTTTCAAAATTGAGCCAGGTTGACAATGGCGCGCGAACTGCGCACCTCCGATGTTCGTGCAGCACGATGCAGCGGAGGGCACCATGGCTTTTGTGACAGGCGACGTAGTGGCGAGCGAAGACGCGGATTTCCCCTTCAAAGTCGTCTTCAAAAAGGGTGAGACCACCATCGCCGAATGGCTGGTGAAGTCGAAGGACGACGGTGAGGAGCAAATCATCGATTGCCTACAGGAACTTGCAAATTTTTCCGATGAAGACGTGAACAATGGCACAGCCTCGTAAGAGCTGCCTTGGATCCAGTGTCGGGACCAGTCCTGACACTGGCACACGGCCATAGGATTGGCGGATCGTGCTCTCGGTTGCAGCCGGCACGGTCGCGAGAAGTCGTACGCCAAAAAAAATCGAACCAGCGTTCGGCCTACCCGCGGATTAATGGCCCTTTGATCCAGCGCAATGCATCCTGAACGCTCACGATGCGAGACTTGAAAAGAGGTACTTCGCAGCCAATCGAGGTTCGCTATGGATAACCAGCAAAGATATCAACGGGCCCGGAGACGGATCGCGGAGATCAAAGGCTTTTATATTCATGCGCTGGCCTTTGCGCTTGTGGTGTCCAGTTTGGCGGTGCTTAATTTTGCGTTAGGTAAACCGTACTGGATCGTGTGGATGCTGCTCGGATGGGGTCTCGGCGTAGCTCTTCATGCTGCGCTCGTCTTCGGCGGCCAAACCACGTTCTTGTCCAATTGGGAAGCGCAGAAAATGAAGCAACTCATGCCGGAAAGCGAGACATCCAGCTCGCAGAAAGATGTGACAGGAAAGCCCGCAGCCTGAAATGGCTGCACTTTCTTCGCAGGAGTGCGCGGCTATGGAAACGACCTCTCAAACCAATCCTCAAATGAACGCGCGTCCCCCCTCGAAGCTGGGGCGTTGGTCATGATTTCGCTCGCCGATTGCATCGCCTTCTGTGACCTCGACGAAGCCGAGGTTCTCGCAATTGCCGAGCACGAGCATGTCCCAGCGATCATCGCCTGCGCACTCGCGGAAAGGTTACTGCGAAGCGAACAGGGACCGGCACAAATCCGTGACATGATCCGCGACGACATCCGCGCCGCGATCGCTCGTGGCGACAGACAGCATGCGCGTGAGTTGGTCGCGGCAATGCAACATTTCCTATCCGTCCATGCCGAGGCGCTTGCTAAAACAGCTCGCCGTGCAGATCCCGGAAATTGACGCGCATCAAGGGCAAGGCTTAGGAGCTCTCGTAAGCTTTAACGGTCCAACTACGCCGCCCTGGAACCCAGACGAAGCGCCATTGTACCCTGGCCTGGAGACTTGCATGAAACCGATACACACCTGGATTGTTATCGCCGACGGCGCCTCTGCCCGCGTATTCGAAACCCACGGGTCGGCGGAGAGGCTTGCAGTGGTCGAGAACATGACCATGACCGGCGATCATCGTGCCAACCACGAGATTCTCGCGGATCGCGCTGGTCGAACAAACGAGTCTGTCGGGTCCACGCGTCACGCGATCGAACCGGCAACCGACCCACATCGAGACCTCAAGCGCACCTTTGCACAGCATGTTGTCGACACGCTCGACGCGCGCCTCGCCGGCAAATCCTTCGATCGCTTTGTCCTAGTTGCGCCGCCACAGGCGCTCGGCGACCTGCGGGCAGCTCTCTCACCTGCATTGCGGGCTGTGCTTCACGCCGAGATTGCCAAAGACTTGATCAAGACGCCGCAAACCGAAATTACGGCGCATCTGAAGGATGTGGTTGGCTTGTGACAACTGACCAGCCGATCTCTCAACAATCGAGATCGAGCTGGCAGGCGACCATTATTTCAAACGCGGTACGCAGATCAATCCATCACTGACCAAAGGCTCTTTCGCTGCCGAGGAAACATGACCTTACAACTTTCGGCCATTCTGTTGGCTGCTTGTCTCACATTGGCGAGCGAAACGGCGTTGGCGCAGGTTGGACCGCCAGATGCACAAAACGGTGGCGCGCTGGCGGAGCGATTGTGCGCCACATGTCATGCAGTCTCGGGTGAGGCGGGCGCAAGATCGCGACCAGACGTGCCAGGCTTTACAGCGATTGCCCGTTCTCCGGACACGACGCCTGAGCGGCTCGCCGGGGCGATCATCCTTCCACACCCGGCGATGCCGGGCATTGCGCTTACGCGCGCTGAAATTCGCGACATCATAGCGTACATCATGTCGCTGAAGCCGCAGAACTAATCGCCGATTACGCAGGCCCTTGGGTTTCATGCCACGACGACCAAAGGCGTCCATGCGTCCTCGACGGTATCGACGATATCGAACACGCCAAGATCTTGTGGCTTGATCATCTGATGTTCGACCAGCGCGTCGAAGTTGATCACCTCCAAGATGCCGGGGCCGGCACCGGTGGCTATGACGTTGTCGCGAATTTCCTTGTCAGCAGTAATCGCACCGCCGCGCTGCGCTGTGAGACAAGGCGGCAAATGCGCGGGCATTTTGGTACCAGACAGATTGCGCCGCGCGTTTATTTGCCCTCGCCAGGGCGTCGCTTCCCCGCGCGGCGGACAGCAACGCCTCCGCCTGCTCGAGCGATGGAGCACGCGCACCCCCATAGCGCATGTGCGCCCCGCAATCGATCGCCCAAAATATTGCAATAACTGGTGCCCGGGGGTGGAATTGAACCACCGACACTACGATTTTCAGTCGTATGCTCTACCAACTGAGCTACCCGGGCGAACCTTCGCGACACCGCCCGCCAACAGCGTAACGTTTCTGAAGTTGGCGCGTTATAGGTGCTGGAAAGCTGCCTGTCCAGTATTGGTATCGATGCTTCCTCGCGCGCTCTCAATTTGGTTTGCGCATGCCGCCGGTATCGACCTGGGAAGCGGCTCCCTCATCGCCGTCCTCGTCTTCGTCCGCGCCCGTGCTGGCGATGGCATAGCCGCCGGTCAACCAACGCGAGAGATCGACATCGGCGCAACGCTTCGAACAAAACGGGCGGAACGCTTGTTCTGCCGGTCGCTTACAGATCGGACAGCGCGTCTTGGCTACCGGTGTGGTTGCATCTGCCATGATTAGCCTCTCAATCCGGATCGACGTCGGCCGCCTTCACCCAATTGAAGTGCACCGGGAAACCTTCGCCGGTAAGCAGCCCGGTCACTTCCGTCAGGGGCAACCCAACGACATTTGTGTAGGAGCCGATGATCTTCTGCACAAAGCTGCCGGCCAGCCCTTGAATGGCATATCCGCCGGCCTTGTCACGCCACTCGCGTGAGGCGATGTAGGCCTCGATCTCGGCCTTTGACAAACGCTTGAATCGTACCCGCGTATCGATGATTTTCACCCGTTGGTGGTCGTCGGGTGTAATCAAGCATATGCCGGTCAGCACCCGATGCGCCCGGCCCGAGAGCAGTTGCAGCGCTTCGACTGCCTCCTCGACGAACTTAGGCTTCATCAGGATGCGCCGGCCAACGGTAACGACGGTATCAGCCGCGAGAATGTAAGCATCGGCGAGCCCGGTATCGTTGGCGAGTTGATCCCGCGCCGCCTCGGCCTTTGCACGTGCGAGCCGCGAAACCAGGGCACGGGGCATCTCGGCACGACGTGGCGTCTCGTCGATCGAGGCCGGCCGCAACGCATCGGGCTCGATGCCGATCTGGGCGAGAAGCGCCAGCCGCCTCGGGGAGGCACTTGCCAGAACGAGCTTAGGCCGCTCGGGCGATTTCTTCGACTGCGCGCGTTGCCGCGCGAGCACACGCCGGAGTGTCTCCCGATCAGGTGCTGCGGTGCGTCCAAGAACCGAAAGGAGCGCTGTTTTGGCAATCGACATCGCGTATTGATTCCTGACGATCTTTCGAGAAGCGGGACAATGCGCCGGAAGCGCCGATCAACGCAAGCCGTCCTGGGACGCTCCGGGCAACCCGCCGATACGCCGCAGCAATTCGGCTTCCGCCATACCCGCGATGCCATTGCGTAAAGGTGCTTTGGCACGCACCAGGCAGGCGTTCGATTTCAAGATCACGCCGTCGTCAAGTATACGCAGGCCGTTAGCGCGCAGTGTCTCACCGGTCGTGGTAATATCGACGATCAGATCAGCGCTGCCACCGGCCGGCGCACCTTCGGTGGCACCGAGGCTTTCGACAATGCGGTAGCTTGCGACGTCGTGGGCGGCAAAAAACTGACGGGTCAAGTTCACGTATTTTGTGGCGACCCGCAGCCGTCGGCGATGCTTGCGCCGGAACGCCACCGCGATCTCCTCGAGGTCCGCCATCATATGCACGTCGAGCCAGTAGTCGGGCACCGCGACCACGACGTCGGCCGGACCGAAATCGAACGTGTGCGCAATCTCTACTTTCGAGGCCCAGTCATCGATGTGCTCCTCGACGAGATCGCGCCCAGTTATCCCCAGATGCGCCTCACCGTTGCGTAGGTGACGTACGATCTCGGAGGCCGAAACGAAGGCCACCTCGACGCCGGAAACACCTTCGATCTCACCGCGATAGCCGCGCTCAGGACCGGTTTTTCGGATTACGATTCCTGCCTTGGCGAGGGCCGCAGCACTGTTCTCCATCAGCCGGCCCTTGGACGGGATGGCGAAGATCAACGTGTCGCTCATAGCCCGCCTCCCCAGGCTGCGGCCAACAATCGATCGGTATAAATTGCAGCGCCGGCAGCCGGCACCCGCACCGGCGACCCGACGGCTTGCATCAACCGATCGTAACGTCCACCACCGGCGATCGCTCGGCTCTCGCCCGCTCCCGGCGGCGTCACCTCGAACACGAAGCCGGTGTAGTACTCGAAGTCGCGTCCGAAGTCGGCGGAGAACGTCATATCGGCGGTATCGATCCGTGCGTCGGCAAAGAATGCGAGACGCTTTTCGAACGCTGAGATTGATTTTGATAAGTCGAGCCCCGGTTGGCGGCTCCCCAACTCGACGATGCGCTTCAAGGCTTCGGCCGGTTGCGCTTCGATGTTGAGATACGTGTCGATGATCGACGCCGCCGAAAGCTCCAGCGGCGGATCTCGTTCGTCGGCGAGCTGTTCCAATAGCTGCGTCGCGATCTCGGCGATCGAGCGGCTGCCGAGGGTTACGATGCCCTTGCTCTCCAGGTGCTGGGCGATTGCCGTCTCGGATTTGAGTGGATCGGCCGGATCCAGTAGGCGGCGCAATTCGTCGGACACCGCCGCGGGCTTGCGACCGGTCAGTCGGCGCAGATAATTCATGAACGACTTGGGGCGCCGGAAGTGATGCTTCAAGCGCTCGCGCCAGCGGTTCGGCATTTCGATCGCGTCGATCAGGTCGTGAAATACGCCGACGTCGCCGATACGCACACGGACAGCGCGAAGGTCGCTGCGCCGAAGCGCACTCAACACCAGATCGAGCACCTCGACTTCGGCACGCGCGGGATCGCGGCTGTTGAACACTTCGAGTCCGACCTGATGCAACTCGCCCGAGTCTAGATCGTGCGTAGACCCGCTGGCCGGCTGGCGAAACACCATGCCGCTGCTCGAATACTTGGCGATTTGCTGGGCTTGCGGATGACGTTCCAGATAGAGCCGGCAAATTGGCACGGTGAGATCGGTACGCAGGCACAATTCCTGACCCGTCCGGTCAGACACGCCGAACGTCTGTTCACGCATCTCCTCGCCGACGAGATCAACGAGAACGGCAGCTGACTGGATAATCGGCGGCGCGACCATTTCGAATCCGGCACCATCGAACACCTGCAGAATGGTCGCCGCCCGCGCCCGCTGCGCATCAAGCCAACGTGCCGAGTGACGGTCAAGGTGAGTGGTCATGGGAGCATCCCCTTATCCCCTCTCCCCGTCTTATACGGGGAGAGGGTTAGGGTGAGGGGCGGCAAGTGGTCCGGCGCAAGCGGCC
>JANLXZ010000099.1:0-4857 GCA_031365375.1 Hyphomicrobiaceae bacterium | reverse complement strand
TATGGCCGCCGAAAGCCTTCCACACCGGCCACGACAGATTACCCACTTCGAAATAACGCTTCTCCAGATGCTGGAATGCCCGCCAAGGCTCGTGCTCTGCGTGGCCAGGCAGGTGAATCTTGCGGTACTTACCGATGAGTTGCCCCGTGCCGTCCACGAGGATCGCAGTGTTGTAACGATGCGTCTCAGATCCGCTGCGCTCCAACTCGGCGAAACCCAAATAGAACCCTATGCCGAGTCGCTTGGCTTCATTAAACAGCGGCGCGGTGAGGTTGGACGGCATTTCAGTTTCAAAAAATGCATCGATCTCGGCCTGATCTTTCATGAACCAGCGCGGAAAGAATGTGGTGAGCGCCAACTCCGGAAACACCACGAGAGTGCAGCCATGGCGGGCTGCCTCGCGCAGGAGAACGAGTAGGCGTTCGATGACATCGGCGCGCGAGTGACTGCGCTGAATCGGTCCGAGCTGCGCTGCTCCCACGGTGACGATGCGGCTCATGATCGAAGAACCTCCGGCGCCGACTTTCCAACCACGGTTTTATAGATTCCAGCGTCGGTATCGCCTTCGGTGCCGATCAGCAGCACCCGCGACGACGCATCGAGTTCGAGCGTGTGGCGAAGGTAAGGCCGATCACGAAGCGCCAGCAGCGCGCCGAGCCCACCGCCGCTGCACTCACCAGCGACGATCGCCGGATCACCGCTAACCGGCGACGCAAACCGGCGCATACCTTCGAGCGCGAACGCATCATCGATCGCCATTGCCGCATCCGCGCCCTCGCGCAGCACGGGCCAGGCCAGCGTCGAAACCTCTCCGCAACTCAAGCCCGCCATGACCGTTTCATCTGTAACGCTAACGTCCGTTCGCGCACCCGCTTCGATGCTGCGATAAACGCAGTCGGCGCGCGTCGGCTCCAGCACGATGAAGATTGGCCGTTTACCCGGCGGCCGGCTCCCTCTCGGGGAGTCGCCGGGTGCGAAAGCGCTTATCCAGAATTGAGCGAGGAGCGCGCTTGCCAGACCACCGACACCGGCTGGTGCGAACACGTGCGTTGGTGGCTCGCTTGATTGCGCCATGACCTCGCGCGCGATGACGGCGTAACCACTTGTGATATCGCGCGGCACATCTTCATAGTCTGGCGTGCCCGTATCCTGAACCACGAACCAGCCGTTCTTGGCCGCTTCCGAAAACGTATGACGAACACTATCGTCGTAACCTCCAGAAACGCGGTGCACGTCGGCGCCATAGGCCGCGATCGCCAGCCTGCGTGCTTCGCTCACCGTCTCATGAATGAAGATCACACATCGGCAGCCGAACGTGCGTGCGCCCCACGCCACCGAGCGGCCGTGATTACCATCCGTCGCGGAAGCTACGGTGATATCCCGGGTGATCTCGCGCCAGCGCCCCGCCGCCAGATCTTTCGATGTGACAGGTTCCATCACCCCACGGCGCGCGAGCTCCTTCGCCAGCACCCGCATCACCGCGTATGCGCCACCGAGCGCCTTGAAGCTGTTGAGACCGAAGCGATGCCGCTCCTCCTTGTAGTGCAGCTGCCCGATCCCGAATTCTGCCGCGAGGCCCGGTAATGACACCAGCGGCGTCGGCCTATAGCCCGGCCAACTCGATATTTCGGCGTAGGCCGCGTCAAAGCCAGACGCCGGCAGCACGGCGTCGAGCTTGCTGCGATAGTGCGCATCCCGCGGTGCCGCATTGATGTTCAACACCACGCGCGCGAGGTCGCTTCCGATACTCATCTCGGTCATCTCATGCGCCCTGCGTCGGCGTCCCATCCCTCAAGTGGCAGGCGGCTAGGTGGCCGGGCATGACCTCCTTGAGCGGCGGCGTTTCAATGTAGCAGCGCGCGTAGGCATAGGGGCAGCGGGTGTGAAAATGGCAGCCTCTCGGTGGATTGATCGGGCTTGGAACATCGCCTTCCAGTATGATCCGCTTCGATTTCACCGTCGGATCGGGTACCGGCACCGCCGACAGCAGAGCTTCGGTGTAGGGGTGCTGCGGCGATGAAAACAGCGCCTTCTTCTCAGCCAACTCGACGATGCGACCAAGGTACATCACGGCGACGCGATGCGAAATGTGCTGCACCACTGCCAAATCGTGCGCAATGAAAAGGTAGGAGAGCCCAAACTCTGCTTGCAGATCAATCAGCAGGTTGATCACTTGCGCCTGCACCGACACATCGAGTGCCGATACCGGCTCATCGCACACGATCACTTTCGGATTGAGTGCAAGCGCGCGCGCGATCACCAGGCGTTGCCGCTGACCACCCGAAAACTCGTGCGGATAGCGACTGAGCTGGTCGGGACGCAGACCAACCTTCTGAAACAGCCACGCCACGCGGTCGGCAATCTGCGCCGCCGACCAATGCTCGAAATTGCGCAATGGCTCACCGACGATATCGACGGCGCGCATGCGCGGATTGAGTGAAGAATAGGGGTCTTGGAAAACGACCTGCAGCCCGCGTCGCTCTGCCCGCATCTCGTTGCGTGTGAGGGCGTCGATGCGTTTGCCGGCAAGGGTGATTTCGCCTTCGGTCGGATCGATCAATCGCAGAATGAGTTTGCCCGCGGTCGATTTCCCGCAGCCCGATTCACCGACAAGACCCAACGTCTCGCCAGGCCCGATCGAGAAACTCACGCCGTCGACCGCTTTGACCTCACCTCCCGACAACCCGAGAAAACCTTTACGGATCGGGAAGTGCTTCTTGAGGTTCGTGACCTCGAGAACGGGTGTCGTCCCAGCTGGACCAGCGTTACTCATGCGGCACCTGCAATAAGCCGATCCGACTCCCAGCAGGCGACCAGGTGGCCATTACCCTTTTGCTCCAGCAGTGGATACGACGTGCGGCACTGGTCGGTCGCATAAGTGCAGCGGGCTGCAAAAATGCAGCCCGGTATCGCCTCGCGCAACGATGGTACGACGCCCGGAATTTCGGCGAGACGGACCTTGGTTGCATCAACGCCGGCGAGCCGGGGGACCGATCCGAGCAGCGCACGCGTATAGGGATGACGGGGTGTCGCAAACAACTCGGCTACCGGCGCCTCTTCAACTTTGCGGCCCCCGTACATAACGACGACGCGCTGTGCCATCTCGGCGACCACCCCCAGGTCGTGAGTGATGAGTATAATCGCCGATCCGGTCTTCTCATTGAGCTGCCGCATCAGGTCTAGGATCTGCGCCTGCACCGTGACATCGAGCGCCGTTGTCGGTTCGTCCGCAATCAGCAGTTTTGGCGAACAGGCAAGCGCCATCGCGATCATCACGCGTTGGCGCATGCCACCGGACAGCTCGTGTGGATACTGGCGAACACGACGCTCGGGCTCCGGAATGCCGACCAGCTTCAAGCTGCCGACCGCGCGCTCCATCGCGGCGGACTTATCCAAGCCCTGATGCAATATCAGCGCCTCGCCGATCTGGTGGCCGATGGTCAGCACCGGATTGAGCGACGTCATCGGCTCCTGGAAAATCATCGAAATATCGTTGCCGCGGATCTTTCGCATTTCCGCTTCGGGAACCTCGATCAGATTACGGCCGCCAAACATCACGCGCCCGACACTGCGGCCGGGCGGGTCGGGAATCAGCCGCAGGATCGACATCGCGGTGACGGACTTGCCGCAGCCACTCTCGCCGACGATGGCTAGCACCTCGCCTTCCGCGACATGAAACGAGATGCCGTCGACCGCGCGGACGATGCCGCCGGCCGTGCGAAAGTGCGTGCGCAGATTTTCGACTTCGAGAAGGGCCATCGCCTCAATGCCCCTTCTGAGCGCGCGGATCGAACGCATCGCGCAGTCCATCGCCAAGCAAGTTCACGGCAAGTACGGTGACCGACAGAAATAACGCCGGGATCATTACGATGTAGGGTTTCACCTCCCACACGGCGCGGCCCTCGGCCATGATATTGCCCCACGACGGGATCGTCGGCGGCGTGCCCGCACCGATGAACGACAAGATCGCTTCGACGATCATGGCCGATGCACAGATGTAAGTTGCCTGCACCGTCATCGGCGCAACCGTGTTTGGCAGGATATGACGCCAGATGATCATCGGCGTCCGTGTGCCCGACGCGATCGCCGCGTCGACATACGGCTGCTCGCGCAAGGTGAGCACCACGCCGCGCACTAGCCGCGCGACACGCGGTACCTCGGCGACCGCGATTGCGGTGATCACGTTCTTCACGCTGGCACCGCTGAATGCCATCATGGCGATGGCGAGCAGGATTGGCGGGATCGACATTAGACCGTCCATGATCCGCATGACGATGGCGTCGGCGAAACGCGAGAAGCCAGAGAAAAGACCGATCAGCAGACCGACAATGGAGGCTAGAACCGCAACCGAAAAACCAACGAGCAACGACACGCGCGTTCCATACAGAACGCGAGAATAGAGATCGCGGCCGATCTGGTCGGTGCCGAACCAGTACTCGGCAGATGGCGCACGGTTACGTTTCGCTGGCGCGATCGCCGTGGGGTCGATCGGTGTAAGCAACGGCGCGAAGATCGCGATCCCGAGCAGGATCGTCAGCAGCGTACCGCCGATCACGATATTCGGATGATTGACCATGAAACCCATCACCGGTCCGCGCTTCTTCGCTGGTGGGTACACATCGCCAATGGGTGCGCCCTGACCACCCTTGAACTGCGAGGCTTGCGGCACCGTATTCAATATCTGATCCTCGGGTCGAGCACGGTATAGAGTAGATCGATCAGCAGATTGACCAGCACGTAGACGAACGAGAACAGCAGCACGACGCCTTGGATCACCGGGTAGTCGCGCCGGAGGATCGAGTCGAGTGTTAGCCGCCCGAGGCCTGGAATCGCGAAGACGCTTTCGGTGACGACGGC
>JANLXZ010000069.1:0-4615 GCA_031365375.1 Hyphomicrobiaceae bacterium | reverse complement strand
CGCCGATCAGCCGATCAGCGACCGTGCCTGTATTCGTCAGCGTCATGAAGCCGCCAGCGACTTTCGCCGCAGCTGGCGCTTGGCGTGTCCATGGTTGCACGACCTTGATCGCGCCGGCCAAGTATTCGCCGGCACGTGCAGGCATCATCTGAAACATTGCAACGGTGACGAGCATAAGACCGAAGCGGCCCTGAGATTTCGCCATTGTATCGAATGCCTGTTGTTGAGCGGCGCGGCGCTGCGAGGCGTCAAACCCCTGAATGTGCAGATAACGCACAGTATTTCTGCGCGGGTCGACGACCGCTCGTTTGGCCACTGTCATCACACCCGGCGACAGTTGCGCGGTTGCAGCGAAAAGATCAACGCGCGTTCGCGTCGCACGCCCAAGGGTCGCGGCGATCGCCGTCGCCATTTCACTTTGCGCGAGCGAGCCACCCGATCGCGCCGTCGGCTGCCGCAACCGCGGTCGCAAATGTTGCCTGCAACAGATAGCCACCGGTCGGCGCTTCCCAATCGAGCATTTCACCGGCCGCAAATACGCCGGGACGCGACCGCAACATTAAATGCTCACTGAGCGCGTCGAAACGTACGCCACCGGCCGTCGAAATCGCTCGCGCAAGGCCGCCCATCCCGGTGACCCGGAGGGGGATCGCCTTGATCAACCGTGCGAGTGCCTCGGGATCATTTGGCAACGGCCCACCGACACCCTCGCGTGTGAGTGCGATAGCGATGGGTGCCATGCCCGCTGCCTTGCGCATGAAGTTCGAAGTCGATTGCTTGTGGCGTGGTGCGGCAAGCTTCGTTGCAAGCTCCTCGTGAGAAAAGCTCGGTCTGACGTCAACGAGGATCTGGGCTTCGCCGGTGGCCGCCAACTGCTGACGGATCGCAGCACTCAATCCGTAGATTGCGCCCCCTTCCAAACCGGTGCGCGTGACCACGGCTTCGCCGGTCTCGGTTTGCCCATTGCACGTGACGGTCAGCCGTTTGATCGGCTCACCCTCGAAGCGGCCACGAAAAATCTCTGACCACGCGATCATGACCCCCACATTGGCCGCCGCGAACGGTTCCACCGCAGTGCCGGCACCCGCGAGCGTTTCGGCCCATGCGCCATCCGAGCCCAATCGCGGCCAACTTGCGCCGCCGAGCGCCAGCACCGTAACATCGGGGATGACGGTCACCGACTGCCACTGCGGACTTGCGAACGTCAATCCACCCTCGTCATCCCACCCCGTCCAACGATGGCGGGTATGGATCTTGAGGCCAGCTGCGCTCAGCCGCGCAAGCCAAGCACGCATCAGCGGCGACGCTTTGAGGGGCTTGGGAAACACCCGGCCGCTGGTGCCGACAAAGGTTTCCTGACCTAGCTCATCGGCCCACGCCCGTAGAGCGTCCGGCGAAAAGGCTTCGATCATCGGCCGCAAATGCGCGGCAGCATGCCCATAGCGCGGCAGAAAGTGCTCGAGCTCTTCGGCGTGCGTGAGATTGAGACCGCCCCTACCGGCCATGAGAAATTTGCGACCGACCGAGGGCATCCGGTCGTAGATGTCGACGGCGACGCCTGCCGCCAACAATCGTTCGGCTGCCATCAAACCGGCAGGCCCGGCACCGATGACGACCGCGGTTTGAGACCCGATCACTTACCGAGCACGATCATCAACGCCAACATGCCAACCATGACGACGAAGACGGCGAGCGCGGTCATCAGTTGTCCGCGATCCCTGTTGCCGCGCACGTACGAAGCGGCTCCAGCTCCAGCACTTGCGCCCTCACCGGCGTTGCCCTTGCGCCGCCGCAAGCCCAACTTCGACGCAGCCCCAACCGCCGTCGCCGCCGCGACATCGCGCGGCGTAATCTTGTTCGAGCCTGACGGCGGCGGAGCTGGATGAGACGGCGTACCGCTGTCGCTAGTCATACTGCTGATCCTATCGAGCGCTGTCTCACCGCGTTACCAGACCCCGGTGTTGGCCATCGACGCCCACGGTTCGGCCTTGGGCTTTGCCTCACCCTTTTGCAAAATCTCGATCGAAACGTTGTCAGGCGAACGTACGAAGGCCATCCGGCCATCGCGCGGCGGACGGTTGATGATGACGCCAGCTTTCATCAGGTGGTCGCAAAGTGCGTAAATATCGTCGACCTCGAAAGCCAAGTGACCGAAATTGCGACCGCTGGTGTACACCTCGGGATCCCAGTTGTATGTCAACTCAAGCAACGGCGCCTTTTCCGTCACGCTGCGTGCCTTATCATCCGGCGCAGCAAGGAAAATATTCGTGAAGCGCCCGGCCTCACTCTCGTACCGCCTCGTCTCGACCATGCCCATCTTAGTGCAGTAAAAATCGAGGCTTTGCTCGACATTCGCGATCCGCACCATTGTGTGGAGATAACGCATTTTGCCTCCGGACTTTCTAAAAACATGCCACTTTGTGGGGTAATACCCCTGTCGGAACGAGGCGACAAGCCCAATCAGAAGGGGGCGAAATACATCCGCTAACTGAGTAGTCCCATGGTGCGGCGCACAAAGGTGCGACAAACTGTCATAGTCGGAAAGGACAACTGGTGCATAAGTGATCGGTTTGCAACTCCTCACCCGCAGATCCGTCGACGGATCATCCCCACTGATTCGGACGAATCACCCGGTAGTTTTTAGGGCAAGATGATTGTTAACTTTTGCACCGCACGCATTGTTCCAAGACTATCCACGACAAAGCTCACCGCCATTGACCGTCACGCAGCCCTGATAGATTACTCTTTTGCGTTCAACCACTTAAAGAATTCCGTTATCAGATTTTAAGCAACCTAGGCGAGCACGTCGGAGACTGTTCCCAAAAAAAGGAGTGGCGAATGTTAACCAATCCCTGCATCTTACCAACACTTCGACGACGCGAGTTTCTGTAGAGGGCAAACTCGGGGACCAGCGTTGCACGAAGACCACGAGTTGACGTGGGCACAGCAGTAAAGCGATGTAAGGGGGTACTCCGCATGGAGGTTACTAAATTGAACGATCTGACGGGCGTTGATCCGACGCTGATCGCCGAAGTAGGCGGCGCGCAAAACGCGGAAAATCTCGAAGTTTTCGAAATCGCGGGCGCAATTAAATGGTTTGATGCTTCAAAGGGTTACGGTTTTATTGTTCCAGATAATGGTCTGCCGGATGTCTTGCTTCACGTGACCTGCCTGCGGGCCGGTGGTCACCAGACGGCGTACGAGGGCGCCCGCGTGCACTGTCAAGTGCTCAAGCGTCCAAAGGGCTTGCAGGCATTTCGTATCCTGAGCCTAGACGACAGCACGGCAATTCACCCTTCGCAGTTGCCGCAACGCACGCATGTCGTGGTCCAGCCCGAAAGCGAGTGGGAACGGTCCATGGTAAAATGGTTCAATCGGGTAAGGGGATTCGGCTTCCTGACGCGGGGCGAGGGTACGCCGGACGTGTTCGTCCACATGGAAACCCTGCGTCGCTTTGGCTTCACCGAACTGCGCCCAGGCCAAATCGTGCAAGTCCGCTGGGGACACGGATCAAAGGGTTGCATGGCTGCTGAAATGCGCCCCGATGGGTTGCCGTCGAACTTGCCATCACAGCATTAATTCGCCTATTTATCGCGGATGCAAAATCGCGATAGAATGCTAATCTCAAGCAGGGCCGCCCGAGGGGTCGCCCTGTTTTTGTTTTTTCTGGTCATCGGCATGCTGTCGGCGCCGTTTGTTTCACCCAGCACCGCCGAGGCCACAATGCGCCGCGAAAGTCTGACGGTGCAAACCAAGGCTGGGCCGCAGGTCATCGAGATCGAAGTCGCTGAAACTCCTGACGAAAAAGCCAAGGGCCTGATGTTCCGCGCCAAGGTGCCAGACGGCACCGGCATGCTGTTTCCCTACGGGCGACCCGAGGAAATCACCATGTGGATGAAGAACACCTATGCCTCGCTGGACATGGTATTCATTCGCGGCGACGGCACCATTCATCGCATCGAGGCCAACACTGAGCCGATGTCCGAGCGCGTGATTGCTTCCGAAGGGCCGGTAACGGCGGTGCTGGAGCTGGCGGCGGGTGCGGCGGCGAAACTCGGCATAACGGCTGGCGATCGCGTTCAACACAAATCGTTTCAGAAGAGCCCTTAGTGTCATTGATCGACAGCATTACTTGACGCGCGGGTTAGGAACGGGCACTACACCACAACTCGATGCAATTCGAGAAGTTCGGGGCGTAGCTCAGCCTGGTAGAGCGCCTGCTTTGGGAGCAGGAAGTCGAGAGTTCGAATCCCTCCGCCCCGACCACTGTTATTGCTGCACTATTTGCCCTTTGACCGCCTACAACATTCTGCAAACACGGTGCCCGGCACCGGTTTTTGGCCCCGGTTGTCCACAACGCCGTGCGGTGCTTCCCCTTGGAAAGCTTAGAACCCGTCCTATATTACAGTTCATGGTTTGTACGAGGGTGGGGACCTATGATTTACGAAAGCGACTTGGAAGGCCGGGCTGGTCAGCTGCCGGAATTGCAGTTCCGCTACATTGAGCAGCTCGCCGTCAAGCGGCGCGCCACTGACCGCGATGACCAAGGCAACATGCTCTGGGACGACTTCGACTACATGAGCCACGTTCAGCCTGCGGCCGAAGCGTTTAGCAT
>JANLXZ010000054.1:0-1897 GCA_031365375.1 Hyphomicrobiaceae bacterium | reverse complement strand
TGCGCGCATGCTCACCGACGATGATGCCATCCTGTTTGATCACGATGCGCTCGGCATAGGCGTAGATGTCGACAGGGCGGCCGACAGCCTTCGACGCGACCGAGTATTTGTTGCGATCGAACCGCACGAGGCAGGTCTTCGGGACCGATGCCGTCGTTGCGTGGAAGCCATCGAACACGCCGCGATAGGTCATCAGGACAGGCCGTTCGGCCTCGAACATCTCGAAGACCGTTTTGTCCTTCTGTTCGGGATGCGGCTGCGCACGAGCGTAGGCGATGCACTTGTCGGCGAGCCAACCGTTGAGATCGTCCAGCGTCTTGAATGCGACGCGCGGTGTGAAGAAGCGCTCGCGTACGACTCCGACCTGGTTCTCGACCTGCCCCTTCTCCCAACCGGCGGCCGGGCTGCACGCCGTCGGCTCGACCAGATGATGGCTCATCAACTGCTCGAAGCGCCGGTTGAACGCGCGGTCTTTCCCAACGAACACCGATTCCACGGCGGTTTTCATGTTGTCGTAGATGCCGCGACACGGCACGCCCTTGAAGAACACGAACGCCTTCTCGTGCGCGTCGAACACCATCTCCTGGCTCTCGCGCATGTAGGCGCGGGCGAAGATCATGCGGCTGTGGCAGAGCCGGACCTGCGCCACCTTCACCATCGTCGTCACGCCATCGAGCACGATAATCTCGTGGCTCCAGTCGAACTGATAGGCCTCGCCGGCCGCAAAGCTGAGCGGCACGAATGCCGCCGCCGTCCGCTCGCCCTCGCGCACCGCCCACGCCCGCCCATAGCGCCTGACAGCATCGTAGCCACCCACATAACCGCCGAGCCGCAGTTCCTCGAACATGCGCTGATAGGTCAGCCGCTCGCGTCGCGACGCCGTCGTGTTGGCCGCCAGCATCGCCTCCAGCGCCACCACGTAGTCGCCCAGCTGCGGTAGCGGCTGGTCCTGCCGCACGTAGCGGTGCTCGGTCTTAACTTCGGCGCGGATGATGTCGCGCACCGTATTCCGCGCAAGGTTCATCTCCCGCGCGATCGCCTTGATCTTTTTGCCTTGAACGAAATGCGCCCGCCGCACCTTCCCGATCGTATCCACTGTCAACATCCCCCGTTCGGCCTCTCGCGCGACTCACGCACAAGCGGCCAGTTTCACCACCCGGGAGAGGGGTCAAAATTCGACGCCGATTCACCCCAGATAGGGGTCAAAATTGCACGCCGGTTCACACCGCTCAGAGTGGGGCGCCAAAGTCTACGCCGATCTCTGCTCCATTGTCGAAACCGGCCGCCGCAACGGCCACAGCGCTCTCGCAAGCCTACGAGACGTCCTCGCGGTGCCCGCTGGCGCTCGTGTGGTGGCGGTTGAAGGGTGAGTAGTTACCTCTAGCGCGTATTGAGTAAACGTCACGTGCGTCAGTGACTTCACTTCAGATTGGCCGTCTCAGACTGATCGGACAGACTCTGGGCGCGATTAACTTAGACTATTATTACTAAAGAACATTTTCAAACGCGGCTGGCTGGTGAACCGTCTCGATACATGCTAAGAACCTCTCCTAATATGAGGATCACGGTCAAGCCAGCGTTAAATCACTGGTTTGTGACTGGTCGCACTGATCCGCGTTGACGAAAATGTGCGCCGTAGGGCAGCGTCAGTTGACGCCAAAAAAATCACAAAACCTCAGCAACCTGCTTGAGCCGAGAAACGCTACATCGAGGTTCGCTAGTTGACGAGAAAAACAATATTCCACGAAAAGTGGTGGCTCGACGCTATCGCCCCGGGAAGGTGGCGAGAGGTGGTCTGCATTCGAGGCGGCCAAGTCGTGGGCTCATTGCGCTTTGAAGAACTATCCATAGGTGGCTTGAAGGTTTGTGCTACGCCTCAATCTACGCGCGTCCTTGG
>JANLXZ010000041.1:0-6057 GCA_031365375.1 Hyphomicrobiaceae bacterium | reverse complement strand
CTCCTCTGCGGGGAGCCGGCCGCCATGCGCGGTAATAAGATGCGCGGTAGTTTAGTTGCACATGGCAACTCCCCTACGGAGAGCCGGCCGCCATGCGCGGTAATAAGATGCGCGTAGTTTAGTTGCACATGGCAACTCCTTTGCGGGGAGCCGGCCGCCATGCGCGGTAGTTACATTACAGCGGGCACTTCGTTCAGTTAGACCAACTGCCCACTCTGCCTAACTCAATACTGATCTTCGAACCGCTTCGCCAGCTCTTCGATATTGTCCGGCGGCCAGTTCGGCACTTCCATGCCAAGATGCAGACCCATCGCGGCCAGCACTTCCTTGATCTCGTTTAGCGACTTACGACCGAAATTCGGCGTGCGAAGCATCTCCGACTCGGTCTTCTGAATGAGGTCGCCGATGTAGACGATATTGTCGTTCTTCAAGCAGTTTGCCGAGCGGACCGACAATTCGAGTTCGTCGACCTTTTTGAGCAGGGCTGCATTGAAGGCGAGTTCCGGGTGCTTGGTCTCTTCGGTCGGCCGCTTCGGCTCTTCGAAGTTGATGAACACCGCGAGCTGGTCCTGCAGGATGCGGGCGGCGAGCGCGATCGCATCTTCGGCACGGACGGAGCCATCGGTCTCGACCTGCATCGTCAGTTTGTCGTAATCGAGGATCTGGCCCTCGCGGGTATTCTCGACCTTGTACGACACCTTCTTGACGGGTCCGTACAGGCTATCGACCGGGATCAGACCGATCGGCGCATCCTCGGGGCGATTGCGGTCGGCGGCAACGTAGCCCTTGCCCATATCGGCGGTGAATTCCATGCGGATCGACGCGCCCTGATCCAGCGTGCAAATCACGTGTTCGGGGTTGAGGATCTCGACGTCGGACCCAGCTTCGATATCGCCGGCCTTGGCGGGGCCGCGGCCTTCCTTCTTCAATACCATCCGCTTAACGCCATCCGAGTGGACGCGCAGGGCGATTTCCTTAATGTTGAGGACGATGTTGGTAACGTCCTCGCGTACGCCCGGGATCGACGAGAACTCGTGCAGCACGCCGTCGATCTGCACCGACTTGATGGCGGCACCCTGAAGCGATGACAGCAGGACACGGCGCAATGCGTTACCGAGCGTCATGCCAAAGCCACGCTCAAGCGGCTCGGCAACGATGGTCGCCACGCGATCGCGGTCGCGACCGGCCTGAATTTCAAGTTTCGCTGGCTTGATCAGATCTTGCCAGTTCTTCTGTAGTACTGCGGTTGTTGCCACGGGTAGCCTCGCTTGGCTGGGGACGGCGCGTGGGGGAAGCGGCCATCAGACTTCTGTCGAATTTCAGACTTCTTATAGAAAACGCGTGAAGGCGCCCCCGGTCGGGGCGCCTCGTATGTTCGAAACAGACCGGCTTTAGACGCGCCGACGCTTGCGCGGGCGGCAGCCGTTGTGCGGGATCGGCGTCACATCGCGGATCGAGGTGATCTGCATGCCGATCGACTGCAGGGCGCGCAGTGCAGATTCACGGCCCGACCCTGGTCCAGTGACTTCGACTTCGAGGATTTTGACACCGTGTTCCGCTGCCTTCTTGCCAGCGTCTTCACCGGCCATCTGAGCTGCATACGGCGTCGACTTGCGCGACCCCTTAAAGCCCATGGTACCCGATGACGACCAGGCGATGGTGTTACCCTGCGCATCGGTAATGGTGATCATGGTGTTGTTGAAGCTGGCGTTCACATGGGCGACGCCCGAAGTGATGTTCTTGCGCTCCTTGCGGCGAACTTTCGCCCGGCCTTTTTCTGCTTCCTTTGCCATCTGGCAGGTACTCCGATGCCCTATGGGCGGTGTTGAATGCGATGTTGAACTTAAAATTAGTGATCGGCCGACGACCGGCGATTTCCGCCAGCATGGAAGCGCTGCCCAATCGGGCGATTACCATGCACAAGCGTCGACCTGATCGTCAGGCCTTCTTCTTACCGGCGATCGCCTTGGCGGGACCCTTGCGGGTGCGGGCGTTGGTATGGGTGCGCTGGCCGCGGACAGGCAAGCCACGACGATGACGCAAGCCGCGGTAGCAACCGAGATCCATCAGCCGCTTGATGTTCATTGCGACTTCACGCCGCAAGTCGCCCTCGACCGTATAATCGCGATCAATGGCTTCACGAACCTGCAGGACTTCCGCGTCCGTCAGCTGATTGACGCGCCGATCAGCGGGAATGCCGACGCGCGTACAAATCGATTCCGCGAACTTGGGGCCGATCCCATGGATGTACTGCAACGCGATGACAACGCGCTTTTGGGTTGGGATGTTGACGCCTGCGATACGGGCCACTTCTGCTCTCCTAAAGTCTCAAAACGGTGCGGTTCATTTGCAAAGCCGCACACCGCAACCGGTATGACGACAGATATTTCCACGCGAAACAGCCCTTACCTCTGCACCAGAAGGGCGCAGAGCAAAGACTTCAACATGGCTGCGTCAGATAATCGCGGTCTTAGTACACACAAACATCAACACTCGTCAACGCTTGCAGCCCGCGTCATCCCGACACCCACGTCTACTTCAACGCCTTTTCGATCTCCGCCGTCACAGTGGCGACCGGCGCCATCGCATCGAGAGAGAGCAAATTGCCAGATCGGAAATAGTAACCAATCAGCGGCGATGTTTCCTTATAGTACGCCCAAAGCCGCGTCTTGAGAGCTTCTGCGTTATCGTCTGCACGAGGCTTATGCCCGGCTTCGAAAGCTTCTTTAGCTCGCTTCTCAATCCGCGTCAGAAGGACTGCGTCATCGATTTTGAATTCGATCACGCGGTCCAATTTCTTGCCGTGTGCCTCAAGCAATTTATCGAGTGCTGCGGCCTGGGCCAACGTTCGCGGAAAACCATCGAGGATAAAACCGGGCTTGCAGTCCGCCTGCTCGATGCGATCTTCGACGATTCCGATTACGATCGTATCCGAAACCAGCTCGCCACGATCCATCACCGCTTTGGCTTTTTTACCGATGGCCGTACCAGCTTTCACTGCGGCCCGAAGCATATCACCGGTCGATAGTTGAGGTATTCCGTGCCGTGTCGCAACCAGGGTTGCCTGGGTACCCTTACCCGCGCCAGGGGGCCCAAGAAAAATCAAATTCATCAGCGCCCCTTACCCCCCCGGAGTTTGGACTTCTTGATCAACCCTTCATATTGGTGCGCAAGCAAGTGGCTCTGAATTTGAGCAACTGTATCCATCGTTACGCTTACTGCAATCAACAGCGACGTACCGCCAAAATAAAACGGCACCGCGGCATAAGAAATCAACAGCTCCGGCATGACGCAAACGACGGCCAGGTAAAGTGCGCCAACCACTGTAATGCGCGTTAACACGTAGTCGATGTATTCGGCGGTCTGCGCACCAGGCCGGCGACCAGGCAAGAAACCGCCATACTTGCGCAGATTATCCGCTGTCTCGGTCGGATTGAAAACGACCGCTGTGTAAAAGAAGCAGAAGAAGATGATAAGTGCCACGTAGAGCGCGATGTGCAATGGCTGTCCGCGACCCAGGGCGGCGACGATTGTCGTCAACCACTCGGGACCCGAAGCGCCTGGCCCGGCAGAGAACTGGGCCGCGGTAATCGGCAGCAGCAGTAGCGAAGAGGCAAAGATCGGCGGGATCACGCCGGATGAATTGAGTTTCAGCGGCAGATGGGACGAGTCACCCTGGAACATCCGATTGCCGACTTGTCGCTTCGGATACTGGATTAACAGTCTGCGCTGCGCTCGTTCAATGAAGACGATTGCTGCGACCACGGCCAGCATGAGCGCCAGCAGAGCAATCAGCAGAAACGGCGACAGCGAACCGGTGCGTGACAGCTCGAACAATGACAGCAGTGCCGCTGGCAAACCTGCGACGATACCAGCGAAAATAATCAGCGAGATACCATTGCCGACGCCACGCGCTGTGATCTGCTCGCCGAGCCACATCAGGAACATGGTGCCGCCGACCAGCGAGATGACGGTCGTAATGCGGAAGAACCAACCTGGATCGATCACGACGGAGCCGGCACCAGAGCGCGAGCCTTCGAGGCCGACGGCGATGCCGTAGGCTTGGAACGTCGCCAAGATGACCGTCAAATAACGGGTATATTGGTTGATCGCTTTACGGCCCTGCTCGCCCTCTTTCTTGAGAGCTTCGAGCTTGGGAGACACCGACGACATCAGCTGCATGATAATCGATGCCGAAATGTACGGCATGATGTTCAGCGCGAAAATTGCCATGCGCTCCACCGCGCCGCCGGCGAACAAGTTGAGCATTCCCAGAATGCCAGTCGAATTCGACTTGAACGTCTGCGCGAACGCGACGGGATCGATGCCAGGGAGCGGAATGAAGGTACCAAGGCGGTAGACGAGCAAGGCGATCAGCGTAAACCAGATACGCTTCTTGAGCTCGGTCGCCTTCGAAAAGGCACCAAAGTTCATGTTGGAAGCTAATTGCTCGGCGGCCGAAGCCATGGATTTCGTCTCCTCAACTCGGTCCGCGGGCGATCCGACCGGCGGATCGGCGCCCGCACTCGAGTATACGTATTATGGGATGCCCCAGGAGCAACTCGTGTCGACGAAGTGGCGCTGTCGGTCAGCAGTTACTCAAATGGGTCGCCATACCGGCGACCCAACGCCGCATCCATCTCCTTACTCGGCGTCTGCGCCTTTTTTCTTGCCGCCAGCCTTGGCAGCCTTCTTCGCGGCAGTTTTCTTGGCCTTGGTAACGTCATCTGCCAGAATTTTCTTCTCAATCAGCGTAATCGAGCCACCAGCCTTTTCGACCGCCGCGCGGGCCTTGACCGTCGCGTGATTGACGGTCAGCGCCAGCTTGGACGTGAGGTCACCTTCGCCGAGAAGACGTAGACCGTCGCGACCACGACGGAGAACGCCCGCTTCAACGAGGGAAGCCACTGTCAAGGCCTTCGAGCCATCGAGCCGCTTCTCGTCGATTGCCTTCTGCAGATCGCCAACGTTGATCTCGTTATAATCTTTCGGGCGCCACTTATTGAAGCCGCGCTTTGGCAATCGGCGATGGAGTGGCATCTGGCCGCCTTCGAAGCCGCCGATACGCACACCGGAACGCGCGGTCTGGCCTTTGCCACCGCGTCCACCGGTCTTGCCGACGCCCGAACCGATACCGCGACCGATGCGGACGCGGACCTTCTTCGAGCCTTCGTTATCTTTAATATCGTTGAGGCGCATGTCCTCTGACTCCCTTGGCCGTTCCCCATCGCTGGGGCAACCTTGTAAAAAAACTCAGACCTGCTCGTCGACAATGCGAACGAGATGGCCAACCTTGTTGAGCATACCGCGCACTTCGATCGTATCCTTGACCGTCTTGCGGCGATGCAGCTTGTTGAGGCCGAGACCGATCAGCGTACCGCGCTGACGATCGGGGCGCCGGTTGGGGCTCGCGATCTGCTCGATCGTGATCATCTTGTCCGTGTGTGGTTTCGACATAGCCCTTGACCCTTTAAATCACTGTCGCGCATCGCTCGACGCGCAACCTCACGCTTCGCCAGTCGCATCCACTTCGGCAGCGGATCCATCACGGCGGCGCGCAACGATATCGCCATACTTCTTCCCACGACGGGCTGCAACGCCACGCGGATTTTCCTGATGCTTCAAACCGTCGAAGGTTGCCCGCACCATGTTGTAGGGATTAGACGACCCCAGCGACTTGGCGACGACATCCTGAACACCGAGCATTTCGAAAACGGCGCGCATTGGGCCGCCGGCGATGATGCCGGTGCCGGGAGGCGCCGAACGCAGCACAACCTTGCCGGCGCCATGATGACCTTCGCTGTCATGATGCAGCGTGCGGCCTTCGCGCAACGGCACGCGGATCAGCGCACGACGTGCGGCTTCCGTTGCCTTGCGAATGGCTTCCGGCACTTCACGCGCTTTGCCGTGCCCGAAGCCGACGCGACCTTTGAGGTCGCCGACGACTACGAGTGCCGCAAAGCCGAAGCGCTTGCCACCCTTGACCACCTTCGCAACGCGATTGATGCCGACCAGCTTGTCCGAAAACTCGCTGTCAGCCTTCTCGCGATCGCGACC
>JANLXZ010000498.1:0-3495 GCA_031365375.1 Hyphomicrobiaceae bacterium | reverse complement strand
TCGATGCCCTTGAAGTACACCGACACCGACGCAGACACGTCATTCAGGCTGAACGAGCCCCAGGTTTGATGCGTCATTGGCGCCTTGTTGGCGCGGTTCTGTTCGCGCATGGCGGCGTATTGCATAAACTTGAGGTTGGCTTTGATGCCGACCGCGCGCAGGTAGTTGACCATCGCTTCGGTCTGGTTGCGATCGCGGTAGGCGTATAAATCGAGCTCGAAACCGTCTTTGAAACCAGCTTCGGCGAGGAGGGCTTTCGCCTTGGCCGGATCGTAGGCATATTTCTTGGCACCCTCGTCGGTGCAACCGAATTGCGAGGGAAAGCAGATCGTCGTGATCGGAATCACGCCTTCGCCGATCAACTGTTTCGCCATCGTATCGCGATCAATCGCGTGGTTGATCGCTTGCCGGACGCGCAGGTCGCGCAAGGCCGGCAGCGGGGCCTCGGGCGTGGTATTCATATGCAGGAACACGATGCGCATTGTCGCGCCCACCGCAACGGCAAGGCTCGGCACCGCCTTCATTTGGTCGGCCTGCTCGACGGCGACGTTCATGATCAGATCGAGGCCGCCGGATAGCATCTCAGCCATCTGCGTTTGCCGGTCCGGGATCATGCGGATTTCGAGCTTTTCGATCGTGGGTTTCGGCTTTTGCGAGCCGGCCCAATATGCGGTGTTGCGTTCAAGCTTGATCACTTTGCCGATCACATTCTCGGTGACCTTGTAGGGTCCGGTACCAACCGGCTTTTCATTCATGCCCTTGGGGCCGACCTTGGCGTGATACTCGTTCGGGTAAATGGCAATCGGCCCGGTCAGGTACTCGATCGCCGCCGGGAACGGCTGCTTGGTCTTGATGCGGACCGTGAATTTGTCGACCTTTTCGGCCTTGTCGACCCAGTTGACGTTTTGCTGGGCGGTTACCTTGTTGGCGGCATCACCGATAAAGTTCATCGTGTAAACCACATCGTCGGCGTCGAATTCCTCACCGTTGTGGAACTTCACGCCTTCGCGCAGCTTCAATTCGAGTGTTTTGCCGTCGATCCATTTCCACTCGGTTGCCAATTGCGGCTTGTATTCGTTCGTCGTTGGATCGCGGTAAATCAATGTGTCCCACACCGCGTGACTGGTCATGACGCCGATGCGGACGTTATTGAAGTACGGGTCGATATTTTCCAGCACCTGATCGTAGGCAAAGCGGATCGTGTCGTCTTTTTTTGCCGCCAGCGCGGGCAGGCTCAAAGCTGTGACCATTGCCGCTCCGAACACGGAGGATGACGTTAGCCCTCGCACTTGTTTCATCGCATCGAACATCGCTTCACCCTTCAACCGACGGTTTTTCATTCTGGCTTGATCACAGCACGAGCGGGGCCGGGTGCGTCAAGCGGTTTGAAGTTTTGGGCGCGAGCAGGTATTGCCTCAAGCCGAACCGATTTGAAGGATGCTGCTGCGATGACCGAGCCCAAGCCCGCTTCAGGGGCGCGCGACTGGAGCAAGACGCTCAATTTGCCCGAGACGGCGTTCCCGATGCGCGCCGGCCTGCCGCAGATGGAGCCGAAGCTGATCGAGCGCTGGGCCCGGATTGAGCTCTATAAGAAGCTGCGTGAGGCTTCGAAGGGCCGCGACAAATTTGTGCTGCACGATGGCCCGCCCTACGCCAACGGCAACATCCACATCGGCCACGCGCTCAATAAGATTCTCAAGGATCTGGTCACCCGCACCCAGCAGATGGCCGGGTATGACTCTAACTACGTCCCGGGCTGGGACTGCCACGGCTTGCCGATCGAATGGAAGATCGAGGAAGAGTACATCAAGAAGGGTAAGCCCAAGCCGAACTTCGCCGATCCGGCGGCGATGCAAGCGTTCCGCAAAGAGTGCCGCACCTTTGCCGAACATTGGGTCGATGTGCAGCGCGAGGAGTTCAAGCGCCTCGGCATCGAGGGTGACTGGGCGCATCCGTATCTGACGATGACGTACCCGGCCGAGGCGCAAATCGCGCGTGAACTGATGAAGTTCTCGACCAGCGGGCAACTCTATCGCGGCTCGAAGCCGGTGATGTGGAGCGTCGTCGAAAAGACCGCGCTCGCCGAAGCCGAGATCGAGTACCAGGATTATCAGTCAGATATGGTCTGGGTGAAGTTTCCGTTCGAATATTTGCATGCGCCGTCGCTGATTTTCAAAGAGACTGCGGACAGCGATCTGAAGTCGGTCCAAGAAGCGCACGCCAAATTGCAGGATGCCAGCGTGATTATCTGGACCACGACACCGTGGACGCTCCCGGGCAACCGCGCAATTTCGTTCCGCACGGGAATTGAGTACGGGCTCTATGAAGTGACCGCGGCTCCAGCGAACAACTGGGCGAAGGTCGGTGACAAGTACATCCTCGCAGACAAGCTCGCTAGCGAGGTAATGAAAGCTGCTAAAGTTGATACATACGAACGGAACTGCTCTGTTTCTACAGCACTGCTCTCGGCCATGATCTGCACGCATCCACTTGGAGAAAGTGGGTCGAGCGGTTATCGATTCCGGGTCCCCCTGCTCGACGGCGATCACGTCACCGACGACGCCGGTACCGGCTTTGTGCACACCGCACCCGGTCACGGCCGCGAGGACTTCGATATCTGGACTTCCGTCGCCACCCAGCAAATGCTGCGTGCACGTGGCATCTCGACCGAGATCCCTTACACCGTCGATGCCGACAGCGTTTACACCAAGGATGCGCCCGGCTTCGAGGGCCGCCGTGTGCTCAAAGCCAACGGCGATAAGGGCGATGCCAACGATGCCGTGATCAAGGCCCTGGCCGATGCCAACATGATAATCGCCCGTGCCCGCCTCAAGCATCAGTATCCGCACTCGTGGCGCTCGAAGAAGCCGGTGATCTTCCGCAACACGCCGCAGTGGTTCATCTACATGGATAAGGTAATCGAGGCTCTCCCCCTCTCCCCGTCATTACGGGGAGAGGGCGGAGGCATGGCCGCAGGCCAGGCCGGGGGTGAGGGGGAGCCGCTTGCTCATTCGTCGGTGCGTGCGGCTGCCCCTCACCCTAACCCTCTCCCCATCAAAACGGGGAGAGGGGATAATAGTGTGCCTTCCGGCGGGCTCCCCGGAGGGGAGTCGGAAGGCGCCACCAACAGCAACGCGCGTACTCTCAGAGAACTCGCGCTCAAGTCCATCCGTGAAACTGAGTGGGTGCCGGCATCAGGGCAAAACCGCATCACCGGCATGATCGAGGCGAAGCCCGATTGGGTCGTCTCACGTCAACGCGCATGGGGCGTACCGATCACGGTGTTCGTCGAAAAGGTCAACGGCGCTGTGCTGAAAGATGCGCGCGTCAACAAGCGCATCTATGACGCGATGTTCAAGGAAGGCGCCGATGCCTGGTTCGCCGATACCGACGGCGCGCGCTTTTTGAAACCCGATTTCGATCCGGAAAAATACGAGAAGATCAACGATGTGCTCGACGTGTGGTTCGACTCCGGCTCCACCCACGCCTATGTGC
>JANLXZ010000457.1:0-2397 GCA_031365375.1 Hyphomicrobiaceae bacterium | reverse complement strand
CCACCGGCAAGGCAATCGACATTGGCGTGCTCGACTTGTTCCAGTTTCGCGACGGCGTGCTGATCGAACATTGGGCGCTGCTCGACAATCTCGGTCTGTTGCGCCAGATCGGCGTCAAGGAGATCTGATTGTCATCCAACTCTCGTCGCTTGCCGGAGCCAACTCGCATGTCGCAGATCATCCTTCATCACTATCCGCTGTCGCCCTTCTCGGAGAAAGTTCGCCTTGCATTGGGCATCAAGAAAGCGAGTTGGGGGTCGGTCGATATTCCGCCCGCGCCGCCGCGTCCCCTGCTGACGCCCATGACGGGCGGCTATCGCCGCACGCCGGTGCTGCAAATCGGTGCGGACATCTTCTGTGACACCAACATCATTCTGCCGGCGCTCGAGCGGCTGCATCCCGAGCCGACACTGTATCCGGGGCCAAACCCGACATTGGCACGCGCGCTGTCGTTCAACTGGGAGCGCACGATCTGGATTCCGATTATCGGCGCCCTCGTGCATTTCATCGGCGATCTGCCGCCCGATTTCATCAAGGACCGAAAGGAAGGCTATCTTTATATTGACTTGTCGAAGAATGCGATGGAGCCGGATTTCGATCTCAATGCGCATTCGCGCGCAGCTTGCTTGGCTGAAGGACGCGCTCGCAGACGGACGCAAATTCATATTAGGTGATACTCCGGGAGCACTTGATCTCGGCTATTTCCATCCGATCTCGCTGGTTCGCAAGAATGCGCCGGCGGCGGCGGTCGATGCCCTGCTGGGGCTGGCGCCGATCGTGGCTTGGTACGAGCGTATGGCCCATCTCGGTCATGGCAAGCCGACCGAAATGACCGCCGAGGCGGCGTTAGCGGCAGCCAAGGTGGCCAAACCGATGGCAGTCACGCATATCAAGCGGGACGACGACGCAATGGGCCTGAAGCCGGGCAATCCAGTCACGGTGACGCCGGACGATAACGCCAAAGTGCCTGTGAAGGGTACGCTCGTTGCCGCCGACGCAAATAAGATCATCCTTCACCATGCGAACCCGCAGACCGGTGACATCCACGTCCATTTTCCGCGCGCCGGGTTCGAACTGGAAGCTGCGTAGCGGTTAGGGGCACGAACAAACATCGGAACTGTTCCTGGCTCGGATTACCGTTTTGGCTGGATCCGGGCTTGAGATGGTTCAGCCAATCGCTTCCGCCGAGGCATAGGAGTCTTATCGCCGACGGGTCCGGCTGCCAGACTTTCCACACGCCGATCCACCTCAAGTACCAATTCGAAATGGTTGCAGTTCCGGGATTTGAACCTGTAGCGCACCGCGAGCCCGCTCATCGGGTAGGGCATCCGAGCCGGTGAATCATTAGTTAATTTTCCGGCAAATTTCGCCGCTCGGCAAAGCCGCAACTCAGTCTATGACGTCTTCGTCGCACGAACGAAGCGGGTGCACAGATGCCAAATTCGAATGACGTCGCCAGCGTCGAGTTGCTTTTGGAGCTTGTCCTATCCCTGCTTGTCGTGGGTGCCAGTGTGTTGGGTGGAAGTGCCGTATTGCTGATACAGGCGTTGCCCCCAATAATTCGCGGATTTCCATAAGCGCCAATAAACGCGGAAAACTCGCCGACGGTTCCCTGGTCCAGGTTTGAAGCCGTAGCCACCGTCAAAATGGCTGGAAAAGGACGCGGATGGGCTCGTCGCTATTCCGACAAAGAGAAATTCCGTAGTGATCTCAATCGCCCGGAAAGCTGCAAAATGTCGGAACGGCTTTTGAAAACATTGCGGAAATTTGCTGACTTCCAAGCTGAATACGAGGGTTCGATTCCCTTCACCCGCTCCAAAGCGATTTCAATGGCTTAACCCTGATTTTAAACTCCCATTCTGACGCCATTCCGACATTTTTGACACGTCACGGCTGAAGGCTAATGCAAATTCGCGAGTGACTGACCGGCATTTCTAGCGCGCCGCATCGCGCGGCGCCGACTACGCCCGCTGCGCGCTGGTCGCTGAACCGTGACGAGTAGCTCACCGTCTGCGGGGAGCAGGAGTCTGCCTTGGCTTGAGGACTACTCACTAACGGGCTGTGGCTCCTATTTCAGAAGCAGACGGAAATTCTGGTGCGTCATAGTAGGAGCCCGATGCGCCCTACTGGCACTTTTCCGACATGCCGGGGCGGTCTGACGATGTCCGTTCATTAGGTGCCGGAAGTTCGAATCCGCTTGAGTAAGTGGTTCTCTCAGCATGCCGTTATGACTTGACGAATTTTTCTGTAGATTGCCCGCCGGGATCCGGAGCTTTAGTCTCCACGGTTCGTTTTGCGGCGTCGATCTCTATCACCTGAACATGGTCATTCGTTGGTTTTATGAGAGTGGCTCGCCTCAACGTCTCGAATTCTTCCACCAACATGTCGGCCATCTTC
>JANLXZ010000420.1:0-23623 GCA_031365375.1 Hyphomicrobiaceae bacterium | reverse complement strand
GAAGATTAAATCGAGAAAAGATGCTCGATCGAGCGTCTAGGAACATCCCGTTTTATGCAGTCGAATAACTCCAAGACCCAAGCAGCGAGTCAACTCGCGGCCGCATTCGACCACTCGATCACGTGGGAGGATGATATCTGGTGCGCCGACCCGGTCGATGTCGAGGAGGTGCACAAAAAGGCACGCACGAAGTTCTACGATCTACTCGACGCGGTGACATCACAGAAGGGCGCGAAATCACAGGCGCGGATACTGCTGTTTCACGGCCAGTCCGGAGCTGGAAAAACGCATCTGATCAGGGCCCTGCGCACCGGTGCCCATCGTCGCGGCCGCGCCTATTTCGGTTATGCCCAAATGACGCCGGACGTGTCGAGCTACGCCGATTACTACCTGCGCCGTCTGATCGCCTCGCTGGAAAAGCCCTATGATCCCGATGAAGCCGGGGAGACGGCGCTCGCACGACTTACCCGCCGCCTTGTCGAAGATGCCGACGTGGTGCCGGCCGGCGAGCTGGAAAAATTGCGCGAGTCAGCACTCGATGAGAAACAGCTTGCACGGCTGATCCATTCACTGGCCGATGATATCGTCGCAAGCCCCCGCTTTGCCGAGCAAGAGCTCGATATCAATATCGTTCGCGCATTGTTGTACTTGCAGCGCAATGATCCGCGCATCGATCAACGGGTGCGGCAGTATCTGTACGGTCGCCCGCTGAACGAATTGAGCTTGGCAGCTGTCGCAGCGCTCGACCCCAACACAGGTGACGGCCGCGCCTTCGAAATCATCGAAAGCCTCGGCAAGTTGATGTGGACCGTCGACCGGTCTTCGCTCGTTTTCTGCATCGATCAAGTGGAAGATTTGCGCTTTTTCGACGACGCCGAGGAACGATTCCAGAAGGCCGCGCGCGACCTCATTCAAATTGCAAACCGGCTGCCGACGTCGATCATACTGATTTCATGCCTCGAAGACTTCTACGGTCAGGTGCGCGGCGTCCTGGCGCAAAGCTACATCGACCGGATCGAGAAATCCGGGCCCGTCCCACTGCTCGAAACGCGCACACCTGAGGAAGCCCGTTTGATAATTGCGAGGCGGCTCGCGCACGACGCGGAAACGCGAGCCGGCGGCATGAGCTTCCCCGATGCGTCGGCGTTTTTCGGCCCTCAGTTCTTCGAGGAATTCGGCGGTCTATCGACGCGCCGGTTGCTCGAACATGCGCAAAACCGCTTGCGCTCCGATCAGGGCGACGAGCAGGAAGAGCGCCGCGCGGGACCTGAAAAAACCGGCTTCATATCGACATTGGCGGCAGCGCTCGGATTCGCCTCCAACAACGACGAACCAGACGACGCCGACCACTTCATGGCGATCGACTTCCGCGACATGTGGCATCGGTTCGCCAATGCATCGGAAGCCGAGATCCCTTCGACCGACAACGACTTGATGGATGTTCTTGTCACGGCGCTCGGCCTTGCCAAGGACGAGTGGGCAGGTGCGGTTACGCTTTCGATCGAGCGCCTCGAACTTGCCGACGATTTACCAGCGATCGACGTAAAGGTCGGGCAGCGCAACGGCCTCGACTACGAAGCGCGCGTGTTCCTGTGCAATCGCCCCACGCAAGGTGGCGGGTTGAAGCGGCAGCTTGATCGCGTATTGGCCTCCATGCAGGGCCGCGCATGCTTCATGCTACGTGCGAGCGATTTCCCGCCGAACAAAAAGAACCAAACGGCACAAGCATTTCGCAAATTTCGCGATAGCGGCGGGCGCTCGATCCTCGTACCCATCCCCGAGTGGGAGCGGATGATGACAGTGCGCGAATTCCACGCCCACCATCGTTTCGACCCGGGCTTCCGTACCTGGTTTGAACAAGCCCGGCTGCTGTCGGGATTGGCGCCGCTGGTGCAGTTGCTCCGCCTCGATCTCCTCACACGGCCGACTTCACGCCCGGAACTTGCTGCCCCTTCATCCGAAATCGCCTTCAATGGCGAAGGGGAAATAATGGAGGAAGCAGCAACTGGATCTGCCGCCTGGACCGAATGGACCGGTCCCGCAGATGGACAGACCGACCCGGTGCCGGCAAATGACGACGAACTGCCACTCTCCGTGATTTTGAACGAGAATGGTGACAACGCCAACAGCATCGTTGCCGGACGAGAAATCGGCGGCGGCGGCAAGGCCGTCACGTTGAACAAGGGCATCTTGAAGCGGCACGCAGCCGTGCTCGGCGGGTCCGGCTCGGGTAAGACCACGCTCGCGCTCAGTCTTATCGAACAGCTGCTGTTGCGAGGCACGCCGGCGATCCTGCTCGATCGCAAAGGTGATCTTTGCAGCTATGCCAATCCCGATGTTTGGCGCGCCAACGAAAACGAGTTCCAGGAGCGCCGCGGCGAGCGCGAAAAACTCGCAGATGCGATCGACGTGGCGGTCTATACACCCGGCCGCCAAACCGGCCGTCCGATGTCGATCACGCTGCTGCCGAACGGTATCAACGAGCTTCCCGAACACGAACAGCAGTTGCTCGCTAATCTATCGTCGGCGGCGCTTGGCGATATGTTGCACTTGAAGAACTCGGCGACGCATCAGAAACAGTCGGGCACACTTTCGGTCGCGCTGCGCATTCTCGGTTCGCGTTACAGCCGCGAAGTGACACTGGCCGACCTCATCGTGCTACTCGAGGATGAAGACCCCGAACTTACCGATCGCACACAACGCATGGATCCATCCGGCAAAATCCGGCGTGATCTGGTGGCGCAGCTCGACAGCTTACGGCATCGCAATGCCGCACTGTTCGAGGGCGGCGGTGAAAGCCTCAGCATGGAAGCCCTGCTCGGCATCGGACCATATTCGCGTGAGGGCCGCACCCGCCTATCGGTGATCTACACGGGCTTTCTTGGCGACAACGAAAACATCCTGTTCTGGGTGGCCCAGTTCCTGTCGGAAGCACTACGTTTCTGTCAGCGCAATCCGAACGATGAATTGCAAGCTGTTGTCATGTTCGACGAAGCCGACCTCTATATTCCAGCTAACGCCAAGCCTGCGACCGCCGAGCCATTGCAAAGTCTCTTGAAGCGGGCCCGTTCGGCCGGGCTTGGTATTATGCTTGCGACCCAATCGCCCGGCGATCTCGATTATAAGAGCCGCGATCAGGTGACGAGTTGGTTCATCGGCCGGGTCCGAGAAGATACCGCACTCAAGAAACTGCGCGCCGCGTTCCAAAGTGAAAGTGGCCTCGATCCTGCGCGCGTATTGCCTAACCAGACCGTCGGCGAATTCCACCTCGTTCAGGAGAATCATGTCCGCGCGATTAAAGCACAGCGATCGCTGATCATGGCAGAACAGGTACCTTTCGACCGAATCGAGCAATTGGCGTACGAAACCAAGGGCCAGGACGAGAAGCAACTCCGACTGTTTGATATACGTTAGCGTCAACGTTGAAGAGTGGCCGCTAGGCCACTTCGTTGGCTAAAGAATTGAAACACTCGAATGAGCCATTGCTGCACTGCAGTAAATTTAGATTTTCTACTGCCGCCGATTGCAGCGGGTATTTTGTCATTAAATCAATAATTTCGAAATTGCTTTTCCGGAAAAACACTGTTTGACTAACGCTGCCGGACAGCGCGATCGCTAGCAAAAAATTCTGTGGCAAAACTGACCAAGTCATGTATGCTGATTGTCAAGCCGAAGGTTGAGGGACTTTAGGCTAATGACTGAGGGCCGCTGCATATTTGGCTCCTTTCATTTATTTATCGTGAGGTAGCGTGCGGAGTTGTAGTCATGGTTGCGAAACCGTTTATTATGATGGTTGTTGCTACGCTTCTGGGCCCAGCGCTCGGGATTGGGCTTTTCGTTCTGATGCAATCCCAGTGATCGGCGATCGGCATTGTTTTATCATTTGATTGCGGATCGTCCATTGATCGCGCCGCGCGTTAAGGCTGCCGCTTTGAGGTGGCAATAGTTCGCATTTCTCATGCAGAGACATTCTCCTCTTTGGAAGTAGCGTTGCTGGATGATATGTTGGCGCTGAGCCTCATCACCCGCAGGTCGTATCCAGTTCATGTCGCCCCCCGCTCTCGACGACTGCTTCGCGCATGACGACAGGCGTCTCACGCACGCCGAGGCGTTAGCGCTTTTGCAATCTCGAGTTCTGCCCACACAACGTACCGAACTTGTGGAACTAGGCGCAGGAGCGGGCCGTCGGCTGGCAGCAACGATCGCTGCCGAGTTTCCGGTGCCGGCCCACACCAACGCGGCCGTCGACGGCTATGCTTTCGAATATGCCAGCTACGATCGCGCAAATGGGACGACGCTTTCGATCGCCGGTCGTTCCACCGCTGGCCATCCCATGTCGGCAGACCTCGCAGCCGGAACGGCTGTCCGCATCTTTACAGGTGGCGTGATGCCGTTTGGCAGCGACACCGTGGTGATGCAGGAAGATTGCCGCATTGATCAGGCCCTTGTCATCATTCCGGGAGGCTTGAAAAGCGGTGCCAACGTCCGCAAGGCGGGTGAGGATGTGGCAGCCGGAACGGTTTTGTTCGATGCCGGCCACTCATGTCGCCCGCAAGATCTTGCCGCTTTGGCTTCGCTGGGTCTCGACCACGTTCTATGCTTTCGCCGTTTACGAGTGGGCGTCGTTGCGAGTGGCGATGAAATTGTGACAGCCGGCGCCGGCAAACTTGCTCACGGGCAGGTGTTCGATTCAAACTCGCCCTTGCTCAGCGCGCTGCTGCCCCTGGCGGGCGCCGAGCCTAAGAATTTAGGCATTTGGCGCGACGACGCCGAGGTGATTCGTGACAATCTTGCGCGCGCCGCCAACGATGTCGACGTCATCCTGACCACCGGCGGCGCGAGCCGCGGCGACGAGGATCATATGGCCGCGGCCCTTGGTGCGCTTGGATCCCGGCACTTTTGGCAGCTTGCGGTAAAGCCTGGCCGACCGATGATGTTTGGCCAAATCAAGCGCGCCGACCCGGCAGCGGCGCCCTGCATCGTTGTCGGTTTACCGGGCAATCCCGTCGCCGTTTTCGTGTGCTTCCTGATGTACGTATTTCCGCTCCTTCAACAGCTTGGGGGCGGGCGCTGGAGTGAACCCCGGCGTTACAAACTGCCGGCCACTTTCGCATTCACTGGCCGCAAGCCGGGACGCCGCGAGTTCTGGCGCGGCATTCTGGTCGACACGCCCCACGGTCTCGCCGTCGACAAATTCGCGCGCGATGGTTCAGGCTTGATCTCGGGCTTACGCGCTGCCGACGGCTTGATCGACATTCCCGAGGATGCCGGCAATGTCGCCGAGGGCGACTTAGTGGATTTCATCCCGTTCAGTGAATTTGGGATCATTGGCGGCTAGCGTGCCGATCGCGAAGTTCGTCTCCACAGCTCGACCGACCATGCGGCGAGTGGGGTGCCGACTTCGGAAAATCACACGAGCGTGTTTCCGCCCCAGATCAGGCCAACGCACGCCACAAAGGCCGCTTACTGCTCGCGAACCGTTGTCGCACCCGGCCAACCCAACCAATGCTCGCTCTGTTTCGAATTCTGCTTCGCCTGAGCGAAGTTATCATTGCGGTTCCGGTCTTGACTAGCCGCACGCTCGTCACCGGTATTGTGTTCAATCCGCGCCTCGGCGCACTGCGCTACGTCGTGTGGGGTGCAGCCGGATACCTCATTTTCGCACTCAGCCTCGTCTACGTGATCGCCCCTATTCGCGGCGTCGTCGGCGCCTATTTCATGTCCGACAAATTGCGCTATGACGCCGAGCGCTGGTTGGCAACTGCCGTCTACGATACGCGTGGCCAGTTCGTCGGAACATTCGATCCGCGCCTCGATAGTCGCCGCGACGTCAACTATACCGATGCCGCGATTGAGATTGGCTCGTACACCGCCAACCCGGACCATAAGTCGATCCCGGTTCGCGACGTCCCCGCCGATTACTGGCGCTGCCTTGCCTATCACGAAGACCGCTACATCGGCACCGCGCTCAACCCCTACGGCATCGATCTGCTGGGCGTGCTGAAGATCCCATATACGACGATCCGCCGCTCGATTGCCCAAAGGCGTCCGAGCCTGGGCGTTGGCGGCTCGACGCTGCCGATGCAGTTTGCCCGGGTTATTTACAAAACCCCACCGAGTTCGAGCGAGGGCGGCTTCACCAAACTCAAGCGCAAGGTGACGGAGTGGTGGCTGGCCCCCGTCATCTATCACGAGTTGACACGCGGCGGTGACGACACGCCCCTCAAGCAATGGGCGGCGAACCATATCTGGCTAGCACAACGCACCGGCGGCGCACCACTGCACGGCGTCGAGATGACCGCGCGCGTGCTGTTCGCCAAGGAGGCGAAAGATCTGACCACGGCCGAGCAGTATGTGTTGGCGTCCGCCGTCAACAAACCGGTGATCTTGCTCGAAGGCAACGAAAAGTTGAACGAAGTGCGCCTCGACCGCTGGCGCTACATCACGGAAGTGCGCGCGCGCACCTGCGCGGAGAAATTGATCACCGACGAAGCCGAGCAGAAAAAAATCATCTTCGAGCTGGTTGCGATGGCAAGCGGACCACCCGACCCCAAGGTCAAACCCAAGCTGCAAGAAGCGTTGGAGCACTTTGCGCCAACGCTCGCCAAGCGCGCGCATGCTAGCCCGACGATCCGGGCCAACGCGCTGATCCCGGCGGCTCGCCTCGGCATCCGCGAGGAAATGAAGCAGTCGTTCGGCTTCGATTGGCGCAACTATGTGCGGGGCGTCACGACGACAATCGACGTCATCGAGAACCTGGGGTTCCGCGAAACCGTGCGGGGCGAACTTGTCAAGCTCGATACGCTTTGGGGTTCGAAATTGAATCCGGGCTGGACATTGGATCCAACCAAGGTCGCCGCCGATCGGAAAAGCCCGCATGTGATCGTCGTGGCGGCGAACGAGAAGGGCGAAATCGTCCGCTATTACGACAGCGGCGATAGCGCATCTTACTTCGGCTCGCCCGGCGCGCGATCGACAGAGACCGGGCAATACGAAAGCGAGCGCGAGACCCGCTCGATCGCTTCGACCGGCAAGATCATTTCGGCAATTGCCATTGCCAACGAGCATAAGGACCGGGCCGATACGCTCTACTCCGATACGGAAGCCCCGCGGCAAGGCGTCGACACCTGCGCGAAAGGTCCTGCGGGAAGTGAACCGCGCGGCCGCAAAGCCATTGTCGCCTTCGCGTGTTCGCTGAACCGTCCACTCGAGTGGCGCACCGCACAGCTTGGACAGGAGCGCATTGCCCGGCTGATCGAAACCTTTGGTTTCAACGTGCCGCCGGGTGAGGGCACAGCCACCGAAACGCCACCCTCGACTGCGGCCGCACGCGGCCTGATCACCGGTTCGCCACAGCGCGTGCATCAAATGGCCGGCGTGGTGCTTTCGAGCCTGATCGATCATGGCGCAAAGCCAGTTCGCTTGCCGACGTTCGTCCGCGCATATGACTTCGTTGCACCCGAACATGCGACGCTTGCCGAGCGCGACCGCTCGACCGACATCGTGCCCAATAAAGTGATCAAACGCGAAAGTGCGCCGCTTTTGAAATCTTTGCTGCAGGCACCAATCTGCTACCAATCCGGCGGCCAATCGCACGGCACGTTAAAAGGGCTCGCGGCCTGGTGTGCCGTGCGCCGCACCGACTTGGCGCTACACTTTGCGAAAACCGGTACATCCGTTACCGACGACATTAACAGCACGGTCGATACCTGGATCGCAGGCGGCCTGCAGTTCGTCAACGGGGCGGCCTACTCATACGTCGTTTTGGTTGGCTCGGGATCGACCTCCGAAGTGTGGGCGCGCAACATTCACGCCGCCCAGGTCGCTGTTCCGCTCGCGGCAGCCCTGCTGAAAGACCTCGAAACGCATTCGAAGAAGAACCCGATCGTTGCGATGCATCCAATGAAACCGATGGCCAAAGCCTCGGTGGCTCAAGCGGCTCTGCAGCCAACACCGCTCTTGACACCGGATGCCATGATGCGCGACCAGCAACTACGCTCGCAATGAGTGGCGTAAGTTGATCACACAGCTTCGAAGAGAGATGTCCGATGGCAGCACCCGTAGTCCCCCATTTTGCCAATGATAAGGGCGCCGAGAAAATCTTCGTCGGCGTCAAGGAATTGCAGTGCATGGGCGCGCGGGCTCCGTTCGATCACCCGCACGTATTCCTCGACATGGGCGGCGATAATCAGGTGCTGTGCCCCTATTGCTCAACGCTCTACCTGCACGATGCACGATTGGCGGCCACCGAAAGTGACCCGACGGACTGCCTCGTCATTGCCACGCTAACGTGAAACCCGGCGCTGCCCTCATCGTTGGAGGCGGGGTCGGCGGAATTGCAGTCGCGCTGACACTTTCGGGATTGGGATGGCATTGCCGCGTTCTCGAACGCCGCCCTGAGGTGTCGGAAGCCGGTGCCGGCATTCAAATCGGCCCAAACGGCATGCGCATATTACGGCGATTGGGGGTTGCGCAAGCGCTCAGGCCTTTGGCCGGCATTCCGCAATCCATCCGGATTCGGGAGGGCACTTCCGGGTCAGATCTCGCGGAGCTGCCACTGGGCGATTGGATCGACAGGCGCCACGGTGCTCCTTATTGGACTGCGCATCGCGCCGATCTGCATGCTGCTTTGATGAGCCAACTGGTTCAGCGAGCCAACATCGAAATTGTCTATGGGTTCGATGTTTCGCGCATCGTCACCACCGGTGACGGAGTAACCGTTGTCGCGACCGATCAACGCAGCTACCAAGGCGACATTCTAATCGGCGCAGATGGGATCAACTCGACTATCCGCCGATTGGAATTCGGGAGCTTTGAACTGATCCCGACCGGACAGGTGGCGGCTCGCGCCGTCGTTGCAAACGACACCGCAGCCACGCAAGCATTCGGCGCGCATGTCGGCGTGTGGCTCGCGGCTGGCGCGCACGTCGTGCATTATCCCGTTCGCGGCGGATCGGAGATCGCCCTCGTTGTCGTCACGCAGGATGCAGTTGCGTGCGAGGGCTGGAACACTGCAGTCGATGCCTGCGCGGTGTTGGCTAAGGTGAAGGGCCTCGCGCCTGCGCTGCGCGCCCTTTTGCAGCGTGCGATTTCGTGGCGGCAATGGTCGCTGGTCACCGCGCCGCACTCAACGGCATGGTCGCACGGGCGCACCACTTTGATCGGCGATGCAACGCAATCGATCATGCCGTTCCTCGCGCAAGGCGCCGTGATGGCGCTGGAGGATGCAGACGCGCTCGGACACGCGCTCGATACTCGATCCGATCTAGCGGCAGCATTGCAAACCTATGAGACCGCCCGGCGCGCGCGCAAACTTCGCGTGCAAGCGGCAGCCGCCAGAAATGGTAGGATCTATCACCTCAGAGGTCCGCTGGCAGCCGCTCGCAATTTCACACTACGCAACGTACCTGGCGCGCGGTTGATGACTTCTTACGACTGGCTGTATGGCTACCGAACGTGAGCGGCCTCAGGCCAATTTCGCGGCTAACTCGGTGAAGTCCGACACGATCAAATCAGGCTGATGCGGTGTCTCGCCGAACGGGCGTTTGCGACGATCGATAAAGGCCGTTCGCATTCCGTAAGCCTTGGCGCCGATGCAATCAAAGGCGTGGTTGGCGACAAACAGAATGCTCGATCGATCGAGGCCGACAATCTCCTCCGCCTTGGCGTAAGTCCGCCAGTGCGGCTTGAAGTATCCCGCTTCCTGCACCGAGATCACATGATCAAATGCGAAACCGATGTGCGGGCCGGCGGCCTTGAGCATGTCGCGATCGCCATTTGACAGGATCGCGAGTTTGAACCCAGAGCCACGCAACTGCTCCAGAGCCGAGACGACATCGGCAAACGGCTTCAGCCGCTCGATTTCGGCGACCAGCCCCACCACTTCCGACTGCGCGTATTCAATGCCGCAACGATCGAGCACATGGCTCACCGCGCGATGCCCAATCTGGCGATAAGGCGTATGTCCCCGATCGAGCAGCGCATCGATCATCGAGTTTTCAAAGTGCGTGCGCCGCCACCATGTGACGAAGCTCGACGGATTTCCGCTCCACCCTTTCGATTTGAGAAACGGTGTCGCGGCTTTGGTGAGACCGCCCTGCATATCGACGATCGTGCCGTATTGGTCGAAAGCAAGCGCCTTGATTTCACGCTTCAGTCGTTCAGGTGATTCCATCGGCGCTTCCTGTCGATCTTGGTGTTTTGGAGCATTCAGGCGCCTCACGCCTTGGGCGTTTGCCCTGGCTCGACCCCATCCTGCGGATTACTGCCACCGGTCGTGCGAGCGCCTTCGGTCTTGAATGCGCGAGCGAGGGCTTCAGCCACGCGAACGCTGTCGAGATCGTCCTTGTGAATGACGTCGGCGGCCCCCGCCGTCATCAGCAAAATTTTTCGCTGCCGATCGACCTCTCCACTAACGACGACGATTGGCCCCTCATAACCTGCGCGACGCAGGAAAGGGATCGTATGCGAAGCATTGTCGTTGGGCTTCAAATAGTCGTCGAGGAAGATAATGTCGGGCTTGCGCTGGATCACACAATCGAGCGCACTACCAAGTGTCGACGCGCGCCGGATCGTCAAATCGTAGCCGAGCATGACATGCAGCGTTGCCCGCAGGCGATCGGCATCGAATGCTTCGTCTTCGACCATCAATACGTCTTCGACCTTGGGCAGCGCCTGACGGATTTTCGTTGCGTCGCTCTTGCGCGCCAGGAAATCGCCACCTGCCCCTGAGCCACCTGCACTCATCGGTTTTCTCCAGATTACGAAAGGAATGTATATGAGTTTTTCTGGAAAGCGAAAAGTGCCCGGCAGGACGCCACGATACATGGCAATTAGTCGTTTATTATCAAAGGCCAAAGCAGTTTGAAGGCCGAGCCTCGACGCTCGCTCGGGTTCGACGTCAAACTGAGTGTGGCGCCCGTCGTCTCGACCGCCTTGCGAACCAGCGCCAAGCCGATGCCACTTTGTCCGGACGCATCGCCACTGGCAATCGTCCTGAATGGTTGAAAGATCGCCTCGTGCCATTCGGGCGCAATGCCGGGCCCATCGTCGATAATCTCAATCTCCAACGCACGCCCGCTGACATTTGCGGTGATCATGATCCGGCCGTCGGTTCGGTCATGATGGTTCAGTGCATTGCTGATGATGTTGCGCAGAATGAGGTCGAGCGGCGCTGCGTACGTTTCGATCACAGGCCACTCGCCATTGACCACAATCGACATTGCGGGCGCGCGCGGCAACGAACCAACAATACTTCGAATCAACGATCCGGTTTCGATCATCGCCAACGCATCAGTTTGACGGCCAATTTTTGAATACGCGAGCAGATCGGTCAACATCCGCGACATTCGCTGGGATTGTGCATGAATTTGCCCGGCAACTAGCGTCGGATCGCAATGTCCTGGATTGGCGACAACGCGATCGAGATCATTCGTGAGGTAACGCATCGCGCGCAGCGGCGCCTTCAAATCATGACTGATAACGTAGGCAAATTCCGCCAAATCCCGGTTCGCGCGCTCGAGTTCCGCGTTCACAGCGGCCAATGCTCTGGATTTTTGCGCGAGTTCCGCCTCGACGATCATGCGTGCACGCACCTGTTGCGCCAGCCCCAACTCAAGATCACCGGTCGAAACCACTTTCGCAATCAGCAAAAGGAACTGCTGACGCGCGGCCAGCCAAAACACGTGAAAATTAAGCCGAGGCCCGTTTCCATCGGCGTTTGCAATTGCCACGTTCGGCATTTCAAAACGCGCATTTGGTTTGTTGATCAGGTCAAGCAGCTCGTTCTCGAGACCCCATAGCGCCATGACGGTATCGGTCACGCGTAGGCCAGTTGGGACAAGTTCAGCCAATCCGCCGTATCGTTCGGTCGATCGCAGATCCGGATCGAGCCACACCATCCCGAAGAAGCCGTGGCTGGCTAGCAGCTCGCAGGCCTCGAGCAGATTTGTCTCTGGGGCTTGTAGCTCAACCACGGCGCGCGACGATGGCTGCAACCTGGTCGAAAGCGTCTTTGACATGTTGTCCTGTCTTCGCACTTGTCAGAACAATCGGCACGCCTGCGTTTTTCAGTGCATCCGGCAGCACCACAGGGACAGCAGGATCGAGCAAGTCAACTTTGTTGACGATATAGGTCAACGGCCGGCCGGGGAACGCATCCATGAACCCGCCACCAATCCGGGTAGCGGTCTCCAGGGTCGTCGTCCGGTTGGCATCGCCAATGACAATGGCGGCATCGGCTTGCCGGGCATAGACGTGTCGAAAAATCGTGTCGCCGAAATTTCCATCGGTGTCCCAGACAACGAAATGGAACGGTCCGTCGACCGGCGAGGGAACCACTTCGTAACGGTAGATATCCGTACCGATCGTCGCTTTATACTCACCGTCGAACTGGTCAAACACCAGGCGACGCGCGATCGAGGTCTTGCCGACGCCGATTTCACCCAGCAGCAAGATCTTGGCGATCCGCATGACTACTCTGCAGCCTCGCCGTCGAAACCGATTTCGAATTCGACCCGCCGGTTCGGGCTTTGCGCGCCCACATTGGGGCTGATGTCGATGCCTGAAGCCCGACCGATCGCGACCATCGTTTGGCGCGGCACGCCTTTTTCGACGAGCGCATCGAACACGCGCTGCGCCCGCGTCTGCGCGAGCGAGCTGTTGCGTGTCTGACCGCCGCGTTCATCGGTGTAACCCACGACACGGACGTAGGCGCCGGCTTCGCGCATCAGGCGGGCAACCGTATCGATCGCCGATTGAGCGGCTTGCGGGCTGCGATACTCGATACCTTCGCCGAAGAAGACCGCATTTGCCTTGACCCACTTTTCCAATACCTCGCGTCCCGTCGGCGGTACTTTGACCGGCGTTGGCGGCGCAACCGGCACCGGCTTGACGCCAGCCGATTGCGAGACCGCAACGGCGATCGCTGCAAGCTGCTCGGCTGCGACGCCGAGTTCCTCGGCACTTTCAGCGACGTCGTTCGGGGCAGCCTCGCCGTGAGTTGCAGCCGGACCGGCCGAACCGCGGCTCAACAAGGTCGCGAGATCAGCACTGGCGATTTTTAGTTGCTCAGATATTGCGTGCATCGGCATCGAGAGGGCGGTGAGTTGCGCCATGTCGACGCTGGTCCCGCCGATACGCGCTTGCAGTTTTTTCAACTCGACGACCGATCGCTCGACATTTGTTTTGACAGTTCGAGTGGTGGACCGGGTCGCAGCATCAGTCAGCGCGAGGTCGAGCCTGTTCAACTCCGGAACCGTTTGCTCCAACCGCCGACCCGCGCGAGCCATGGCGCGCCGGATTGAAGCGCGTAAAACTTCGCCTTCGAAACCCGCCAAATCGCGCCGGACACTCGTCAGTTGCGGTTCGATTTCCGCGGTTTGATTGGGAAGCACAGTCAAGCGATCATTGATCTTGGAGTTGGGCAACGCGCTCCGTAGACGGTCGATCACGTCACCTTTCGAGACGGCTGTCGGGACCAGCCCTCCGAGCGTCACCTCGCGACCGTGCGGCGTCACTTCGATATTCGTCGGATAGCCGCTCAACTGGGCTGAGGTCGAAACGGTTTGCGTCGCGATCTCGCGGACCCGTGATGTCTCATAGTTGACGTAGTAACTCCAGCCACCAAACAGCAAGAGCGGCAGGCCGATGATCAGTGTAAGCGCCTTTAATGGATTAAAACCAAGCCCTACTTCAGCAGTGAGGGCTCGCTGTTTCTCATCCAATCTTTCTGCAAGGCTGCGGGCAAGCGGAGCGAGGAGACCCGACGGGGCATTGCCCGCTGCACTGCCGAGCGCCTTCTGATTGCGTTCTATCAGCCGAAGAAACTCCTCGTCGAGTATCGCTTCAACGCCTGCAGGCGCACTTCCACGGCATTTGGCGGCAAGCAGGCACGTCGACGACGAGCGCAGGTACATTCGAAATTCGTCGAGCTCGAACGTGCGCAGATTACCGCCATTATCTTTCAGCGCCTGGGCGGCGAAATCGTTGATCGCCGTGAGCACCCCACTCAGATGGATATCCATATTCGATGGAACGCCGGCACTCTGCGGGCCTTCGGGCCAATGCTGAATAAGCTCGCCCGACCCGCGCCTGATCAGGAATAACTCCACGACTTCGAGCCGTTGTGTCTCGACCAACGCCAGATCGGCAACTGAATGCCCGGTCATCAGACTGCGCAATCGCAGCATCAGCGGATTCGATCCACCCGAAAGCCGCCGATTGATCTGGTCGGTCAAATCTTTCATGGCGCTGGCGATGTAGGCTTTGACCAAACGACCGGTGATCGGGTACAGCGCCTCGACCATTTCGTCCTGGCTGTTGCGCAATTCGGTCTTGATTGTCCGGACCACAAGAGGCGCGATTGCGCGCGACATCTGATCGTGCCGTTCGACTTCTGCCTCGCGCAGAGCGCCGTCCAATACCGAGGCGACGCTGGATCTAAACCGTTCCTCGGAACCGGCTCGGTCGAAAAGTCCCTCGACGCGCCGCGCCAACTCCACACGAGAGGCCGCTTCCGCCGCGACCGAGGCCTGCAGCGCCTGCGCCAGTTCCTCTCGGCTGGACTGCTCGGCGGCAGCGACTTTTGCGACGCGTCCTTGCAGCTCCGAAAGCGTCGCATTCTCGCGATCGAAGAGAAGTTCTTTCAGTCGGCTGACATTTTGCGACATCGTTACCCAAACTTCACTCTCGTGGAATCCGGCGAATGTGTTCGCCGAGCTCATTGATGCCACGCGCCAATTCGTCGAACGTACTGCGCCGCTCCGCTTGGCTCTCACCCGCGTAGGCATCGAGCCTGGCTTGCAACGCATCGAGCCGGCGATGCACTTCCGTATCCAACTCGCGGATGCGCGCTTCGAGCTGGCTCATCCGCTGATCATTCTCGCGCTGAAACTCGCCGAACAGGAGATCGCGAATTTGATCCATCTTCTCATCGGCGACATCGCGGCCAATTACGGCGTTTTTGGTTTCACCAATTGTCATCGCGTTCATGGCAAGTGCTGTCCGATTCCGATTGGCGGCTGTAAAAACGCGATGTCACGGCATTTCATCAGCCCCATGATAAAGCCGTAAAACCCACAAAAGTCCAACAATTGCTGGCGGTTGCATCGACGAAACCGTCATTTCGCAAATGTTTTGCCGTAGAGGTTACGCAATTCGGCCTTCTGCACCTTGCCCATGGCATTACGGGGCAGATCATTCAGCTGAAACACGTGCTTGGGAAGTTTGAATTTCGCCAATCGGGCGGCAAGGTGCGCGATGATTTCCGCTTCGGTTTGCAGTTTAGCATTCGGCAACGGCGTGACTACGGCAACCACGCCCTCGCCGAAGTCGGGATGTGCGACGCCTATCACGGCGGACTCCGCAACGCCCGGCAGCGCGTTGAGCTCGTCCTCGATCTCCTTCGGATAGACATTAAAGCCACCGGTGATAATCAGATCCTTGGCGCGCCCGACGATGCTAATGCGGCCGTCGATTGCCATTACCGAGAGATCACCGCTGACGAAATAGCCGTCTGCCCGAAACTCTTCAGCCGTCTTCTCGGGATTATTCCAATAGCCTTTAAAAACATTCGGTCCTTTGACTTCGAGCACGCCAACCTCGCCTGCTGGCAAAGCCTTGCCGCCTTCGCCGGCAATCCGGACCGAAACGTCAGGCAGGGGGTAGCCGACCGTACCGGCCAACCGTTCGCCACCTTGATACGGATTTGATGTGATCATCCCGGTTTCCGTCATGCCGTAACGCTCTAGGATCTTGTGTCCTGTTCGCGCCTCGAACTCGACATGAGTCTCTGCGAGCAATGGCGCCGAACCGGAAATAAACAATCGCATATTCCCGCAGTGGGCAGGGCCGAACGATTTGTCACCGAGAAGCCGGGTGTAGAATGTCGGCACACCCATCATGACGGTTGCTTGCGGCAGCTCCCGCAGAACGGCGGCGAGCTCGAATTTCGGCATCCAGATCATCTTCGCGCCAGACAGCAACGACGTATTGATGGCGACGAACAAGCCATGCACGTGGAAGATCGGCAGGGCGTGCAACAGCACGTCGTCCGAGTTAAATCCCCAGTATCGCTGCAGGGTCAGAGCATTGGACGACAAGTTAAGGTGGGTGATCATCGCACCTTTAGACCGCCCGGTCGTGCCCGAGGTGTAAAGAAGCGCTGCCAAATCGTCGGCACTGCGGGCGACGGTTTCATGCGAAGTTTTCTGCGAAGCAGCTAGTGTTGCAAGTGACCCGCGGCCCTGCTGATCCATCGTGTCGGCGTGCGCGACGCCGGCCTTGGCGGCTATCGGTTGCAGATCGGCATGTTTGGAGGGATCGACAACGAGCAATTGCGGCAACGCATCGCCGATGAAATACTCGAGTTCAGTCGAAGTATAAGCGGTGTTGAGCGGATTGAACACCGCACCAACTTTGAGACAAGCCAAATAGAGTAATACATTCTCAATCGATTTTTCGACTTGTGCCATCACCCGATCGCCGGGTTTTACACCCCGCGACACCAATGCATTCGCCATCCGGGAAATCTCATCACCGAGTTTGGCGTAAGTGATCGTCACACCGTCGTTGACGGCAAACGCCACCTGCGACGGCCGCTCCGCAAAATTTTTCTCGAAACTGGCGTAGAGGTTGGCATTACCAAGCATGACTATATTTCCTTGTTTAGTTCTTGCCGGCGATCGTTACAGGATCAGATGAAAGGCCGTCAAATAAACCGGTCGGGCATTTGTCGAATACTACACTTGCTGCGAAGCTCGTTTTGCATGACACAGCGGTTGTGTTGAGCAAACTTTCGGGCGACGTTGTGCAATCCAAATCGCCTTGCCAGTTGGAGATACCCTTGTGACCGACCTTGCCCGTCTGACCGCTACCGCCGCCATGAAACGCCTCAACAGCTCCGACATCACCTCGGAACAACTGACGAGGGCGTGTCTCGATCACATCGCCAAACGCGAAGCCGAGGTGAAAGCATTTGCCCATCTTGATCCAGAACACGCGCTGGCGCAGGCACGCGCGGCGGATGTGGCCCGTAAGTCCGGCAAGGGCGTGGGGCCGCTCAATGGTTTGCCGGTCGGCATCAAGGATATCATCGATACCGCAGATATGCCGACGCAGAATGGCTGCGATTTCTACAAGGGCCGCCAGCCAGCTGAGGATGCCGCCTGTATTGCTGCCCTACGCGATGCCGGCGCCATCATCATCGGCAAAACGGTGACAACGGAGATGGCATCGACGACACCCGGGGCCACGTGCAATCCGCACAATCTCGGGCACACGCCGGGTGGATCGTCGTCGGGCTCGGCAGCTGGCGTCGCTGATCACATGTTTCCGCTGGCGCTCGGGACGCAAACCGGTGGATCGGTGATCCGGCCCGCCTCGTTCTGCGGCATATTTGCATTGAAGCCGACGTTCGGGCTGATCTCGCGCACCGGCGTCACCATGCAATCGCACACACTCGACACCGTTGGCGTTTACGGCCGCTCTGTCGAAGATCTTGCATTGATCGCCGACGCACTTTCGGCTCACGACCCGCGTGACCCTGGCAGTTACCAGCGCAGCCGGCCGAACTTCGTTCGGGCCGCCGCCGAGAAGGTGCCGGTGAAACCTCTGTTCGCGTACATCAGGACGCCGGCGTGGGGTCTCACCGATCAGGTGACCAAGGATGCCTTTGCCGAACTGATTGCCGACCTGGGCGATCAGGTCGAAGTGGTCGACATGCCGTCGCTCGAAACCGTATCCGCGAATGCCGGGATCGTTCAATCTGGCGAAAACGCAGCCTATTACGGCGCTCTGGCCGATCAAGCAGGTGATGCCATCAGCCCCGCCTTGCGGACGCGCATCGAAGCTGGTCGAAAAGTCAGTGCCGAGGCCTACTTGAGCGCCATCAACGCGCGCGAGGACGCAGCCCGCCGGATCGACCTCATGCTCACCTCGTATGCTGCGATCCTGACGCCTTCATCGACGGGACCGGCGCCGAAGACACTCGCATCGACTGGCAATCCGATTTTCAACGCACCGTGGACCTATCTCGGAAACCCGTGCGTGAATGTGCCGATCCTGGAAGCCGATGGCCTGCCGATCGGCGTGCAGCTTGTCGGCGCACGCCGCGACGATGGTCGACTGCTGCGTACGGCCCGCTGGTTGGCAGAGCGCTACGCGGACTGACATTGGTCGCGCGCTGCAGCCGGCGCGCGATCAATATGGCCCGTCACATCCGGCCGGCTCCCCCGCAAGGGCCTCCCAAGTGGTCGCGCGAAGCAGAGTCGAATGCGACTACTAATAAGTAGCGCGGCCACCAGAGATATCGAACACGGCGCCGGTCGTGAACGAGTTGTCGGCAGATGATAGCCAAGCGACCATTGCCGCCAGCTCCTCGACCTTGACAAAGCGGTTGCGCGGGATCTTCGACAGCATGAAGTCGATGTGCTGCTGCGTGATCTGATCGAAGATGGCGGTCTTGGCAGCGGCTGGCGTCACGGCGTTGACGGCAATGTCGTAGGACGCCAACTCCTTGCCCAGCGACTTTGTCAGCGCGATCACGCCCGCTTTCGATGCAGAGTAGTGCGCGGCATTCGGGTTGCCCTCCTTGCCGGCAATCGAGGCGATGTTCACGATCCGCCCGTACTTCTGTTTGATCATCGTCGGCACCACCGCCTTCGAGCAAATGAAGGGGCCATCGAGGTTGATCTTCATAACCTTGCGCCATTCGTCGACCGTCGTATCCCAAGTCGTCGCATTGGCACCGGCAATACCAGCGTTGTTGACCAGAATATCGATCTTGCCGAATGCCTTCAGCGTCGCGTCGCGGGCAGCTTCGGCGGGTGCCAATTCCGAAACGTCACACGCGAACACTTGAACCGCTTCGCCGATCTCCCTGGCGGTTTTTTCGGCGAGCGCCGTGTCGCGATCCCAGATTGCGACCTTGGCGCCGGACGCGACAAAACGTTCGGTGATGGCGCGGCCGAAGCCTTGCGCACCACCCGTGACGACCGCGACGCAACCTTTGAGGTCGATATTGTTCATGGCGAAAACTCCCTGAGGTGCTTGTTTAGGTCGGATAGCGCTGTTTGAGTTCTGAAACTTGGTCCGGCGTTAATGGCCGAAGGTGTTCCCGCCGCAACATAAGAAATAACTTCGCCGTCTCCTCGAGTTCTTCGATAGCATCGGTCGCAGCAGCCAGCGTCGAACCAGCCACGACCGGTCCATGATTGGCCAGCAGCACGGCGTGATGCTTGCCGGCGAGTTTCCCCACGGCATCGGCCAACGCCGCATCACCCGGCGGGAAGTATGGCACGATTGGCAGCGTACCAATCCGCATCGCGTAATAGGCGGTGATCGGCGGCAGGCAATCGACGTGATCTACCCCATGGATGCAGCTCACCGCCACCGAGTGCGTCGAATGCAAATGCACAACCGCACCGGCGCGCGGGCGGTGTGCGTACATCGTGGTATGCAGAAACGCTTCCTTGGTGGCCGCATCGCCAGAGATGAGATTGCCGTGTTCATCGAGCTTGGATAAGCGTTTCGGATCGAGCGTGCCGAGCGACGATCCAGTCGGCGTCATGAGCCAGCCGCCATCTTCAAGGCGCACTGAGATATTGCCGGTCGAGCCGTGCGTTAGCCCGCGATTAAACAGCGACGCCCCGGTCTCCACAATCAGGTCACGCTGTCGGCTTTCGGCTTTCATGCCAGGTGGTCCCAGGCCGACAGGAAGAAATCAGGACCGCCGAAGTTGCCGGACTTGAGCGCCAACGCCAGCGGTTGACCGTCACGGCTGAGCGTCCACGGCACCCCGGGCGCGATCTCCGGTCCGATCTCGATGGCGCCAACACCCAACGCTGCTACAACGGCGCCCGATGTCTCGCCACCGGCGACGATGACACGCGTGAAGCCATCCGCGCACAAAGCCTTGGCAGCCGCAGCCAACACCCGCTCGACCATGGCGCCAGCTTCATCGCGGCCAAACTCTTTTTGGATTTCGGCGACCCGCGCAGGTTCGGCACTGGAGAAGATGAGGATGGGGGCGCTGGTCGGCTGTTTCCGGGACCAGGCAACAATCTCGTCGGCACCGAGCTTCCCCTGGCCGATTGCGCACGCATCGACTTCGAATGCAGGGATGCCAGCAGCAATCGCCGCTTTTACCTGACCGCGCGTCGCCTCCGAGCAGCTGCCCGAAATAATGAGCTGGCGGCCTTTCGGCGCAACCATGCGCTTGGTGCCCGTCGTAGCCTTCATCAGGCCTTGTGCGATAAAATTCGCCGGCAGCCCCATCGCGACACCCGACCCACCGGTAATCAGTTTGTGGTCGGCCGCTGCCGCACCAATCTCCATCAGGTGCTGATCGGTGATCGCGTCGACGACGCAGAACCGCTTGCCCGCAGCACTCAGTGCATTGAAGGCGTTGGCGATGACGGCCCGGCCTTGATCAACTATCGCGAACGGTATCAGCCCGACAGGTAACTTGGTTTGGCCTTGCAGCACGCGAACAAGGTTTGAATCGCGCATCGGCGTAAGCGGGTTATCTTTCATCGGGCTTTCGGCGAGCGGCACCTCGCCGACGAACAGATTGCCCAAATAGATCGACCGCTTATTTGCCGGGAAAGCCGGACAAGCAAGGCCAATCTCGTCGCCAAGCATTTCGATCAGCGCTTCCGCCACCGGACCAATGTTGCCCTGGTCGGTCGAGTCGAACGTCGAACAATACTTGAAAAATATCTGTTTCGCGCCGTGGGCTAGCAGCACATCCGCCGTGCGCAACGACCAAGCAACGGCTTCGCTTGACGGATTGGTGCGTGATTTGAGCGCCACCACTACAGCATCGAAGCCCTCGAAATCCGCCTCCGCATCAGGCACGCCCATCACTTGCACGGTGCGCATGCCAGCACGGGTCAACATCAGCGCCAGATCGGTGGCGCCGGTCAGATCGTCAGCGATACAGCCGAGCAGCATTCAAGCCTCCGCTTCGAAAAGGTTTGGGTAACGATCATCACGCATTGGATGTCTCAGCTCTCAGCCAGTCGCGCAGTTCGGTCTTCAGGATCTTGCCGTAGTTATTTTTCGGCAGCCGCTCGACAAAGCGGTAGCTCTTCGGACGTTTGAAGCGGGCGATGTTATCCAAACATAACTGATCGAGTTCGGCTTCGCTCACATCCATGTCCGGCCGCTTGACCACGAAGGCGATGACTTCTTCGCCCCACTCGGCGTGGGGGCGGCTGGTGACGCCACATTCGAGCACGCTTTTGTGGGTCAGCAGCACCTCTTCAATTTCTCGCGGATAAATGTTTGAGCCCCCCGAAATGATCAAATCCTTCGAGCGGTCCTTGATGGTCAGGAAACCCGATGCATCGACGGAACCGAGATCCCCGGTCCATAACCAGCCGTCGCGCAATGCTCTTTTGTTGGCTTCGGCGTTTTTCCAATAGCCTTTCATCACGCAATCACTCTTAGTGATGATCTCCCCGATCTCGCCGAATGGAATATCTTTGCCCGCATCGTCGACAATTTTGAAGGCGGTGCCGGTGCGCGCGATGCCAGCCGAGCCAAGTCGCATTTCATAGTCGGGATGAGCCGTATCGGCATGGAGTGCCTTGGTGAGCCCGGTGATCGTCATCGGTGATTCACCCTGCCCATAAACTTGGAAGAATTTCGCGCCGAAGAGCTCGATGCCCCGCTTGAGGTCGGCGACATACATTGGCGCGCCACCATAAGCGATGGTTTTAAGACCACTCACATCGCTCGCTCCCGCTTTCGAATCGGCCAGCAACCGCACCACCATGGTCGGGGCGGCAAACATCGAAACATTTTGGCGGGTCGCTAGCGCATCGAAGATCTGCTCCGGCTCAAATGATGGGAACACGATCTGATGCGCCCCCCGCGCGATGTGCGCCAGCGCATAAAGCCCCGCGCCATGCGTCAGGGGAGCTGCATGCACCATGCAATCGCGATGGTCGATAAAATCGATGTCGGCGTAGTAGGCGTGCGCGGCAAACAGCAAATTGCGGTGGGTGAGGATGGCACCCTTCGGCCGACCAGTTGTCCCACTCGTATAGAAGATCCAGGCTTCTTCATCAGGATCGGCGGGGGCGTGCACGATTGGATCGGCAAACAACATCGACATCCAGTCGCGCGTGCGAGCGACGATCGTTGGCGGCCAAACTTGCTCGGATAAAGACGCCAATTTGCCCGCGATCTCAGATGACGCCAGCACCAGCTTTGCATCGCTGTCACCAACGATCCAGGCCATCTCCTTCGCGTGCAGCTTGGCGTTGACCGGAACGGCACAAAGACCCGCCCGCCAGATGCCGTAGAGAGCCGGCAGGAATTCTAGACAATTTTCCATGATCAGCGCGACGCGAGCGCCGGCCTTTAACCCGTGTCGATTTAGCAGCGCGCCGGCGATCGTCGCCGCCTGATGTTCGAACGCCGCATAGGTCAACTGCCTTCCCTCGAACGTGATCGCCGGCGCTTGGCCCATATGGCGCGCGACGGTCTGCAATGTGCGAGAAAGATTCATCAGTGGTTCAAACCGGTTAAAGGGAAAATGCGCCGCGAACTTGCCATTTGCGCTGACACCCGGCAACAACGCATACATTGAGAGCAGACCTGCGGGAAGCGAGATCAAGTTATGAAAACCAATTTCGAAACGCTCACACTTACCGAACCGGTCCCCCACGTGACGGTGGTCACGATGAACCGTCCGGCCGCCATGAACTCGATGAATACGACGATGATGGAGGAACTGCGCGACTGTTTCGCCCAATACTACGTCGAGCCGAGCGCGGCTCGTTGCCTCGTCCTCACCGGTGCTGGCGAGAGAGCGTTCTGCGCCGGCGCCGACCTCAAAGAGCGCAACGGCATGACCGATGCCACGTGGCGCCGCCAGCATGCCATCGTCGAGCAGACGATCCGCGCGATGCTGGACTGCCCGTTGCCGATCATTGCCGCGGTTAACGGCGCGGCCTACGCCGGTGGCTGCGAACTGGCGATGGCGTGCGATTTTATTTACGCCGCCGACCACGCGCGCTTTGCCCAGACAGAAGTCGCACTCGGCATCATCCCGGGCGCCATGGGCACGCAGAACATGCCACGCGCAGTGGGAGTGCGACGCGCGAAGGAAGTCATACTGTCGGCTCAGCCGTTCAGTGCAGCCGATGCTTTGGCTTGGGGGCTCGCCAACCGCGTATTACCCGGCGCGCAGCTCATGGCCGAGGTGATCGCCACCGCCACACGCATCGCGTCAAACGCGCCGATCGCCGTGCGCCAGGCCAAGCGCTCGATCGACAAGGCTACCGACCTCGATCGCTCGAACGGCTACTCCTTTGAAATCGAAGCCTATAACCGAACGGTCGGGACCGAAGACCGGATCGAAGGCATCAAGTCGTTCAACGAAAAACGCAAACCCGACTTCAAGGGGAAATGAGCAGCGCGAAATGCTTACCGGCTATCGTCGGAAGTTTCGCTTCGTTGCGTCGCGGGGCCATGGCGGACAGCTGTTGCCACCAGCTTCAAGGTTACACGATCGAACGGTTGCCGCGCCGCAATAGCGGCCACTTTCGACAGCATCTCGAAGCGCGAAGAAAAAGGCGCTTGGCGCCACATGCGATTGCGGATGCAGTGGTAC
>JANLXZ010000386.1:0-2929 GCA_031365375.1 Hyphomicrobiaceae bacterium | reverse complement strand
GCTCATTACCGGGCATTGCGAAAGCCTTCATTGCCAAGTTTCGTGAATCGGGGGAAAGTCCGGTCGGCGCTCGCTTTTCATGGCGTGCTGGTGTTACAACCGCAGAACATTTTAGGTCGAGGACGAGGTTGATATGCGGCTGGTGATCGAACGTGGCGAACTCCTGCGGGCCCTAGGGCACGTCACGAGCGTGGTTGAACGGCGCACGACGATCCCGATCCTCTCCAACGTGCTGTTAAAAGCCACGGGTGAAACGCTCGAATTCAAGGCGACCGATCTCGAGCGCGAGGTTGTGGAGCATGCGCCCGCCGATATCAGCCAGCCAGGCGCCGTCACAGTTCCAGCTCACATGCTGCACGATATCGTGCGCAAATTGCCAGATGGCGCGCAGGTCGAACTCAGGCGCGAGCCGGAGAAGGACCGGCTGATGCTCTCTTCCGGCCAATCTCGCTTTGCTTTGCAGGCATTGTCGGCCGAAGAATTTCCCGATCTCACGCCCGGTGAGATGACGCACAACTTCGAAATTGGGGCGGCCGAACTCAAGCGCTTGATCGATAAGACGCGGTTTGCGATCTCGACCGAGGAGACGCGGTATTATTTGAACGGTATCTACCTGCACACGGCCTCCCGTGGCGAAAGCCAAACGTTGCGCGCGGTCGCGACCGACGGGCACCGTCTGGCGCAGGTCGAATTCGATATGCCCGGTGGCGCCAGCGGCATGGCCGGGGTCATCATTCCTCGCAAAACCGTGAACGAACTGCATCGGCTGATTGAGGATACCGGCTCCAACGTCCAAGTCGGGGTTTCGAAATCCAAGGTGCAGTTTGAAATCGGCACCGTCACGCTGACGTCCAAATTGATCGACGGGACGTTCCCGGATTATGGGCGCGTCATTCCGCAGGCGAACGACAAGGAACTCAAAGTTTCAAACTCAGCTTTCAAAAACGCCGTCGATCGCGTGTCCACGATTGCAAGCGAACGCGGACGCGCGGTCAAGCTCAACATCGGCGCCGATAAACTCATCCTATCCGTGAATAATCCGGAAGGCGGTAGCGCCACCGAGGAGCTCAGCGTCGAGTACGGGGCGGCGCCGCTCGAAATTGGCTTCAACGCGCGCTATCTTCTGGATATCGCAGGCCAACTCGACAGCGATGATGTCGTGTTCAAATTGGCCGATTCTGGTTCGCCAACGATCGTCCGTGACAGCGGCGACGAAACTGCATTGTACGTTTTGATGCCGATGCGCGTGTGAACGGTTTGCCTTCTAGTAAAAATAACGCGGCACCACTTGTTAGTTCCATCCGCGCAAATACCGCATGGGTCGAGCGGCTGACGCTGACCAACTTCCGCAATTATGTTTCCGCCGAATTGGTCGTGACAGCGGCGCCCGTCGTTTTGCTGGGCAACAACGGCGCGGGCAAAACCAATCTGCTTGAGGCGGTATCGTTACTGGCGCCTGGTCAGGGCTTGCGGCGAGCCGCCTACCCAGATCTTGCGCGGGCAAATGCGCAAGGGGATTGGGCGGTCGCGGCTCGCCTCATCACCGGCGGTGGTCCGATCGAAATCGGCACCGGTCTGCAGCCGCAATCCGGGGGTGCGGCAACGTCTGGTCGCATTGTTCGCATCAATGGCGCCGCGCAATCTGGATCTGGCGCACTTGCCGAAATAGTCGACATGGTCTGGCTCACGCCATCGATGGATGGGCTGTTCACCGGTTCCGCCGGCGATCGGCGACGCTTTCTCGATCGGCTGATCCTTTGTTTCGACCCGGGCTATAGAACTCGCGCGGCGCAGTTCGAGCGCGCCATGCGTCAGCGTAATCGTCTGTTGGAGGACGGTGTCAGGGAGGCTTCGCGTTTCACGGGGCTGGAGCGGGTGATGGCAGAAACCGGCGTCGCCATCGCAGCGGTGCGAGAGGAGGCCGTTGCCGGATTGATCGCGACGATATCGGCACGGCGCGCGGACAATCCGAATTCCCCCTTCCCATGGGCTGATATCAGCCTCGACGGCGCGATCGAGCGCATGCTACGCGACAGCCCCGCCATCGAGGTCGAGGATGCCTATGCGGATATGCTCAGCCGCGGCCGTGAGCGTGATCGAGCGTCGGGCCGCGCCCTCGATGGGCCGCATCGGACCGATCTGATCGTCGCCCATGGTCCGAAGGCGCAAGCCGCAAAACTTTGCTCGACCGGCGAGCAAAAGGCGCTGTTGACCGGACTCGTGCTGGCGCACGCGCAAATGCTCAGCCAACGTCGTGAACGGGGCGCGCCGATTCTGCTGCTGGACGAAATTGCGGCACATTTGGACGACCTCAGACGGGGCGCATTGTTCGAGGAAATTTTAGCGCTGGGGCTGCAAGCTTGGATGACGGGCACCGATGCCCACGCCTTTTCCAACCTCGCCGGCCAAGCCACATTTTGCGATGTCAAGGACGCCAAACTCAGCATTCGGACGTGAGGTTTGTGACCGCCTCGGGGAAGACATGCCAACCCATTGATATTTATCACTGAAAAGATGCGTGAATCATGCGATTTATATGCCGAATTTTGCCACTTCAAGGGCTGTCTATGGTATTCTCAATCAGCAGAAAAATAACGTTTCCAAAGATGGTCCGTAATGAGCGCGCAGTCCGCTAAAAAGCACTCGAATTCCGAGGATTATGGTGCCGACAAAATTAGGGTCCTGAAGGGCCTTGATGCCGTCCGCAAGCGCCCCGGAATTTATATCGGCGATACCGATGACGGCTCGGGCCTACACCATATGGCCTACGAAGTGGTCGATAATGCCATCGATGAAATCATGGCCGGCTATGCGACCGAGGTGTTCGTTGTGCTCAATGCCGATGGCTCTTGCACCGTCACCGATGACGGGCGCGGCATTCCGACCGGCATGCACAAGGGAGAAGGCAAGTCGGCTGCCGAAGTCATCA
>JANLXZ010000372.1:0-5260 GCA_031365375.1 Hyphomicrobiaceae bacterium | reverse complement strand
ATTTGCGGTGCTGGCCTCCGGTTCAGGCGAGCCGATCGTCCTCACCCTGATGGCTGTGCTTTCCACGATCGGTGTGTTTTTCATCCTGGCAACGCTTGCTGGTCATCTGCGCTTGAGCGGCCGGATGACCAACCTCGAATGTGCAAGTGGTGCAGCCGATGCAATCGACGATGGTATTCAAATTTGCGGTCGCACTGGTGACGCTCATTTCACCAGCCGGGTCTTCCGCGATTTCCTCGGACAATCTGACGCTGGCACGCCCCGAACCCTCGAGGAAGTGCTCGCGCCGGAACCGCTGGCCGCGCAGGCGCTGTTTCGCCTGACGCGTGCATCGGAGCGTGGTTTGACCCGCGTCGAAACCTTCTCATTGACGCGAGCCGACCGCGAACAACATTGGTTTCGCTTGAGTGTGAAGCCGTGGGTAGAGGGTGCCGCCCGTGCTGGCGTGGGACGCCTTTCGGTTTGGCATTTGAGCGATATCACGGTTGATCGCGCGCGGGAGTCAATTGCCGCGTCGAGCATACAGTCCTCATTGGCGCTATATGACCGGTTGCCGGTTGGTTTGCTGGTCGTCGATGACAGTGGCGCCGTCGAACACCTCAATTCGACCCTCGGCGATTGGCTCGGCATGTCGCCGGCGTCGCGCAGCCGCGCTATCCGGCTTTCTGATCTCGTCTCCAGCGACATGGCCGAATTATTGCGAACTTTGTCGCGCCGCCGAAGTGGAGACGCCCAGTCGATCGACATCGATCTGGTCGGCCAGCAGGGCGTCAACGTTCCAGCCCGGCTGCTGATCGTCGAGCGTACCGGCCCGGCGGATAATAGTCGCGGCTTTGTCGCGGCCGTCGTAAAGCGCTCGCCCGATGCATCAAGTCTGGGCAACCTCAAGACACCCGGCGTCCGCCTCACACGCCTGTTCGAGGCAGCGCCGTTCGGCATCGCACTGGTCGGCGCCGACGGCCGCGTCACGAGCGCCAACGGGGCTTTCAAACGATTGTTATTGGCAACCGGCCCGGTTGAAGGCGTGCCGGTATTGAGCCTTTTGGGCCGTGAAGCAGTGGGCGGACTGCGCGCGCCGATCGAAAGTTGCCTTGCGGCAGCTATCGCACAAAAGACCGCAATCGCCCCTGTCGAAGTCACTGTCGGCGACTCCGGCGAATTCACCCGGCGCGTCGTGATGAGCCCGCTGGGAGGCAGTGCCGGCGTGGGCTTTGCCGATTCAGCCGTGCTCTACGTAATGGACGCGACCGAGCAAAAGACACTCGAAGTCAACTTCGCTCAAAGCCAGAAAATGGAAGCCGTCGGCAAACTCGCAGGCGGCATCGCCCACGACTTCAATAATGTGTTGACCGCGATCATCGGTTTTTCTGATCTGTTGCTGCAGACCCATCGACCGAGCGATGCACCTTACAAAAACATCATGGCGATCAAGTCGAGCGCCAATCGTGCCGCGGGCATGGTCAGTCAATTGCTCGCGTTCTCGCGCCGGCAGACGCTACAACTCGAGGTTCTTCAGCTCGGCGAGACGCTCGGTGATTTATCGGTTCTTCTCAACCGCTTGCTTGGCGAGAAGATTGATCTTCGGATCCATCAGGGCCGCGATCTGTGGTTCGTCAAAGCGGATCGCTCGCAACTATCGCAGGTGATCATCAATTTCGCAGTCAATGCTCGCGACGCCATGATCGATGGCGGGACCCTGAAAATCAGCACCCGCAACCTGAGCGAAAGGGAAAGCCAGAAAATTGACCAACCTGGCTTCGTCGTCGGAGAATACGTCGTCATTGACGTCGAGGACACTGGCCACGGCATGAAGCCCGAGGTCATGGCAAAAATTTTCGAACCATTCTTCACCACCAAGGGCGTCGGCAAGGGCACTGGCCTGGGCCTGTCGACCGTGTACGGCATCGTCAAGCAGACCGGTGGTTTCGTATTCCCCGAAAGCAGCCCGAAGGGAACCACGTTCCGGGTTTATCTGCCGCGACATCACGTCGATAATATCGAAGAAATCATCCATCAAAAGGTGGTCAAGAAAGATCGCGCAACTGATTTGACCGGAACCGGCCGTGTATTGCTGGTCGAGGACGAGGATGCTGTGCGTGGCTTTGCGGTCGAAGCCCTCAAGCGGCAGGGGTACGAGGTGCTGCAAGCAGCCAGCGGTGTCGAGGCGCTAGAGGTGTTGGCTGCCGCCGACAAGCCGGTCGATCTCGTCGTCAGCGATGTGATCATGCCCGAAATGGACGGCCCGACTCTGCTGAAGGAGTTGCGACGGACGCGGCCTGAATTGAAGTTCATCTTTATGTCGGGCTACCCGGATGACGCCTTCAAGAACACGCTCGATCCCGACACCGAGTTTGCGTTCCTGCAGAAGCCCTTCTCGCTGGTGCAATTGGCCACCAAGGTCAAAGAGCAGATCAGCCGCTGATCCCGTTTCGTTCAGTGTTGCCTAAGCCATCCGATTCGAGAGAGTCTGGTGGCTTTTGCGTCACTTACACACTGCGATCATACCAAGAACATATAGAAAACATTGGCTAAATATTGATTGTATAACAACCAGTAAGAAACCAATAGACAAATGAGAACAAACCATGCACATATGTAGTCAATTGCCGACCTGCAACTCTTAACCTAGGGTGAACGTCATGACCGCGCCACAACTTCGCGTCGTCGAAGGGGACAATATGGACAAGCACAAAGCGCTCGATGCAGCGCTGGCTCATATCGAGAAGCAGTTCGGCAAGGGCTCGATCATGAAGCTCGGTGCCAACGATCAATCGATGGACGTAGAGGCGATCTCGACCGGCTCGCTCGGGCTCGATATCGCGCTTGGCATCGGCGGCTTGCCAAAAGGCCGCGTGATCGAGATCTATGGGCCGGAGAGCTCGGGCAAGACGACTCTGGCGCTCCACGTGGTGGCCGAAGCACAGAGAAGTGGTGGCGTTTGCGCTTTCGTCGATGCCGAGCATGCGCTCGATCCAGTTTACGCCCGCAAACTTGGCGTTAATGTTGCCGAACTTCTTATCTCGCAACCAGATACCGGCGAGCAGGCGCTCGAAATCGCCGATACGTTGGTACGCTCAGGCGCCGTCACCATCCTGGTGATCGACTCGGTCGCCGCCTTAACCCCGAAGGCCGAACTCGAAGGCGAGATGGGCGACAGTTTGCCAGGTTTGCAAGCGCGGCTGATGAGCCAGGCACTGCGCAAGCTCACCGGTTCGATCTCGAAGTCGGGTTGCATGGTGATCTTCATCAACCAGATCCGCATGAAGATCGGCGTGATGTTCGGCAACCCCGAAACGACGACCGGCGGTAATGCTCTGAAATTTTACGCCTCCGTCCGCCTCGACATTCGCCGCATCGGCCAAATCAAGGACCGGGAGGAGGTTGTCGGCAACCAAACCCGCGTGAAAGTCGTCAAGAACAAGGTGGCGCCGCCCTTCAAGCAGGTCGAGTTCGACATCATGTATGGCGAGGGGATCTCCAAAACAGGCGAGTTGGTCGATTTGGGAGTGAAGGCCGGCGTTATCGAGAAGTCCGGCGCTTGGTTTGCCTATGGCGGACAAAAAATCGGTCAGGGTCGCGAGAATAGCAAGGCGTATCTGCGCGACAACCCGTTGATCGCGGCCGAGGTCGAGAAGGCGGTCAGGCAAAATGCCGGCCTCATCGTCGAAAAAATGCTGGTGCAACCCGATGCAGCGGAAACGGACGATGCAGCGGAGGGTGTGGTAGATGGTGACGATGCCGCGACGCCGCAGAAGGCTAGTCGCGGTAAGCGCTGAATAGTCGCCGCCGTTGCTTTGGTAGTCACTCACGAGTAGCGGGAGTTCGAGGGGCGATCCCCTCGATGTGGCTGCAGAGTGCAGCGGGCGTAAATCGGGGGAACGCGACTTCTTGGCCTTCCTGGACAGGTGCACGGGCGCTCGGTACAAGCGCTGGTGGACCAGTCGGTCCGGGCGGCCGGCTGATGCGGCCGCTTCTGTTAGATCTTAAGGCCCAAGCGGCACGCAGGGTTTCGACATGAGCGGCGTTAATCAGGTTCGGTCCACGTTCCTCCACTACTTCAAGAAGCATGGCCACGAGGTCGTGGCGTCGTCGCCACTCGTACCGCGCAACGACCCGACCTTGATGTTCACGACTGCCGGCATGGTGCAGTTCAAGAATATTTTCACGGGGCAGGAAACACGCTCGTATAAGCGCGCCACAACCTCACAAAAATGCGTGCGTGCCGGTGGCAAACACAACGACCTCGACAACGTCGGTTATACCGCACGCCATCACACCTTCTTCGAGATGCTCGGAAATTTCTCGTTCGGCGATTATTTTAAAGCCGACGCAATTCCCTTTGCGTGGAATTTGATTACCAAGGAATTCGGCCTCGATCCGAAGCGGCTTTACATCACCGTCTATCACGACGACGAAGACGCGGCCGGCATCTGGAAAAAGCTGACCGGGTTTGCCGACGAGAAGATCATCCGCATCGCAACGTCGGACAATTTCTGGGCGATGGGCGACACCGGACCGTGTGGCCCTTGCTCGGAAATTTTCTTCGACCACGGACCAAAAATTCCAGGTGGTCCGCCCGGCTCGGCCGACGCTGATGGCGACCGCTTCATCGAGATCTGGAATCTCGTGTTTATGCAGTACGAGAGCCGTGGTCCGGGCGACCGTGTTGATCTGCCGAAGCCGTCGATCGACACCGGCATGGGGCTCGAGCGCATTTCGGCGGTCCTCCAAGGCACCCATGACAACTACGAGATCGACCTGTTCAAAGCGCTGATCGCAGCATCGGTCGATGCAACGGGGATTGCCGCGACGGGCGAACATAAGGCCAGCCACCGCGTCATTGCAGATCATTTGCGCGCGACGAGCTTCTTGATTGCCGACGGTGTGCTACCGTCCAATGAAGGCCGCGGCTACGTTCTGCGCCGGATCATGCGGCGCGCGATGCGGCACGCCCACCTCCTCGGCGCGGTAGACCCGCTGATGCATCGATTGGTGCCAGCGCTGGTACGTCAAATGGGGGAGAGTTATCCCGAGCTCGTGCGCGCTCAACCGCTGATCACCGAAACGCTCGAACTCGAAGAGCGCCGCTTCCGCAAAACGCTCGAACGCGGACTGGGGTTACTGACGGACGCGACGAGCAATCTGCGGCCGGGCGCAACCCTGCCTGGTGACGTCGCCTTTAAGCTTTACGATACCTTCGGTTTCCCGCTCGATTTGACGCACGATGCGCTGCGCGCCCGCAATATCGATGTCGATACCA
>JANLXZ010000320.1:0-5671 GCA_031365375.1 Hyphomicrobiaceae bacterium | reverse complement strand
GCGCGAACATCCAGGGCTTAGGGTGGCGTTGAATCACACCGGCTATCCGCTCGATCGTTCGCCCGAAGCACTCAGCGTTTGGCGGCGTGGCATGGAAGCGCTCGCTGCGTGCCCCAACGTTCACTGCAAAATCTCAGGACTAACCGTTCTGGGCGAGCCGTGGACGCTGGCTGCCAACGAGCCGATCATCCGCGACGCCATCAGCATCTTTGGCGTCGACCGTTGCATGTTCGCCTCGAACTTCCCCGTCGACAGTTTGAAAGGTAGCTGGGACTACCTGTATTCCTGCTTCAAAAGATCGGTCGCCGATCTGCCCCTCGCCGACCGCCGCAAATTGTTCAGCGAGAACGCGCTCAAATTCTATCGCATCGACCTCTGATCAGATTTGGCCGTTGCGCGCGATCACGGTTTCAATGATCCCCGAGTCGTCCTCGGCTCCATGCTGCGGCTTGGCGGCGGCGTACCAAGCGTGCGCCATCTTACCGACGGCCATCCCCACTTCCGCATGCCGCGCGAGACCGAGCGCGTATCTGGCATCTTTCTCACGCAAGCCGATCGATAATCCTGGCGCGTCCGACAGCCGACCCTCGACCATTGGCGCGATCAGCCGTCTCACGTGCGGACTGGCACAAGGTCCCGATTCGATTGCCGCAATAAGCGTCTTCTGATCCAATCCGATCCGGCTTGCCAAGGCCACCGCCTCGGCCAATGACGCAATATGCACCGCACCCAGAAGATTATTGATCAACTTGAACGCGGTGCCGGCGCCGATCGCCCCAAAATGCAAAATCGACGCGCCGATGCAATCAAGGAGCGGGCGCGCGCCTGATAAATCGTCATCCGATGCACCTACGAGCAAGGTCAGCTTGCCCTGCGCTGCCACACTCGGCAGCCCGTTGACGGGACAGTCGATGTAGCGAAGTCCGCGCTCGGCCGATGCTTTCGCCAGTCGCTGCACGTGCTCGTATGAAATCGTCGAACACTCGATGGCGAAGGCACCGGGCTTTGCAGTAGACAACGCGCCGTCGGCTGCGAGCCATACGCGTTCCGAGGCCTCGTCATCGGCGACCATGGAAAAGATGGCGTCGGCATCGATCGCGGCCGCGGCCGGCGAGGCGGCGACCGTCATGCCACCTGAAGCCAACTCCTTGGCCTTCTGCGGGTTGCGATTCCAGATCGCTACGTGGTGCCCCGCCCGCGCCAAGCTCGACGCCATGCCGGAGCCCATCTTGCCCAACCCGAGAAACGCTATTTTCGCCATGACAATCCCTCCTGCACGTGTCGGCAAACAGAACTCGCGACGTCGCTACATTTGCGAACACGGTGCGTCCCATAAAGTTTGATCTTTCGCTCACTAACGTTGACAGTTCAAACATCATAAAACCTAACCGCCAAACGCTTTTGTTGCAGTGCAGCGAACTCTCGCGTAACTGGCGGTGATGAAACCCATTTGCGGCATCGATTTCGGTACGTCGAATTCAACGATTGCGGTCGTGCGCGGCGATGAAACAACGCTGGTGCCGCTCGAAAACGGCCACACGACGCTGCCCAGCGCGATCTTCTACGAGGCGGACGGTGCAGCTGCGATCTACGGACGCGCTGCAATCGAGGCCTATACGACCGGCGAGACCGGCCGCTTGATGCGCTCGCTAAAATCGATCCTCGGCTCCGAGCTGATCATGGATAAAACGGCGGTGGGCGGTCGCTATGAGACTTTCGAGCATATCCTTGTCGGCTACATTCGGCACCTCAAGGCCAAGGCGGAAGCGTTCACCGGTTCGCGGATCGACAAGGTCGTCATGGGCCGCCCGGTACATTTCGTCGACGACGACGCAGCGATTGACGCGCGTGCCGAAGTCAAGCTCGGTGAAATCGCGCGCGAGGCTGGTTTTGCTCACGTGGCCTTCCAGTTCGAGCCGATCGCGGCGGCCTTGTCATTCGAACACACACTTGAACGGGATGAGCTCGTATTCATCGCCGATATTGGCGGCGGCACGGCCGATTTCTCTGTGGTGGAAGTGGGTCCCAAGCGACGCAGCAAACGCGACCGCTCGGGAGACATTCTGGCGAACGATGGCATTCGTGTTGGCGGCACCAATCTCGACATGCGCCTCAGCATGACAGCCGTCATGCCGCACTTGGGTTCCAAATCCAAAACGAAAACTGGCCGCGATCTACCCCGCTGGCCGTTCGTCGATCTGGCGACTTGGCATCGCATCCACACCATTGCGACATCGAAGAACATGATGATGTTCAAGCAAATCCTCACCGACTGCGCCGACCCCAAGCCGTTTGAGCGCTACGTCGAAGTGATCCGCCGGCACAGCGGCCATGCCATTGCCGGTCGCATCGAGCAGGCAAAGATCGATCTGTCGGCCGATGATTCGGTCGATGTGGATCTGCGCGATGCAGCCGATGGGTTTGCCGTTCGCGCGACCAAGCGGCAATTCGAGCGTGCCATCGTCGGCGAACTCGAACGTCTGACGGGAGCCGTGCATGCGACGCTCGCAGCCTCCGGCCGTAGCGCGGCCGACATCACGACGGTGTTTCTCACCGGTGGGACATCGGCCGTACCGGCCGTGAAGCAGTTGCTGGCGCTACTCCTGCCGAAGGCGCGCGCGATCGAGGGGGATTTGTTCAACAGCGTCGGCTTTGGCCTCGCGCTCGAAGCCAAACGCCGGTTCGCGCGATAAGCCGCACGTTCCGGCTGGACTGCATCGGTCATTTCGGAACGACGACCAGAGGCGCGCTGATTTCGCCGAGCGAAGGCCGCCAATGATCCGTTATCCCAAGAACTGATCCACCTCACGCATGAAGTCGTCGAGCCGGTCATGGTGGACCCAATGGCTGGCGCCGGCGATCGTCACCACGCGGGCCGATTTGAAGTGCCGCGCGCGGCCGTCGGTTTCGGGGTTCGAGGCCCAGCTATCGCCGCCGTAAACAAGTAGCGCTGGACACGTGATGCGGGCCCACAAATGCTCGACTTCCTCCTGGGTCATGTCGGATGGCGGCCAGCCGCGCAGATAATTGTCGAACTTCCAGCTGAACGTCCCATCCTCGTTCTGGTTGACGCCAAACCGCGTAAGATGGAGCGCCTGTTCGGCCGTCAGATGCTTGTTCTCGGCCTGCATGCGCGAGACGGCCTCTTCGAGTGAGGCATAGCGACGGGGCTGGCGCGCGGCGAGTGTGCGCTGTTGATTGATCCAGGCACCGAGCCGCTCGGCATAGGGCTTGGCCATCGTTTCTGCCTGTTGCTTTGGCGACGAACCAAGTCCCTCAACCGATACAATGCGGGCGACCTTCTCCGGGTAGAGCCCTGCATAGCGCAAGCTGATCATGCCGCCGAGTGAGTGCGCAATAATCGTCACCGGCGCAAGTTTCTGGCTCTCGATCAGTTGAGCCAGGTCGTAGATGTACGGCGCCATGCCGTAGCTGCCATTCTGCGCCCACTGACTGTCGCCGTGCCCGCGCAAATCGGGTGCGATGATATGAAAGCGGTCGCGCAGGCGCTCGGCAACGAAGTCCCAGTTCCGGCAATGGTCGCGCCCGCCGTGGATCAACAGCAGAGGCGGTGCTGCCGGATTCCCCCAGTCGACATAGTGCAATCGCAGCCGTTGCGAGAAGAATGTGCCCGATGTCGGACCAGCGGTAAGTGCTCTTGCGGGCATGGGTGAAGGCTCGTTTACTCGATGCCGACTATTCGGCAGGTGCAACGCTAGCCGCCGGAGCGTCGCCGTCAACCGCTGCGCGTGCATGTCCTGTGCGACCCCACAGCCGATGATGCAACTTGTCGAGAAGCAGATAAATCACCGGCGTCGTATAGAGCGTGAGGATCTGTGAGACGATCAATCCGCCAACAATCGTGATGCCGAGCGGGCGGCGCATCTCGGAACCTGGGCCAGTTGCAAGTAGCATTGGGACCGCGCCGAGCAGTGCTGCCAAGCTGGTCATTAGAATTGGACGGAAGCGCTCGATGCACGCTTCATAAATCGCTTCCTCGGGGTTCATGCCACGTGTCCGTTCGGCATCGAGCGCGAAGTCAACCAGCATGATGCCGTTCTTTTTCACGATGCCGATCAGCAGGATGATTCCGATCAGCGCGATGGTGGTCAATTCCGCCCCCGCTATTTGCAAAGCAAGGAGCGCGCCGAGGCCCGCCGAAGGCAAAGTCGAGATGATCGTCAACGGATGCGCCAGGCTCTCGTACAACACGCCGAGCACGATGTAGACTGCGACGAGCGCCGCCAGGATCAATAGCGGCTGCGCATTGGCACTTCGCTGAAACGATGCTGCATCGCCGGCCGCTTCGGCGCGGATACCATCGGGCATGCGCAGTTCAGCGACGGCCTTCTGGATCGCCACTTGCGCTTCCTGCAGCGTCGCGCCCTGTTCCAAGTTATAGCTGATCGTGATCGACGGGAACGGTCCCTGATGATTGATGACCAGTGGCGCCAGCCCCTTGTCGAAGCGCACGACGGTGGACAGCGGCACCTGGGTGCGGCTCGAGCTCGGCACGTAAACGCGCTCCAGATCGGCCGGTTCGCGCTGGAATTTCGGATCGACCTCCAGCACCACGCGATATTGGTTGCGTGCCGAATAGATCGTCGAGATCTGACGCTGGGCAAAAGCGTTATTGAGCGCGGTATCGATATCCTGAATGCGCACGCCTAGTCTTGAAGCCGCGGTCCGGTCGATCACGGCGTTGATTTGCAAGCCACCTTGCTCGCGGTCGTTCGACACGTCGGTCAGTCCGGGGGTGCGTTGCAGCCGGTCGATCACCTTCGGTGCCCAGGTGATCAGCTGATCGAGATCTTGGCTCCACAATGTGAACTGATACTGGGAGCGTGACGAACGTCCGCCAGCGCGAATATCGAGGGCGGGGACGAGAAAAACCTGCATGCCTCCGATCGCGAGCAGTTTTGGGCGCAACCGCGTGACGACATCGGCAGTGGTCTCGCCGGTTACCGCGCGCGACTTGAGGTTTATGAAGATGCGGCCTTGGTTGACGCTGCTGCCGCCGCCGACGGATGAGCCGACCGCCTCAACCGCAGGGTCGGTGGTTATAATCTCGGTCGCCCGCAACTGCAGCGTCGACATCGCTTGGAACGAGATGTCTGGAGAGGCTCGCGTCGACCCGAAAATCAGACCGGAGTCGTCTTGCGGGAAGTAACCCTTTGGGATCTTGATATAGAAGTCGACGGTGATCGCGATGGTCGCAATCATGACCATCAACATCACGCCCTGCCAACGCAGCGCCAGCCGTAAAGTCCAAGCGTAGCCAGCCACCAGCCGCGACAAGAAACCTTCGATCACCCGATCGAATATGGTGGCATCAGGGCTCGGCGGTTTCTTTACGAAGTGGGCGCAGATCATTGGCGTCACCGACAATGATACGATCGTTGAAACGACGATCGCAAACACGAGGGTTACCGAAAATTCGCGCAACAGGCGTCCGACCACGCCGGTCATAAACAGCAACGGGATAAACGCCGCAACGAGCGAGATACTGATCGACAGCACCGTGAACCCAATTTGTTGGGCACCCAGGATCGTCGCCTGCATCGGCGACTTGCCTTGTTCGAGATAGCGGAACGCGTTTTCGATCATGACGATCGCATCGTCGACCACGAAACCGACGGAAACGGCCAGCGCCATCAACGTCAGATTATTG
>JANLXZ010000282.1:0-4499 GCA_031365375.1 Hyphomicrobiaceae bacterium | reverse complement strand
CGCTGTTGATCATACGGTGGTCGAAAACAATTCGATCTCGGGTGTCGCGATTGGTCTCGTACAATTTACCAGCGTAACGTCCAGCCTCGTTCACACGGGCGGATCGGGGGACGAAACCATCACCGGCGGCCTCGGCAACGATGTCTTATCGGGCGGCGCTGGGAATGACACGGTCAACGGCGGCGCCGGCGACGACGCTTTGGCGGGCGGTGGCGGAACTGATCGGCTCGTTGGCGGCTCCGGCGACGATGTCTATTATATTTCAAGCGATACCGACACCATCGTCGAAACATCTGCCGGTGGCTTGGATACAGTCATCTCGACATTTGCCGGCACTGCAATTCTCGCGAACGAGGTCGAACAACTTGTGCTGCGCGGTAACGCGACCGGCGGAACTGGTAACAGCGGCAATAACATCATTTGGGCAATCGAGGCGGGCGGACCTGTCACGCTTGTCGGTGGTGGCGGCGATGACATCCTCCTCGGCGGCGCCAGCGACGACACCCTGATCGGCGACCTAGGCAACGATACCCTGGTCGGCCACGGGGGAGCCAACACGCTGACCGGCGGCGCTGGCGATGACATCTATTATTCCGAAAGTGGATCGGACGAAGTCGTCGAAGTGAGCGGCCAAGGCGTTGATACGGTTCTCTCTAACGTCGCTGTCACGACGACGCTTGCCGAAAACGTGGAACAGCTTGTGCTCTACGGCGCCGCAACCGATGGCGTAGGCAACGCACAAGCCAATTTGTTGGTTGGCATTTCCGCGACTGGACCGGTGACCCTTGTTGGCCTCGGTGGCAACGATACAATCTATGGCGGTGCTTTCGCCGATTACCTGAGTGGCGGCGCTGGCAACGACGTGCTGATCGGCATGGGGGGCGCAAACACGCTGACTGGTGGCGATGGCGACGATGTTTACATCGTCCAAAGCGGTGCCGACGTCATCGTCGAATCGGCGGGCGGCGGGCTTGATACCGTGTTTTCGAGTGCGGCTACAGCTACAACTCTCGCGGACAATGTTGAGCAATTGGTTCTATCCGAAGGGGCGACCGAAGGCATTGGCAATGCTCAGGCCAATCTCTTGGTTGGGCTCTCGGCGACCTCGGCCGTGACGCTGGATGGCCGGGAGGGCAACGACGTTATTTACGGCGGTCAGTTCAGTGACACGCTGATGGGTGGCAATGGCGACGACGCGTTGATCGGCTTTGGCGGTACGAATGTCCTGATAGGCGGCACGGGCAATGATATCTACATCGTCGAAAGCGGACTGGATGTGATCGAGGAAGCAGCCGGTGGTGGTTTCGATACGTTGTTCTCCACCGCTGCGGGCATCACAACGCTCGCTGACAACCTTGAGCAATTGATCATCTACGGCGCGTCGGCCGGTGGCAGCGGTAATGGCCAGGATAACGGTCTGTTCGGCTATGAGGCCACCGCCGCGGTCGTGCTCGACGGCGCCAGCGGCAACGATTATCTGCTTGGCAGCACCTTTAACGATCGCCTGATTGGAGGCGCCGGCAATGATACAATGGCTGGCAACGGCGGCAGTGATGTCTTCGATTTTCGTCAAGCCGGCTCGGGTGCCGACATCATCGTCGATTTTAACGCCGATCTCGCCAACGGCCGCGATTTCATCGACCTTGGAGGACGCGGTTTCACTGCAGCATCGCTCGGCTCGACGATCCATATCGAGAGCACCAGCAATGGATCGGCTATGGTTACGATCGGCGATGATACGATCAGCTTATCTGGCGTATCGGCCAGTACTTTGACAGGCGCGGATTTCATTTTCTGATCGTGAAGGCAAGCCTTGCGCGAGGCTTGGCACCGGGTCATAACCCGCTCTCGGCAGACCGCCGTATTGTCTGCGGAAGCCTGGATCCGAGGAATTAGATCAATGACCATTGCGAATGCGTTTGCCCCTTCGGGTTCAGCCGGCCGCGTGTTCTCCGGCATGCAGCCGTCGGGCAACTTGACCCTCGGTAATTACTTGGGTGCGATGGTCAATTGGGTGCGGATGCAGGACGAGTACGAATGCATTTATTGTGTCGTCGACATGCACGCGATTACCGTCTGGCAAGATCCGGCGGCGCTTCGGGCCGCCACGCGTGAGGTTGCCGCGGCCTACATCGCGTGCGGCATCGATCCGAAAAAAAGCATCCTGTTCAACCAAAGCCAGGTGGCCGAGCACGCGCAACTGGCGTGGATCCTAAACTGCGTTGCGAGATTGGGCTGGCTCGATCGCATGACCCAGTTCAAGGATAAGGCCGGCAAGGAGAAAGAACGTGCCTCCGTCGGCCTCTATGATTATCCCGTGCTGATGGCCGCCGACATTCTGGTGTATCGTGCGACGCATGTTCCGGTTGGCGAAGATCAGAAACAACACCTCGAGTTGGCCCGCGATATCGCGGCCAAGTTCAATCATGATTTCCGCGCTCAGATCGAGGCCGCGAGAATTGCCGACGGCATATTCTTCCCGCAACCGGAACCGGTGATTACCGGTCCGGCGACCCGCGTGATGAGTTTGCGCGATGGCACCAAAAAGATGTCGAAGTCCGATCCCTCGGACCTGTCTCGCATCAACTTGACGGACGACGCCGACACGATCGCCAAGAAAATCCAAAAAGCAAAAACCGATCCGGAGCCGCTCCCCTCTGAAGCGGCAGGCTTGGCGACACGGCCCGAAGCAGAAAATCTGGTTGGCATCTACGCGGCGCTCTCGGGCACCACCAAAGTCGCGGTGCTGGGCGAGTTTGGCGGCGGATCGTTTTCCGTATTTAAAACGGCATTGCGCGATTTGTGCGTCGCCAAACTTGGTCCAATCGGCAATGAGATGCGCCGCCTCGTATCCGATCCTGCGGAGATGGATCGGATTTTGTCGAATGGCGCAGATCGTGCGCGCGCAATCGCCAATCCGATCTATCGCGAGACGAGAGAAATTGTTGGATTTATAGGCAAATAAGCGCCATCGACGTTCGCGCGCCGAATGCACAGCGCTTCCAGGTGAAATTTCGTCGATCGTGCCAATTGCCCGGACGATCAACTCATGGCAACGTCGATACATGCCGACGCAGAACAAACGATCCGCTTACGATCCCGGCCACAAGCGCAAGTATCTCGTCGTTGTCGACGAGAGTACCGAGGTTGAGGCCGCGCTCTATTTTGCTGCCAGTCGCATCAGTCATTCCAACGGCACCATCCTACTGCTCTACATGATTGAGCCGCAGGATTATCAGCACTGGGCCGGCGTACGGCAAATTCAAGTGGAGGAGGAAACAGCGAAGGCAAAGGCGCTGTTTCGTCTATTCCGCCGTAAACTTTCCCTCGCGGGGTTCGATGACTTGGTCAGCGACGAGGTGATCCGCGAGGGCGAGGCGGCAGAAGAAATCATCAAGTTGATCGAAGACGATCAGGATATCGCCATCTTGATACTTGGTGCCTCCACCGATTCAAAAGGGCCAGGACCGTTGGTCTCGTCATTGGCTGTCGGCAAGACCGCCGGCACGTTCCCGATTCCAATTACGATCGTGCCGGGCAATCTCACTCTCGAGGACGTGAAGTCGCTCGCCTGATCCTGACAATGGTTGGGCGTTCAAGCCGCCATATCAAACAACAAGACTTCCGCATCTTCAGCGATCCCGCTCAATTCGAGCGTGCCCGGCTCCATGATCGCCGCTCCATCACCTGTCATGAGTAGCTCGCCGTTGAGACGGGTGTTTCCGCGCGCAACCTGAAGCCACGCAATTCGGCCCGGTTTGACCACGTGCCGCACAGCATCGTTGGCGCCCAACATGCCAGCAAGGAGATCGACGTCGCGATGGATCGTTACCGAACCGTCGCGGCCATCGCGTGATCCCACGAGCCGAAGTCGGCCCTTTTTATCGGCCCTGGAGAACGATTTTTGCTCATACGCCGGCGGCAATCCCTGCGTTTCTGGAACGATCCAGATCTGCAACAAATGGACCGATTCAGATTTCGAGGCGTTGAACTCGCTGTGGCGAATGCCACTGCCAGCCGACATGCGTTGTACGTCGCCCGGTGTGATTACTGACCCCGTGCCGATGCTGTCCTTGTGTTCGAGCGCGCCTTCCAAAACATACGTGATGATTTCCATGTCGCGGTGCGGGTGCGTGGGAAAGCCGCCGCCACCGGCGACGCGATCGTCGTTGATCACGCGCAGCGGCCCGAAACCCATGTGGCGCGGGTCATGGTAATCCCCGAACGAGAACGTGTGATGGCTGTCGAGCCAGCCGAAGTTGACGTGGCCGCGCTCGTTGCCGCGGCGGATGACGATGTTCATGATGAGGCTCCTCGGCTGATTTCAGCTGCGATATTCACTCCTCAAGTTTGTCGTCTTGCACGTCTTGTCAATAGGTCAGCAGTGCTGACATATTTCCACCTGCGCCTGCCGAGAGTGTGGTGAAACTCGCAGGGGTTATCGCAACCGCTTGAGGGCGTCGATTGCGCCGCGCCAGTGCCCTTGTGGCGGTTTAATT
>JANLXZ010000253.1:0-48129 GCA_031365375.1 Hyphomicrobiaceae bacterium | reverse complement strand
CTTCGTGCAGCCGGTTGACATGAAGGTTTTGGCCCACGATCGTCGCGAAAGCCAGATCATCGATGTAGACTCCGATTGCCGCATCGAAGGCATGAGGCTTGTCTGCCGCCGCCCTGTCACGGCGGGTAGTTACCGCTTGTGGGTGGTGCCGGAAGCGATTGCCGATCGCGCCGGCAATGCAGCACTCGAAAGAGCACTGCGAGAGGGACTACCCTCCAGTCAAAGCGCCGGGCTCGCACGCTGAACAAACACTCAGTCAAGCGGCGCTTCGCGATGTGGCAAGAGTGGCAATTTCGCGCAGCGCTTCCGCGTTGCAATCGAGCGAACTCGAAACACCGAGCCAGCGCTTTCGATCGGCTTGTGAGTCGAGATCATCGCGAATTGCCTCGAGCTCGAATCCGGCTTTGTCGAGGGCGGCCAGCACACAGTCGACGGGTTGGCTGCGAGCGCTAGCTGCGGCCCAGATGATCGCCGATCTGAGGCCGGATTTGCAGTGGGCAACTACTGGACCTTTAAGTCCTCGCAAAGCATCCGCCATCCCCTCGACGACTTGGTCAGTGAACAGGTCGTGCTTGGCGGCGGGCACATGGCGGAAATTCATTCCGGCGCGCCAAGCGCACGCTGCTTCGGTCTTGGCAAGCATTTGACCGGCTTCCTCACCATCGGGCCGGTTGGATATGACGCTTCTGATCCCGCATTCCGCCAAACGGGCGAAGTCGGCAGCCTCAGGCGCCGAAGTGACGGCAAAATCGGGTGTGATCCACGTCAAGCGAGATGCGAAGGAGGTATGGAGCATTTCCAGATGTTCCTAAAGCCAACGAAGCATTTGGTGCCCCTGGTGTGGAGCAAATGGCAGTGATCGGCGATCATCACAAGCTCAAATGAGATAAATGTAAAAATTTTTGCTAATTTTTTGATTGACGCCCCGTTGTAACGAATTGCATGCTCAAGAAATAGGCATGTCAAGCAAAGCTATTCCTGGCAATGAATTGGACCAATCATGCTCGACGAAATGGACCTGAAGATACTGGATATTTTGCAAAAAGATTGCACGCAGCCGGTCGCCGAAATCGGCAAGTCTGTCGGGCTCTCGACCACGCCCTGCTGGCGACGCATCCAGAAAATGGAAGAGGCCGGCATCATTCAACGTCGCGTAGCGCTTTTGGAACCGAAATCTGTGGAGGCTGGCGTCACGGTTTTCGTGTCGATTTCGACCAACCGGCATGCCTTAGGTTGGCTCGAGGATTTTCATAAGGTCATTGTCGAGTTCCCCGAGGTCGTAGAGTTTTATCGGATGAGCGGCGCTGTGGACTATTTATTGCGCGTCGTCGTGCCCGACATCGCGGCCTATGACGCGTTTTACAAGAAGCTGATCACCAAAATCGAGTTGTCCAACGTTTCGTCAGCATTCGCGATGGAGCAGATCAAGTGTACGAGCGCGCTGCCACTCGAATTCGCCCGCCGAAAGATGAAGGGAGCTAACAACTCATCGTGACATTGCGTTGCGCCGATCACTCCGTGCTCGTGTTCACTTGGCCATACTTCGCTAGCACAGCACGGGCTCGTTCAGCCACGCTGTCGGCGATTGCGGCGTGGCCTTCGGCCGTCGGATGAAAAGCGCCGGAATACGTTGCGGCCAGTAATAGCTGAAACCAAGACAAGCTCTGCAGTTTCAGAACCTTTTGCATGAGCGATGCTGATACGTGGAAGTTGCCCGTCAGGAATGCGTCGTTAGGAGTGCGAAACCAACGTTGGCGGCTGGCGTACGGTTGATAATCCGCTGGATTGTATGGCTCCCATCCGCCGCCCGCAGTCTTGCGCGGAAGACGAAGGTCGTCGGCTGACGACAATGCATTGGCATTGTAGCCGGCGCATATTCCACGTCCCAGGAAGGCACGGCGGTGGGCCTCTGCGAAGGTCCAGCCATAGGATCTCGCAGCCGACTTCATCACGCCATTCAGCTTTTCTGCAACGGCGCTGCTTTCCTTGGCTTTGGCGGCACTCAGCTGAAAGTCGCTGACCACGTCAAGCCCAGCGCGGCCATCGGGGCAAACGCTTCGCCCGTCTTCAAGAATTGCCAGGCCCGGATACGCGGTCAGGATGACGCGGTCGCTCTCGTCCCAAGGCAGATGGAGGATGTTGTGGATCGCACGGTTGAACGACTTGTACCGATCTTCCAACTGCACGATTTGGGCGCCAGCTTCGGCTGGACCATGAACCTGACCGAACCAGCCGCCGAGTTTCTTCAGAATTGACTGATCAGCCAGCACGGCATTAGCGACCAGGCGGGCAAAGCCGACGTCGTTGCCACCGATCGACAACATTAAAAGATCGATCTTCCGCGATTGCTCGGCCTCGCATTTACGCAGGACCAATCCGCCCTTGAGGTCCGGAATTTTTCCGCCGATGTGGTAGGCTTCGGGGAGGTCTTGCATGCGGGCCTCTTTACCCCCGCACTGGGCTTCGGCGACGGCTGATATTTGTGAAAATTCGGGCGGGTTGGGCACCCATTCGTTGCCCTTGTAACGAAGAAAAAGCCCGGTCGTGACTTCCGCTCCCGAACACGCAGCACCAACATATGTCACGGACCGATGTGGATCTTCGATCGCTAGTTGAAGGGCCGCCCGGAGCTGATGCGAGTAAAGCGAGCGATGACATGCCTGGTCGATCCAGCGCGCGTTTTCCTCGATGAACTTCGCGTCGCCAATTTGGCTCCATTCGCCGACGCGCGTCGGATAGCCGGCAAGGCTCGCGTCTTTGGCATCACCGTAGTCGGCGGCTCGTTCGCGTGAAAAACGGACGGGGATGTCTGGGTTGCCCTCGCCCGAACCAAAGCTGTCGCCCATGCCGACGATCAACAGGTCCGTGACCTTGACGTCCGTGCGCGCCACTTCCTGCCCACCAACTTCGACGGAAATGCCCATCCCGTCCGGATAGGAGATGTCGATGCTGAGCGGTTCGCTGCAAAGTTTGTTTATGGCTTTGCCGCGTGTTTGCGTTTTGCCTCTCGGTGCAGTCAACCACACGCATTCCACCGAAGTGGCATCCTCGATACCGCGCATTTCCAATAGAACGGTATGCGCCGTCGGATTGACGTACGTACCCTTGTCCGAACAAACATGCCGGTTGCGCTTCGAATCCCAACACGTTTTTCCGACGACGGTCGAGGCCCAACCATCGGAATGGCGGCTGGCAAGCAGTCGCTCGGCAGCGAGAACGGGGGTGCGCCGTTCCTCATCCGTAAGGTCCGCCCACGTTGCCCGATGCATCTCCGTGTTGGCCGGATCATCAAAAAAACGGAACGCGTTCTCGACGCGCCACGCAATTGCTGTTTCGGCGGTCGCAACCGACGGGGTCAGCGCGCTGCAAACCAAGATCAGTGGCGCCAAGATGAGCGCCGGGATTTGTTTCGGTCGACGCGGGAAAGAAATATTCATGGTGCAAACCTCGTTTGCCTCGTCGAATGGCGGCTCAAATCGGACGCTATACTCTGCCCGCCCGATGACAGCGCCAAAGCCGCCAAACGCGATGCAATGGATTGATCTCGATGGCCGCCATCGATTGCGACCGCACGTGTTCAAGAGCGTCTAAATAGGGCTCCACGAGGGCAAGGGGTAGGAAAGCCGAGCGATGCCGCCGGGACACTTGTTGCATCTGGCGCGGAATTGCGGCGAGATGTCGGCGGGCTAGCCCGCCAAAGTCTCGTGTGATGACCTGAATGTCATCGGACTTTGCATTAACGGCAGCACGCATATGCGCCGATGGAAATAACAATCGACCGTGCGCCAATGTTGCCGGCATTTCGGTAAGCAGGCGTGCGAGGCCGTAAGCGCGCCCGCCGTTGAACGCCAGTTCGGCGGGGGCCGCATTGCCTGTGATGCGAGCGGCCAATTCGAATAGCGTACCATCGATGCGATCGATGTAGTCCAGCAGCGCGGCTTCATCGCCGAACGGGCAATCATCGAGGCTATCTTCGTGCGCTTCGATCAGGCCGATGAGGCGGTCGACAGGCAGTGCATGGCGATTGATGGTGTCGAGAATCGCTGCGGCAACGGGGTGTCCGCCACTGGTTCGCTCGCGGAAGCGGTCTTGCCACCATTGCAGGCGGATGCGCCCCATCATTGGTTCGGTAACGAACGCGGGGATGCGTCCGACTTCGCCGGCAAAGGCTGCAAGTGCGATCAAATCGATGCGGATCTCGCGCGGGCTGAGTAAAGCCGCCAAATAGCGATCGCGTTCATGCGCGCGTGCGGCGATCGCCACCACATCGGTGGATGCTGAGGCTATACGTGTCGCATTGTTCGGCACCCTAATAGAGGTGTGCTGCAGCGATCATCACAAATGTAACGGGGACTGCCAGTATGAGGTTGAGGCGTGCATAGACCCGCACGTTATCGCGGGCACGCGCCTTGGCATCCGCATCGCCCGCCGTCTCGCCGAGCACAATCTTGATGTTCGGCCAAATCTTGAAGTGGACCAAAACCCACATGGCAACACCGGCAATGGTGCCACCCCACAGCAGCGCGTTGCGCAACGGTGGTACATAGACGGCCGAGGTGAAAATTAGCCGATCAAGCAAATATCCGCTGGTGATCAACAACAAGACACCGGTGAGCAATACAGCGTGCGAGGTGTGACGGAAGGTCATTGCAACTTTGGGCACGATGAATTTGTGAATAGCAGCTTTGCCCGCGTCGTCTGCATCCCGTAAGGCTGCGAACTGGATGAAATTCACAAACCAGATCATACCGATCCAAATGATCGCTGAAAAAACGTGAACCCACCGCAGCAGAAACGAAATCAGGCCCACGCGGTCGACGCCTGCAAGCGCCACCCAGGCAATCAGAATGACTAGCGAAATTGCAAGGCCTGCGAGGAGCGATTTCATCGGATCGCCGAGAATAGCGTTCATGTAAGTAAACCTCCAAGGCCTCAGTCGACGGCGAGAAACGCTGCTGACACCGGCCGCTGCTCGGCTAGCAGAATGTTGTAAGTGCGCGCTGCAGCCCCGGTGTCCATGATATCGAGGCCGATGCGCTTAGCCTCGAACGCGCGCCGAATATCGATCGAGGGGAATACTTGTTGCCGCCCGGTTCCCAAAAGGAGGAACGCGGGAGGCTCGAGTTCTTTTAAGGCGCGAGCGAGTGCTTCGAGGGTCAAGTCATTGGATATGACGACATCCCAGGCCCAAACGCCGCTCGGCAAGCACAGGATTGAGCCACGATGGCTCATGCCGGCGAAGCGGAAACCCCCGTTACCATATGCGTCGATGGGGCTGCGGCCGGGAAAGTGTCCGGCGAATGCGGCAGGCGCTGGGTTCGCCTTGAGCACCATGAATGATCTCGATCAGCCCTTCTTGGCGGCGGAGGCAATTCCCGCCGCTACTTTCTCGCCGGTCCAACCGTCACGCTTGATGCCGAACGCCAGCAGCATGGAGGCCGCCACGAAAATCGAGGAGTAGGTGCCGATCAAGATACCGAACAGCATGGCAAACGAGAAGCCGTGGATGACTTCGGTGCCGAAAAGGTAAAGCGCGAGTACGGCCAGGAAGGTCACGACAGAGGTCAGCACGGTGCGCGAGAGCGTCTCGTTAATGGCAAGGTTCATCAAGTCGATCAGCGGCATCTTTTTGTATTTGCGCAAGTTTTCGCGGATTCGATCGAATACGACGACGGTATCGTTGATCGAGTAGCCGGCGAGCGTCAGCAACGCGGCAACCACCGAAAGATCAAATTCGATCCACAGCGCCGAGAACATGCCGGCGGTTATGAACACGTCATGGATGAGCGCCACGATGGCTGCCACCGCGAACTGCCACTCGAAGCGAAACCATACGTAAGCGAAAATGCCAAACAGCGAGACGATGACGGCAATAATGCTGGTCCGCTTGAGTTCGGCGGAAACCGCTGGTCCAACGACCTCGGTGCGTCGCAACGTTATGCCATCGCCAAGTGCGGTGACGACTTTATCGGTGGCATCTTTTTGTGTTTTTTCGTCGGCTTGCTGTGCAACCCGGATCAAGGCTTCGTTACCCTTCCCCACCGACTGCACTTGCACATCGCCGAGGCCGAGCTTGTTAAGTTTCTCGCGCAGCGTTCCGACGTCGAGGTCGCCAGCTTTCGATTGGATCTCGATCAGCGCGCCACCCTTGAAATCGACGCCGTAGTTGAGACCCCTGGTCATTAACAGGCCACCGGCGATCAGCGCGAGGACCCAAGAAAGTCCGACGAACCAAAAGCGCTTGCCGACCACGTCCCACTTGGTGCCATGGGGGAAAAAATCTATGCCCTTGAACATGTTGTCACTGCCTCACGGGCTTGAATGAAATCGGCGTCGCGACCTTCCGGTCTTTTTGGCGCGACAGCCACCAGGCAACCAGCAGGCGTGTCACGGTAAAGGCCGTAAATACCGTCGTCATGATGCCAAGGGACAGGGTTATCGCAAAGCCGCGGATCGGACCAGAGCCCAACCAGAACATTACGATGCCAGCGATCAGCGTGGTGAGGTTGGCGTCGACGATGGTCGCAAAGGCGCGGTCGAAACCGGCATCGAGTGCAGCGATCGTCGATTTGCCGTTGCGCAATTCCTCACGCATGCGTTCGTAAATCAAAACGTTGGCGTCGACTGCCATGCCGATCGTCAGCACGATGCCGGCGATGCCCGGGAGGGTCAGAGTCGAGCCGATCAGCGACATCACAGCGACGATCAACAGAACGTTGAGCGCCACCGCGATCACAGCGAACACGCCGAACAGGCCGTAGGCAAACGTCATGAAGACGACGACGGCGAGCGCGCCGATCAAAGAGGCACGCTGACCGGCTTTGATTGAATCCGCACCCAAACTTGCGCCGACGACCCGCTGTTCGACGATGGTAAGTTTTGCCGGCAACGCACCGGAGCGCAGGTTGGTTGCTAGGCTGTTCGCCTCGGCGACCTGGAAGTTGCCGGTTATCTGTCCGGTGCCACCCAGAATCGGCTCGTTGATGCGCGGCGCGGTAATCACCTTGTCGTCGAGAACGACCGCGAAGCGCCGGCCCACGTTTTCCGAAGATAGTTTGCCGAATGTTCTCGCGCCGGATTGATTGAAGCGGAAAGATACGATCGGTTCGTTGGTGCGTTGATCAAAGCCCGGCTGGGCATCGACGAGCTGTTCACCGGTCACGGTGCTGCGCGATTCGATCAGTTCCTCGCCGCCGTCGCGGCTCGGAAGAATTTTGTACCCTTGTGGAATGCGTCCGGTCCGCGCTTCCTCGGCAGTCATGGTGGTATGAACCAGGTGGAAGGTCAGCTTGGCGACTTTGAAGCAATCTTCGATGACCCTCACATCTTCGATTCCCGGCGCCTGCAGAAGAATGCGGTCCGTGCCCTGGCGCTGGATCACCATTTCCTTGTTGCCGCCTGGATCGCAGCGGTTGCGGACGATTTCAACAGCGCTGCCGATGGCACCGGTGACGCGCGCTTGCATACCCGGTGCGGTTGGCTTCAAGGAGATGGCGTCGGCACCCTCTCGCGCGACATCGATGTCGAGCGCCGCCGAGCCGGTGATGTCGGCTCCCGAGATAGGTTGGGCGAGGGCACGCAATGCCTTGAAGGCGGCGTCCTGATCTTCGGCCTTAACGAGGCGCACGGCCACGCCGCCTTGGGCGATGCCGACACTCTGGAAGCCAAGTTTTTCCTTCAGCATCGCGGCCCGTGCGGCGTCGCGGATCTTATCGAGCCAATCTCGGCGCAGCTCGTCCGTGTCCATGCCGGCCAGCACATGTGCGCCGCCCTGCAGATCAAGTCCCAGATTGATTCGCGACTTGGGGAGGAAGTTCGGATAGTTTTCGAGTGCCGATGGCGACAAGAAATTCGGCACGCACGCGAGCAATCCAAACAGGCAGATGCTGACGATCGCGATGATCTTGCCTCGAGAAAAATGCAACATGGCAGCTCACTTGTGTTTGTTGGCACCCGGCTGATTTCCCTGCGGGAAGCAGGTCGCCGGGCGCAATAAAAGGCGACGGCTGCGATATAGTTCCTCAGACGGCCTTGACGGGCTCGCCCTTGTTGCGCACATCGGAAATCGAACTTTTCAGGACGCGAACCCGCGTATCCTTGGCGATTTCAACTTCCAGCTCATTGTCGTCTTTGACCTTCACGACCGTACCAATGATGCCCCCTGCGGTCACGACCGTATCACCGCGTTTCACCGAGGAAATCAAGTCTTTGTGCTGCTTCAAGCGCTGCTGCTGCGGGCGCCACAACAGGAAGTAGAAAATCGGCAAAACCAGCAATAGCGGTACGAGCATGTTGATCAATGGATCCGGGCCGGCACCGGTGGCTTGCGCAAAAGCAGGGGTGATGAACATCGACGGTCAGGTGCCTCGGGCTCGTGTGGAAATCGCAAAGACGTTGAAAGGAAGACAGGCATGTGGCCGTCTTTTCGAGCTTTTGCAAGCGCCGCCAGCGACCCACCCCTTTTCCCGGCCGGTTCTACAGCTTAACAGTCGGCCAATCAACCGAGCGCCGCCTGCTGATGTTGCTTCATTTGTAGTAGAGCGGGTTTTGTCGAGGGGTTGCACACAGTCGCGAAGCGAAAGCTCGCGGGCCCACCTTGTCATCGCCGGTGGATAAGCCTAGGAACGCCACTGAATACGGTGCTTGCGATCGAGACGCTGTACCAGCTCAATCCAAAGAGGTTTCCCGGCCATGTCCGTGCGCCGTTTGCATCCCGATCAACCACGCGCGTTTGCGTTCAATGCCGACAATCTCGCATGGGCGAAGGTGGTGATCACCAAGTATCCTGAAGGCAAGCAAGCGTCCGCCGTGATACCGCTGCTCTGGCGGGCGCAAGAGCAGGAGGGCTGGTGCACCGAACCGGCGATCCGTTATGTCGCCGAGATGCTGGATATGGCCTTCATCCGCGTCTATGAGGTCGCGACCTTCTATACGATGTTTCAATTGTCGCCGGTCGGCAAGAAGGCTCACGTTCAGGTGTGTGGTACAACCCCGTGTCTGCTGCGCGGGGCGGACAAGCTGATCGATACTTGCAAGGCGCGCATCCATCACGATGCACATCATTTATCGGCCGATGGTAATTTCAGCTGGGAAGAGGTCGAGTGCCTGGGTTCCTGCGCCAATGCGCCTATGGTACAGATCTTTAAGGATACCTATGAGGATTTGACGCCTGAACTGCTGGAGAAGGTGCTCGGCGGCTTCGCCAAAGGTCAACCACCGAAGCCCGGCTCGCAGATTGGCCGTCAAGCTTCATGTCCGGCCGGTGGCCCGACGACCCTCAAGGAAATGGCGAAGGCGCGCTGATCGGAGATGGTCGACATTCCACAACCGCCAGTTAAGAACTTCGGATTGCTAGCGTTGCATGCTGCGACAGCTGCCGCATTTTTTTTCGCACTTCAGTATTGGGGCTTCAACGCCAGTATGAACTTATCGATCGTCTGGGCCATCGCGGGCGCTATTGGCGCTGCCTACCTCAGCTGGTCGCAACAATCGCGCAATAGCGGAAACTAATCGATGCTCGCTGACAAAGACCGTATCTTCACGAATATCTATGGCTTCCAGGATGCTGGTCTGACCGCAGCGAAATCGCGGGGCACGTGGGAACGCACCAAGGAGTTCATCGACCAGGGCCACGATTGGATCATCAACGAGGTCAAAGCGTCGGGCTTGCGTGGGCGCGGTGGAGCGGGCTTCCCGACCGGTCTCAAGTGGTCGTTCATGCCGAAGGCGGACTCGCGGCCTTCCTACCTAGTGATCAATGCGGACGAAAGCGAACCCGGCTCGTGCAAAGATCGCGAGATCATGCGCCATGAACCGCATGTTTTGATCGAAGGTGCGTTGATCGCGGCCTATGCCATGCGCGCTCACGTTTGCTACATCTATTTGCGCGGCGAATATATCCGCGAGCGCGAGCGGTTGCAGGTGGCCGTGGACGAAGCCTATGCGGCGAAGTTGATCGGCAAAGATAACATCCATGGTTGGGACCTCGAGGTCGTGCTTCATCACGGCGCCGGCGCTTACATTTGCGGCGAAGAAACGGCAATGCTCGAGAGTATCGAAGGCAAGAAGGGCCAGCCGCGCCTGAAGCCGCCATTTCCGGCCAATGTCGGTCTTTACGGCGCGCCAACGACGGTCAACAATGTCGAGAGCATCGCTGTCGTGCCGACCATCCTGCGGCGCGGAGCAGGTTGGTTTTCGGGCCTCGGCACACCGAACAACACCGGCACCAAGTTGTTCCAGATCTCAGGCCACGTGAATAATCCGTGCGTCGTCGAAGAGGAAATGAGCATCCCGCTGCGTGAGCTCATCGACACCCATTGCGGAGGCGTTCGGGGCGGCTGGGAAAATCTACTAGCGGTCATCCCAGGTGGGTCGTCGATGCCGCTTTTGCCGGCTTCGCAGTGCCAAGATCTCACCCTCGACTTCGACACCTTGTCGAAGCTGAAATCAGGCATGGGAACCGCCGCCATTATCGTGATGGACAAGTCGACCGATATCATCAAGGCGTTTGCCCGTATCGCCTATTTCTACAAGCACGAGAGTTGCGGCCAATGCACGCCGTGCCGCGAGGGCACAGGATGGATGTGGCGGGTACTGGAACGCATGGCCAAGGGGCAAGCCGAGAAACGTGAAATCGACCTATTGTTCGATGTCACCAAGCAGATAGAAGGGCACACGATTTGTGCGCTCGGCGAAGCAGCGGCTTGGCCGGTACAAGGCCTGATCCGCAACTTCCGGCATGTTATAGAAGAACGGATCGACCAATATCAGGCGGCACACCGCCAAGCAGCAGAGTAAGACAGTTACCCGAAACGGGATCCTTAAGGAAACGGAGTTCGACTACCTATGAGTGGCTTCAAGATACCCGATTTCAACGATCGACAATCAAGCGCGCAAAAGGCCAAGCAAGCGGCTTTGGAGAAGTTCAAGGCAAAGCCGAAGCCGGACGATCCCGAGTTCAAAGCCCGGCAAGCAGAGCTGCTGCGAATCGAAACCGAGCGCCAGGTTCGCCGCGAGACCGCTCGACAGACCAAACTAGCGGCCGAAGCCGAGGCCGAAGCCAGGCGCCAGACAGAGCTTGCCGAGAAGAAGGCAGCCGAAGAGGCCGCTTATGAGGCCGAGATCAAGCATCAGGAAGAGTTGGAAGCCAAGCAGAAGGCTGCCCGTGACGCTCGCTATGCCGCTCGCAAGGCCGGCAAAAAGGGCTGATTCGGAGCCCCAATGCGGTCGCTGTGAAACATGTGTGGACACTTAATTGACCTTTGCCTGAGAAGGCCGAGGTCAATCTCGCCGCACACTCCACTCTTTAGAAATAATTGTTTTTCAACTGCCACGCGTCTCCCCAGCGTCACCTTTTTTCACGTAGACCAGAGTATCATCTGTTCCGTGAGCGTCAGCGGTGCCGAATGTTGGTGAGATGCCTCAATGCCAGATTTAATCGCCTCAAACAGTGCCACGACCGCGTCCTTGGCGATCGGCACCTCGGTTACGAGCACGATCGACAATTCCGGTGACCATGACTGGTTTCGCGTAAATCTGACCGCCGGGCAGACCTATCTATTCAATTTGAATGGGCTGACGTTCACCGATACCTACCTCAATCTTTATAGTGGATCTGGAACGCTCCTGGCTTCCAATGATGACGTCAATGAACCGGCCGGCAACCTCAATTCGCAGATCCGTTTCACAGCGACTACATCCGGCGTTTATTATGCCGATGCAGCTGCATTCAACATTGGCGATACCGGTAGCTATACAATCTCGGCAGCTATCGCGCCGCCGCTACCGACGTATACTCTCGATCAGGTGGCCGACTACCTGACGACCGGCTATTGGGGCGGTGCCGGCTATCATTTCGCGACCAGCACGATCAGTTTCAACGTGCAAGCGTTGACACTCGCAGAGCAGACGATCGCCCGCTTAGCGCTTCAAACTTGGGACGATGTCGGCAGTTTTATCTTTGTCGAGACGTCTGCGTCCGCACAAATCAGCTTTAGTGACGCTGGTTCCAACATCGCTCAGACCTTCGCCGACGGCATCACCGCCACGGTCCAGATCTCATCCGATTGGAACAGCAGCATTACGAGCGTCGATAGCTACACACTCCAGACCTACATCCATGAGATCGGACATGCGCTCGGCCTGGGGCACGGCGGGCTCTACAACGGCAATGCCGTATACGGGGTCGACAACCTTTATACAAATGACAGCTGGGCGACATCGGTCATGTCGTATTTCGCTCAAGATGAAGCTGGCACCGGTTCCTTTGATTTCATCGTCGGCCCGCAACTTGCCGATATCATCGCAATAGCGAACCTTTACGGCGCCTCCTCTTCGACGCGCTTGGGCGACACCATCTATGGCTTCCATTCGAATGCGGGCCAATTTTACCACTTCGATGATGCGATCTATGGCGGCTCAGCTCCCGCATTGACGATTTTCGATAGCGGCGGCATCGATACACTCGACGTCTCCGGATACGCTCAGGCGCAGCGAATTGATCTCAATGCCGAAGCGCATTCAGATGTGGGCGGTCAAATCAACAATATCGCGATTGCGCGCGGTAGTGTGATCGAGAACGCAGTCGGCGGCATTGGCAACGATAATATCATCGGCAACGCAGCCGATAACTTCCTCAACGGGGGCCTAGGCAACGATACTCTCAGTGGCGGCGACGGCAACGATACGCTGATCGGCGGCGCCGGTAGCGACACGTTCATAGGTGGGCTCGGCAACGACGCAGTCAGTTACGCAACTTCATTGGTAGGGGTTACTGTAAATCTTGGCTCGACCGGGGCTAACACCGGCGACGCCGTGGGAGATATTTACTCTTCGATCGAAACGCTTGTCGGCTCTGATTCGAGCGATGTGCTGTACGGCTCGGCCGCCAATGAAACACTGGATGGTGGGGCTGGCAACGATCAATTATTTGGTGTGAGTGGTACGCATACGTTGTTAGGTGGCGACGGCAACGACATATTTTACATCGACAGTGCGGGCGATGTTGCAATTGAGAGCAACGCCGTGATTGCTTCGGGCGGTTTCGACATCGTGATTGCCACGGCGAACTTTACATTGGGCGCCAACATCGAACAGCTCGTCGTGCGCGGCACAGTAACCTCAGGCGCGGGCAACGACGGCGACAACATCATCTACGGGCTCGACAGTTTCATCTCTCTAAGCCTCGATGGCAGGGCAGGCAACGACGTTATCTATAGCTCGCCAGCCGGTGGCAACACGATCGTCGGTGGAGCGGGCGTCGACACCTTGTTGCTTTATGGCGGTAACAACAATGCGAATGGCGGCATCGGCTCAGACATCTATTTCACCTACACCTCGACCGATGTGATTTCGGAAGCAGGTGGCGACGGCATCGACACGGTGTACTCCAGCCACTCGATCACGGTGGGCGAAGGGCTCGAGCAGATCATTCTTTACAGCACCGCCACATCGGCAGTTTCGACCAGCTTGACAGACAACAACATCATGTTCGGCAATTCGACGACGGGTGCGGTGACGCTCGATGGTGGTGGTGGCTCGGACGTGTTGTTCGGCGGCAGCTTCTCCGACACGCTGATCGGGGGGGCGGGCGTGGATCTGCTGTTCGGCTTTGGTGGCTTAAACGATTTACGGGGTGGTGATGCCACCGACGTTTACTACCTCGAAAGTGGCCTCGACACGGTTACCGAGACCGGGACCGGCGGCTTCGACACAATCTACTCACAGATCGCGGGAACGACGCTGCTTGCAGCCAACGTCGAGCAGCTGATCCTTTATGGTGCAGCGACCGGAGGCCTGGGAAACGCCAGCGACGACTACCTGTACGGCCACATTGCCTCGCAGGCGGTGACGTTGGATGGCGCCGGCGGTAACGATTATCTGCTTGATACCGCCTTCGGCGGCGATGTGTTGATCGGCGGCGCCGGCAACGATCAACTCGATCTGCGCAGCGGCGGCAACGACCGCGTCAAGTTCGCGGCCGGGTCCGGCAACGACATCGTCTACGGCTTCGACGCCGATCCGGCGGGCGGGCAAGACCTCATCGACGTATCGGGCCGCTTTTTCTCGAGTGCCAGCATCGGCGGGGCGATCGTCATCACGGCGTTTGGCACCGATACGGTGGTCACCATCGGTGCCGATACGATCCGGCTGTTCGGTGTCTTGAATACCGATGTCACGGCAAGTGATTTCCAGTTCTGAACGTGGCGACCGCCTAGGGTTCGGCGCGCGACAACAACCGCCTATGAACGGATCTGCTACCGGTCTATAATGTGAGGGCGATTCCGAACGGGGTCGCCCTTGTTGTCGTCAAGAGGTTGCCCGTGCGCGCGCTCGTCGTCGAAGATGATCCCGATCTAAATCGGCAACTCGTATCCGCGTTGACCGAAGCGGGTTTTGCGGTTGACAAGGCAATGGACGGCGAAGAAGCCTATTTTCTGGGCGAGACCGAGCCTTACGACATCGTCGTCCTCGATATCGGCCTGCCAAAAATGGACGGCATCAGCATTCTCGAGCAGTGGCGGCGCGCCGACAAGAAGATGCCGGTTATCATTCTCACCGCTCGTGATCGTTGGAGCGACAAGGTTGCGGGGATGGATGCTGGCGCCGACGATTATCTGGCGAAGCCGTTCCATATGGAAGAGTTGTTGGCCCGCGTCCGCGCTCAAGTCCGGCGTGCTTCCGGGCATGCAAAGAGTGAGATCGAGTGCGGTCTGCTACGGCTCGATACCACCACGGCCCGCGTCGCTTACGATGGCCAGACGATCAAATTGACCAGCCATGAGTACCGTCTACTTGCTTACATGATGCACCACAATGGCCGGGTCGTGTCGCGCACGGAACTGGTCGAGCATCTATACGAGCAGGACTTTGACCGCGATAGCAATACGATCGAGGTGTTCATCGGTCGCCTGCGAAAAAAGATCCCCGGCGATTTGATAAAGACCGTCCGCGGCCTCGGCTATCGCCTCGCGCAAGAGGACGATGCGGCTTAACTCACTCGCGTTCAGGCTTTTCGCAACGGCGCTCGGGTGGACCATGCTGGTTCTGCCGTTAGCCGGTTTCATCATCTATTCGATGTATGCGCAGGAAGCATTCCAGAGCTTTGACGACAAAATCAAGACGCTGCTTTCAGTCGTCCAGACAGATAGTATCGATCATACCAGTACCGAACTCGGCACGCCCGGGGACGTCGGCGAGCCGTTGTTTCAGCGACTGCATTCCGGCTGGTATTGGCAGATCAAGCCGCTCGACGAGCCGGCGGGACCGCGCCGCGTGTCTAACTCGCTGGCGACCGCAGAACTCGAATCGCCTTTTCTCAAATGGATCGCGCCCGATGCGTCCGACATTCGTTGGATCGATGGCGTCGGCCCGCTCGGCCAGCGACTGCGCATTGCCGAGGCAATCGAGCGGCTCGGCGATGAGGTAACCGGCCGGCGTTACTCGATCATCGTTGCAGGGCCGATCGAATGGCCTGAGGCGCGGGTTTCGGAGTTCAGAAAAAAACTGGCGATGGCGCTGGCGCTGGCCGGGCTGGGATTGGTCGCGATGACCCTGTTCCAGGTGCGCTTCGGTTTAATGCCGCTGCGTGCTGTCGAACGCGGGCTCGCCCGCGTCCGCGCTGGTGAGGTGCATCGTCTCGAAGGCAATATGCCAATTGAGATCGCGCCGCTGCAACTCGAACTCAATGCGCTGATCCAGTCGAACCAAGACATTGTCGATCGAGCGCGGACCCAGGTTGGCAACCTCGCGCATGCATTGAAGACGCCGCTGGCGGTCATCACGAATGAGGCCGACGACGACAAGAGCCCATTCGCAGCCAAGGTCGCCGAACAGGCGCGGCTGATGCGCGACCAAATCAGTCTTTATCTCGATCGCGCAAGAATGGCGGCTCAAGCCGGAACCATCGGCAAGTCAACCGACGTGCTTCCGTTGATCGAGCCCTTGCAACGGGCGCTGGAGCGTATCTATCGCGACAAGGGCGTGGCAATCACAGTCGCATGCTCGCCCGATGTCAGGTTCCAGGGCGAGAAGCAGGATCTGGAAGAGATGTTGGGAAATCTCCTTGACAATGCCTGCAAATGGTCGAAGGCCGGCGTGTTCCTGACCATCGAAGGGCCCTCGTTAACCGCGCGACAGCCGCTGCGGCGTATGGACATCGTGGTGGAAGACGATGGACCAGGGCTGACGCCCGAGCAACGCACGAGAATCGGTAAACGCGGACTGCGTCTCGATGAGACCAAGCCCGGCACCGGGCTCGGACTATCGATCGTGAGCGATTTGGTGACGAGTTACCGCGGTACCATCGAGCTCAAGCAGTCGAGCCACGGCGGTTTGGCAGTCAAACTCGATTTGCCTGCGGTTTAGGGCAATCGGGCATCAGTTGAGCCGAATTTTTGCCCGAATCGATCCGCACTGGCATTATGGAGGAAACTTAATTCGAGCTGATGGTAAGCTCTACGAGGTAGATCATGCGCATTTTTAACGCCGCAGTTGTCGTGACTATTTCCTTGCTTATGTCGGCGTGTGGGCCGGAAGGGCCGACTAAGAGTGATACCGGTCTTGTTGTCGGTGCCGCTGCTGGCGGCATCCTCGGCAACGCGGTCGGTCGCGGTCGTGATGGTAAAATCTTGTCGACGGTTGCTGGCGCGGTCATCGGTGGTGTCGTCGGCAGCGAAATTGGAAAGTCGATGGACAAGCAGGATCGTATCCTTGCTCAACAGGCTGAAATGGCAGCTTTGGAGCGTGGTCGCTCTGGGGAGATGACGCCTTGGCGCAACCCGGACAATGGTCGCTACGGTGAGGTTATCCCGATGGAGCCATATCAACGTGGACCGCAGCATTGCCGGGATTATACCCATAAGATCTATATCGACGGTCGTCCGCAGGCCATGCGTGCCACTGCATGCCGTAATCCTGACGGGACTTGGACCAACGTTGGTTGAGAACCAGCGTCGGCCTGCGACATTGGTGTCATAGCGGCCTGCTCACTTGCGTCATGTAATCAGGGTGTCTACTCCCTCGATCGGGTGTATCTTCAATTGGAGTTACATGCTGTCGCTTGCTCACTGACTGCAAGCTAAAGGGAACAAAACACATATGGTGCTCTGGCCCGTCCTGATTGTTATGACCGGCCTGGTTGTGATTGTAATTGCATGGCCGCTGTTCCGGCAATCGAGCGCTAACGCAGCGCTCGATCCTGCTGATGCCGGACAACTCAATGTGTACAAAGACCAGCTCGCCGAGATTGATCGGGAACTCGCGCGCGGCGTCATCGGCAACGCCGAAGCAGATGCCGCCCGGATCGAACTATCACGGCGGATGCTCGCTCTGGCATCACGTATAACCGTGGAGCCAATCGGATCAGTCGCGCGGAAACGTCAGGCTAGATCCAATCTCAACACATTAAAAGGTTGTGTGGTCGCAGCGATTCCATTGATCGCGATTGGGCTCTATCTGGCCTATGGCGAGCCGGGTTTGCCTGGGGCGTCGAACGAGGCCAAGCAGACCGCTCAAAGCCGGACCACAGTGCCGGGCGCGCCTGATGTCGGTGCGCTGATCGCTCAAGTGGAAGCCCGCCTGCGTGAGGCCCCGGACGATGGTCGTGGCTGGGATGTGATCGCTCCGGTTTATCTGCGCGACCAGCGCTTTGCGGAAGCGCGCACAGCATTCGCTCGCGCGATCGAATTACTGGGTGAGACTTCGAAGCGGTTGCTGGGGTTGGCTGAGAGCTCCATTCGCGCGAGCAACGGCCGTGTCACGGATGAGGCGCGGGCCGCATTCGAGAAGGTTCTCAAATTGGAACCGAGCCGCATCGAGCCGCGATTGTGGTTGGCTGTCGGTCGGGAACAAAAAGGGGAGCTGAAGGAAGCGGCAGACGAATATCGTGCGCTGCTGGCGCAGGCTCCTGCCGACGCGCCGTGGCGTGCGACGGTGATCGAGCGTCTCGCGGCCTTGTCGACCGACCGAGCGTCAACCACGTCTGGACCGCCCGCGCGTGGGCCGACCGCCGAGGATGCGTCTGCTGCAGCCGCAATGCCGCCGGAGCAGCGTCAGCAAATGATTGCCGGTATGGTCGACAGCCTACATGCTCGCCTGAAGGCAAACGGGCGCGATCCGGCTGGCTGGCAGCGGCTACTGCGGGCGTATGCGGTACTTGGCGATGTGCCGAAGGCCAAGGCAGCATTGTCTGAAGCTCGAACGGCACTTGCGGAAGATCAGACGGCACTCTCCTCGATCAACGCGCTCGCGATAGAAATAGGGCTTGGCTCATGACCCGAAAACAGAGGCGCGCAACGTTGATCGGCGGTGGCGTCAGTTTGCTTGGCATCGCCGCAATTTTAGTGCTGTTTGCATTGAAAGATACCATCACCTATTTTCACACGCCAAGTGACATTGCCGAAAAGAAAATCATTCCTGGTCCGCGGTTCAGGCTCGGCGGACTCGTCGCCGATGCATCCGTCAAGCGCGGTTCCGGTTCACAGGTCGAATTCGCGGTTACCGACACGCTGAAAACAGTGCCGGTTGTCTTCACCGGCATATTGCCGGATCTATTCCGCGAGGGCCAAGGTGTCGTTGCTGAAGGCCGGCTCGACGGCAACGGAACATTCGTTGCCGATTCGGTTCTAGCTAAGCATGATGAAACTTACATGCCTCCCGACGTTGCAAGCGCACTCAAGGCGCGTGGCGTAAAACTCGGCGACGCAGCCAAACACCAGGGTAAGCCACCTGTGACCGATCAGACCAGCGGAGGCCAGAGCAAGAGCCCATGATAGCCGAACTCGGTCATTTCGCGCTCGTGCTCGCTCTCGCCGTTGCCCTGGTGCAGACGGTAGTGCCGTTATGGGGTGCGCAAACTTCGAATGTCGCCATGATGGACGTCGCCAAGCCGGCGGCCTTGACTCAACTCGCGCTCGTTTTGATGTCGTTTTTGTGTTTGATGTGGCTATACGTCGCCTCCGATTTCTCGGTGGTCAATGTCGCAACCAACTCGCATACGGCAAAGCCGCTGATCTACAAGATCGCAGGCGTGTGGGGGAATCACGAAGGCTCGATGGTGCTCTGGGTGCTGATGCTCGCGGCATTCGGCGCCGCAGTTGCGGTGTTCGGCACCAACTTGCCAATGACGTTGCGGGCAACCGTGCTGAGTGTACAAGCTTCGATCGCACTCGCCTTTTGCCTGTTTATCGTTGCGACCTCTAATCCATTCCTGCGGCTCGATCCGGCGGCGCCTGAGGGACAGGGTTTGAACCCGGTGCTGCAGGACCCGGCGTTGGCATTCCATCCGCCGTTCCTCTATGCCGGCTACGTTGGGTTTTCGATCGCATTTTCGTTTGCGGTGGCAGCACTTATCGAGGGTCGTCAGGATGCGGCTTGGGCACGTTGGGTCCGGCCGTGGACGCTCGCCGCCTGGATGTCGTTGACGCTGGGTATCGCGATGGGATCCTGGTGGGCCTATTATGAACTCGGCTGGGGCGGGTGGTGGTTCTGGGATCCAGTTGAAAATGCCTCGTTCATGCCGTGGCTTGCCGGTACGGCGCTGTTGCACTCGGCGGTCGTCATGGAGCGTCGCGAGGCGCTGAAAGTCTGGACCATCCTGCTGGCAATTCTGACGTTCTCACTGTCGCTGATGGGAACCTTTCTGGTGCGGTCCGGTGTACTGTCGTCTGTGCACGCCTTTGCGGTTGATCCCGCGCGCGGGATATTTATTTTGGCGCTCATGTTGTTCTTTACCGGCGGCGCACTGACACTGTTCGCGATGCGTGTCGGCGCCTTGAAACAAGGCGGTTTATTCGCTCCGATCAGCCGCGAAGGCGGGCTGGTCCTCAACAATATCATTCTGACGACGAGTTGCGCCACCGTGTTTGTCGGCACACTCTATCCGCTGGCATTGGAGGCACTGACCGGCGCCAAGATCTCGGTCGGTCCACCCTACTTCAATCTGACGTTCAGCGCGTTGATGGTGCCGCTGTTGATCGCGCTGCCGTTCGGTCCACTTATGGCCTGGAAGCGGGGCGATCTGCATGCGGCGATGCAAAGGCTGATGCTGATGCTGGCGGCAACGCTGGTTGTGCTGGTCGCTGTCATCGCGATCACCAGAAGCGGACCGGTGATGGCGCCGGTCGCGATTGCGCTAGGCGTGTGGGTAATGCTCGGTGCGTTCGCCGAGATAATTACGCGCATTAAGCTCGGACAGGTGCCGGTTGCCCAGTCATGGCAGCGGCTTAAGGGTTTGCCGCGTTCGAATTTTGGGACGGCAGCGGCCCACTTCGGCGTCGGCATGATGGTGCTGGGCATTGTCGGCACGACAGCGTGGCAATCGGAAAAGATCATCGTCACGAAACCCGGTCAGAGTGTCGATATCGCCGGGTTCACCTTGAAATTTCGCGGCTCAGGACCGGGACGAGGTGCGAATTACCGGGAACAGGTTGGCTTTTTCGACGTGACGAGCGGTGCGCGGGCGGTGACGACGCTTCATCCAGCCAAGCGCATCTATGATCAACCTCCGGTTTCGACGACCGAGGCCGGGATCTACAACGCGTGGAGCGGGGATCTGTACGTCGTGCTCGGCGATGCGCAAAATGATGGCGGTTACGCGGTCCGGCTCTACTTCAATCCACTCGTCCGACTAATTTGGCTCGGTGCCCTCGTCATGGTCCTCGGTGGTATGTTGTCACTAAGTGATCGCCGATTGCGTGTAGGCGCGCCACGCCGGGCACGACCCGGCGCAGGCGTTGTGGCCGCGGAGTGACGCAATGAGCTGCCTTGTGACGATCGCGAGTTGGCTGTTGATTGCGGTGGCGATTCTGTCGCCGGCCGCCGCGGTCGAGCCCGATGAAATCCTCGCTGATGCGCGGCTTGAAGCGCGGGCGCGCAATCTGTCGAGCGAACTTCGTTGCCTCGTCTGTCAAAACCAGTCGATCGATGACAGTAACGCGCCCCTTGCCCGCGATTTGCGCTTGATCGTCCGTGAGCGTCTCAAAGCTGGCGATAGCAATGAGCGCGTGTTGGATTTTGTGGTTGCGCGTTACGGCACGTTCGTGCTGTTGCGTCCGCCGCTCGAGCGGTCGACGTTTCTACTCTGGGCGACGCCAATGTTGCTACTCGCATTCGCCGGTTTACTGCTCGCGCGGACGTGGCGCGCACCTACCGCCACTGAGCCGCCCGAGCCACTTTCGGCCGACGAAGTTGCCCGGCTTGAGCGACTGACGAAATCCTGACGGTGCGGGGTTGTTGCAAATTCCGCGATTTCGCTCGCGAAGGCTGACGCGTTGACAGCGGTGTTGGCAATCGGCTCCGGCTTCGAGCGGAACATGACCGCGCCGTCCTCGACGGCGATCCGCGATTGTACATAGGTCCCGACGTTGATCCCGATCACGACCGGGCCGCTGGGGGTATCGAGTAATAATGGCGAGCCGGACGAAGCGCCGGCGGTATCGCACCGGTGCAGCAGCAAGCGCTCGGGCGTGCGAAAATCGTTTTCAATCTGATGGCGATCGACCTTGTCAAAAGTCGGCGCCACGTTGCACGGTCCAGCGTACGTCAATTTCCATGGCAGGCGATCGCGGTGGAAGGCTGCCTGGAAAACTTGGCCTGCCGCGGCCTGGATCACAATCTCGGTCGATGGCATCGGTCTGACTGGCAATACGGCCCCGCGACATGCAGGACGGTCGAGCCGAACAAGCGCCCAATCGTGGGCAGCATCGATCGGGGGTTTTGTGCTCAGTCGGGTCGTTCCGGCGCGAACGTTTTGCGCCGCCGTGCCATTGCGGGAGCCAGCCACGCGAGCGAATTCGCCGGCTCTGGCACTGGGTTGTCCGAAGTGAAAATCGTTGGCATCGAGCGGGGCTTCACCAGCCGTTTTAAACAAGCAATGGCCGGCGGTGGCGATGATGTTGTCGGCAACACAGAACGCCGAGCAGACCGTCTTCGATTTGACGTTGAACAGTAGGGCGATCGAGCGCGTTAACGGTTTGTGGCGCTGCGGCAGTGGGCGGCGCTCGTCAGGTCCGAAAACGGCCGCTTGCACGATCGGCATCGTGACCACGCTCGCAAAAACAGCGGCGAGCAGCAAATTCGCAAGGATATTGAACCACAAACGCATGACGCGATACTTGCCCAAGACGGCACTCCCCTCGGATCGGCACCGCTACCATTACAAAAGGTTAATTCCACAGCAAGGCTGCCGTAAGGCAACGCTCTCTATATCCGGTGCAACGCGGCAAATCTGTCTCCCGCGGTCTGTAATTTCACCCGCTCCAGAAAGGTCGCCGGATGTCGTCCACGAACCTGATCCACATGAAAGCAACTTCCGCGCCACGTCAGACGAAGTCGGCGTCGCACTCATTGGGAACACTCGCCGGCATTAGCATGCTGGCGTTGTTGGCCGCAGCTCCGCAGGGCCCGGCCGTCGCCCAGCAAAAAGCTCCCGATAGCGTCCAAATGCCGTTTGGGCGGGCTCCGCTAAGTTTTGCTGACGTCGTAGAGAAGGTCAAACCGTCGGTTGTCAGCATTTCAGTGACCGGGGGCGGCGCCAAGATTGCTCGCAACCAACCCAATGTTCCCGGGAAACGTCCGCCCAGTTCAGGTCGCGGTGGCCCTCAGGATATGATCCCAGAGGGTCCGGAGGGAGATGCGCTCCGTAAATTCTTCGATCAGTTGCCGCGTGAATTTGGCGGTGGCGGTGGCAACGGACCAGTATTGCCTCGCCCAACATTGTCGCAGGGCTCGGGCTTCGTAATTTCTGAAGACGGGTTCGTTGTAACCAACAATCACGTGATTGATGGCGCGTCGAAGATTAACGTGGCGTTCGATGAGAACAACAAGTACGAGGCGACGCTTATCGGCAGCGATCAGCGCACCGATCTTGCATTGCTCAAAATCAAGACGACCGGCAAGACCTTCCCATTTGTGAAGTTTGCCAAGAACCAGGGCCGGGTCGGCGACTGGGTGCTGGCTGTCGGCAATCCGTTTGGTCTCGGCGGCACGGTTACAGCCGGCATCGTCTCGGCGCTCGGCCGCGATATCGGCTCTGGCCCCTACGACTTCCTGCAAATCGATGCTGCCGTGAATCGTGGCAACTCGGGCGGTCCGACGTTCAATCTCGACGGCGAAGTCGTCGGCGTCAATACCGCGATCTACAGCCCCGGTTCAAATGGTGGCAACGTCGGCATCGCCTTTGCCGTACCAGCAAAGATTGCGACAGAAGTGATCGACCAGCTCAAGAGCTCAGGGTCGGTCAGCCGTGGCTGGCTTGGTGTGAAGATCCAAGACGTCGACGAGGATATTGCGGCCAGCATCGGTGTGAAGGATGCCAAGGGCGCGCTCGTCAACGAGGTGACCGTCGGTGGTCCGGCCGCTGCTTCGGGCTTGAAGACGCAGGACCTGATCCAGTCGGTCAACGGTGCCGCGGTCGGCAATAGCCGGGAGTTGGCGCGCAAGATTGCGGAGTTTGCGCCTGACACGGGTGTCGACGTGAGAGTGTTGCGAGCCGGAAAGGAGGAAACCATCAAGGTCAAACTTGGCAAGTTTCCCGGGTCAACCGAAGTTGCAGCAAAAGTCGAGCCCACGCAGCCAACAGCGGCGGAGTTCGGACCTCTAGGCCTGAGCTTCAATCAAAAAGCGGCGACCAAGGATGGCGTGCCGATCGGCGAGGTCGACCCTGAGTCCGATGCGTCCACCAAAGGCCTGCGCACCGGCGATGTCGTCATCGAGGTTAATAGTCAGGCCGTTGGAACGTCCGCTGACATCGAGACAGCGGTCAAAAAGGCCCAGGATGCTGGCCGCCCGAGCGTGTTGATTACTGTAAAGTCGGGCGATCAGCGTCGCGTTGTTTCGGTAAAAATGGTCACCAAGAAGAGCTAGTCCCTGGCTCGATCGAAGGGCAAACTAGATAGGGGTGTGCTGTTTTCCGATGTTTCCGGGAAAACGGCGCACCCTTTGCCGTTCATGTTATGCTGATGTGGGATGAAACGGATTGCCCATTGGATGTAAACGATGCGTGTTCTGATCATAGAGGATGATAACGAGGCGGCCTTGTTCCTGCAAAAGGCCCTAAAGGAAAGCGGCCACACCGCCGACCTCGCTCACGATGGAGATGATGGCTTGGCTGCCGCTCGAGACGGTGGTCACGACGTACTAATTGTCGACCGCATGCTGCCCAAGCAGGATGGCTTGAGCCTCGTCAAAACATTGAGAGCTGAAGGGGTGCGTACGCCGGTGCTGTTTTTATCGGCGCTGGGTGCCGTCGACGATCGCGTGAAAGGCCTGAAAGCCGGCGGCGACGATTACCTGACCAAGCCATACGCTTTTACCGAATTGCTTGCACGCATCGAGGCCCTGGTCCGAAGAATTGAACCGCAAGAGACGCAAACACGCTATCAGGTCGCCGATCTGATCATCGATCGTTTGGCCCATCGGGTCACGCGGGCGGGCGAGCCGGTCGTGCTTCAACCGCGCGAGTATCGATTGCTCGAATATATGATGCGCAACGCCGGTCAGGTCGTAACCCGAACGATGCTATTGGAAAACGTGTGGGATTATCACTTCGATCCGCAAACCAATGTGATCGACGTGCACGTCTCGCGTCTCAGGAGTAAAATCGACAAAGGTTTCGAGCGGCCCCTGTTGCACACCGTGCGCGGCGCTGGATACATGCTGCGTGATGGCTCTGTCTGAACAATCAACAGCCATAGCGGTGCCCAAACTCGGTGCAGAACGCCAGAGCGTGGGGGCGCGATTGCTCGGTACGTCGGCGTTCCGCGTCACCGCATTGGTGGTTGCGGCCTTCGTGACGACGGCAGCAATCGTTGTCGGCGTCCTATTCTGGCAGACGAATAACCTCCTCACGCGGCACGTGTTACAAGGGCTTTCGCAGGATCGCCTGGCGCTGGAAGAGGTTTGGCGCGGCGGTGGCGCGCAAACCCTCGTCGGTGCAGTCGCGGCCAGATCAAAGACCACTGGACCGGGCGCGCCTCTGCTGCTTTTGCTCGATGCTGCGGGTACCAAGCTCGCCGGCAATCTCGAACGCTGGCCCGTGGAATTAATCGACAAACCGCAAGGCGGTACGTTTGCTTTCGGCACCGGTGAAGGATCCGGTCATTCGGCGGTCGGGGTCCCGGTCATGCTCCCCGGTGGTGCGCGCTTGCTCGTTGCGCGCGACCTGGATGACCAGAGCCAGCTGATCGATCGGATCCGGCGGTTGTTCCTGATCGGCTTTGGATTGCTCAGTCTTATCGGTTTGGCTGGCGGTCTGATCGCCAGCCGGTTGATGCTCGCGCGCGTAACGCAGATTACCGATACCGGCAGAACCATCATGGCGGGCGATTTGTCCCGCCGCATTCCGTTGTCGGGCGCCGACGACGAGTTCGATCATCTGGCCGCCAATCTCAACTTGATGCTCGATCGCATCGAGCAACTTATGAGTGCGATGCGCGAAGTGTCGGACAACATTGCACATGACCTGAAAACGCCACTCAGCCGCCTTCGCAGCCGGGCGGAAGCTGCGATGCGAGACACCACGGGCAGCGCCGCCCATGCGGACGGGCTTGCCCGTGTCATTGAAGATGCCGACGCCATTATCCAGACATTCAACGCGCTGCTGTTGATCGCCAGACTTGAAGCTGGCGCCGTCGAGAACAGCTCGGAAACGTTCGACCTCAATGAACTGATGCACGACGTGGCGGAGCTGTACGAGCCGGTCGCCGAGGAAGCTGGTCAGCGACTGAGCCATGGGACCGGCGCACCACTGACGGTCAGGGCCAATAGCCAATTGATCGGGCAGGCAATTGCAAATCTCATCGACAATTCGATCAAGTACGGCGTGCCATCAGCGGGCGAAGACGCTGAGATCAGCGTTGGTTTGACCTCGTCCGAGCAAGACATACGCATTACGGTTGCAGACAGGGGACCCGGCATTCCGCTGGACGATCGCGAGCGCGTCGCCAAACGCTTTGTGCGTCTCGATCAGAGCCGGACCAGACCCGGAACAGGATTGGGATTGAGCCTGGTTGCCGCCGTTGCCCATTTGCACGGTGGGAGGATGCTGATCGAGGACAACGCACCGGGTCTGCGTGTGGTGATTGCGCTGCCCTCGTCACTGCGTAGCAGCAGGGATGGGCTTCAATGATCGAATTCAGTGGGGCCCCGCTCTGGCAACGATTGGTCTCTCATCCACGAAGTGGCGATGGCATCGAAGCAGCGCAGGCACGGCTCGCCGACCTTCTTGCCGGTGTCGATGATCCGCAGCTTTTGGAGGAGCCTGCTGTCCGTTCACTGCTGCTCGGGATCTTCGAAGGCTCGCCCTATCTCGGCGGCCTGCTGTCGCGCGATCCACAGCGTGTGCTGACGATCGTGTCGCATGCACCTGAAGTTCTGTTTGAAGACTGGCGCGCCGATCTCGCAACCCGGTCTGCGACGACGGCAAGTCCATCCGAACTCATGAGCCTGCTGCGTGTTTTCAAAACGAATGTCGCGCTTTTGACCGCTGTCGCAGACCTCGGCGGTGTGTGGCCGGTTATGACGGTAACGAACGTATTGGCGCGAACCGCGGACGCGACTTTGGCCGCAGCCTTGCGCTTCCTGTTTGCTCAGGCGGTCGCGCGTGGCGATTGGTTGGCTGAGCGCGGTGACACCGCACCCGAGGCATCATCTGGTTACATCGTATTGGGCATGGGCAAGTACGGCGCTTTCGAGCTGAACTACTCGAGCGATATCGATCTCATCGTCTTCTACGATCCCGCGAAGACAAGGTTGAAGCCCGGCCTCGAAGCGCCGCTGTTCTTCATTCGAATGACGCGAGAAATCGTCCGCTTCATGCAGGAGCGCACGGGTGACGGCTATGTGTTCCGCACCGATTTGCGATTGCGGCCCGACCCTGGTGCCACGCAAGTCGCGCTCTCAACGCCAGCCGCGATGCAGTATTACGAGAGTTTCGGTCAAAACTGGGAGCGCGCGGCGATGATCAAAGCGCGCCCCGTGGCTGGCGATATTGGCGCTGGCTTGGCATTCCTGAACGACCTCTCACCCTATATTTGGCGCAAGTATCTGGATTATGCCGCGATCGCTGACATCCATGCGATGAAGCGGCAAATCCACGCGTTCCGGGGCTTTGGGCAGATAGCCGTCGGCGGCCACAACATCAAGGTCGGTCGTGGCGGGATTCGCGAGATCGAGTTCTTTGCGCAAACGCAGCAGTTGATTGCCGGTGGACGCCAACCCGATGTACGCATTCCCGCGACCCTGGATGCGCTTGACCGGTTGACTGCGCGAAACTGGATCGCTGGTCCCGTGCGCGAGGAGATGGCCGAGGCGTATGAGTTTCTGCGGGGCATTGAGCACCGCCTGCAAATGGTCAACGACGAGCAGACACACGAATTGCCCTCGGACGAGGTGGCCCTGCAAAAGTTCGCACGGTTTGCTGGTTTTGAGAGCACAGCGGGACTTTCGGAAGCGCTCATAAAGCGGCTGGCGACGGTGCAGGGTCATTACGCGGCGCTCTTTGAGGATAGCCCAAAACTTACGACCGGCGACGTCAATATGGTGTTTGCGGGCGAAGCCGATGATCCAGCGACCGTCGAAGCGTTGGGGCGAATGGGGTATTCGCAGCCGTCGCAAGTAATCGCGATCGTGCGCGGCTGGCACCACGGCCGTTATCGGGCGATCTCGTCGGCGGCAGCGCGCGAGAGACTGACCGTCGTTCAACCACTCTTGATCGAAGCCCTTGCTCAGACCGCCAACCCAGATGCTGCGTTTGCCAGTTTCGACCGGTTCCTCGCGGAGTTGCCGGCCGGTGTGCAACTGTTCGGCTTGCTGAGGGCCAATCCAAAGCTTCTGCATTTGGTTGCTCAAATCATGGGGTCGGCACCGCGACTAGCCAGCATACTGAGCCATCGCCGCCGGCTGCTCGATGCGGTTCTCGATCCAAAGGTGATCGGTGCATTGCCCACACGCGCCGAAATCCAGGCCCTCGTGCGTGGCGAGCTCAACAACGCATCGGACATCCAAGAGAAGCTTGATCGCGCCCGCGTATTGGGTGCCGAGCAGTCATTCATCGTCGGCATTCGCGTGCTGGCAGGTAGCATTCGGGCGGCGGAGGCGGGCGGCGCCTATTCGATGCTTGCCGAGGAGTTGATCGGCGGATTGCAGGCAGCGGTCGAAGCCGACTTCGAGGCGACCCACGGCCGGGTGGAGGGCGGTGGCGCTGCGATCGTCGCCATGGGCAAGCTCGGAGGCGCGGAAATGACCGCCGCGTCCGATCTGGATCTCATTGTCGTCTATGATCAGGGGGCCAGTGCAGTGCAATCGGATGGGTTGAAGCCTTTGCCGGTCAGCCAATACTACGCGCGATTGACGCAACGGATCATCAGCGCCTTGTCAGCGCCGACTTCCGAAGGACGGCTTTACGATGTCGATATGCGGTTGCGTCCGTCAGGTCAAAAGGGGCCGGTCGCGACACAACTCGCAAGCTTCATCGAATATCAGGCCCATGGCGCCTGGACGTGGGAACATATGGCGCTGACGCGTGCACGCCTGATCACGGGACACGATGAGATCCGCAGCAAAGTCCAATCCGCCATTCACGCAACTCTTGTCGGGCCACGTGACCGGGGCGCAATCGCCGCCGACGTCAGAAAGATGCGCGATATGATCGCCGCTGAAAAGGGGACGCAGGATTTATGGGACCTGAAGCAGGTCCGCGGCGGATTGGTCGATCTGGAGTTTATTGCGCAGTATCTGCAACTTATTCATGCAGCCGCGCATCCCTCGATCCTCGCAACTTGCACCGCCGACGTATTTGGGCAGGCTGAAGCGGCGGGCGTTCTAGCACCGGCTGACGCCGATATCCTGCGGCCTGCGGCGCGATTGCTGGCTGATCTGACGCAAATCCTGCGGCTGTGTTTCGAAGGCCGATTCGATCCGGCGGCGGCACCAGAAGGACTTAAACAACTGTTGGCCCGGGTCGCCGATGTCCCTGACTTCGAGCGTCTCGAGGCTCATCTTAAGCAAACTTTGAATGCGGTTTCTGGCCGGTTCGCAGCCCTCATCGTTTGATTGCGACGGAAATGTGCGGTTATGCTCGTTGTGTTGGACAAGGATGCGAAGACGCTGCAGCAGCTGGCACATAACCGGAAAATGGCGCTGAATTCCACGGTGTCGCTCCAAGCCCGGTCAGGTCGTAGATGCTAGTCGATAAACTTGGCCGGGGGCCGGCAAACGTAGTAGTCGACGACGCTGGCGATCAGGTGCTGGTGCAGCGAATGGGTACGGGTGACCAGTTGGCTTTTCGCCACCTCGTCGACCGGCATTTGGGTTCGGTTTTGGGCGTGGCCCGCCGCATGTTGCGGGACGAAGCCGAAGCCGAGGACATCGCGCAGGAGGTGATGCTGCGGTTGTGGCGCCAAGCCAAGGGATTGGAGATCGGTCCGGCCGGAATCGGTGCTTGGTTGCGGCGCGTGGCATCGAATTTGAGTATCGATCGCATCCGTTCGGGCCGTCGCACGGATGTAACCGATGAAGTGCCGGAGCAGGTTGAGGAAGCCGATCAATTGACCGGGCTGGCATCGGCAGAACTAGGCAGGCGCGTCGATCGAGCCCTCAAAGGATTGCCTGATCGTCAGCGATTGGCTTTGACGCTGTTCCATTACGAAGGGCTGAGCCAAATCGAAGTAGGCCGGGCCTTGGGTGTGTCGGACGAAGCGGTCGAGAGTTTGCTGTCGAGAGCTCGACGGGCACTGAAACTGGAATTGCAGGCTGACTGGCGGCAATTACTGGAAGATTGAAACACTGAAGGCTGTACGTCTATGTCGATGAACCGAGATGACAACGAAGAAGCCGGTGCGGGCAATGTTACCGCTTTCGAGCGGCTGGTCGATACCTATGGCAGTAATCCTGCGCGATGGCCGATCGAGCGACGCGGGCCGGCTGAAGCGCTTTTGAAGTCCAGCACGCAAGCGGGTTTAGATGCCCGTCGCCAGTTGGCGCAAGCCGGTGCGCTCGACCAATTGCTTGACGCACCGGTGCCGGGCGATGCGGTCAGGATCGCCAATCTGGCGAACCGGATCGTCCAAACGTCGTGCCAAAGTGCGCAGCCAAAGGCGAGCCACTTCGGGCGGCAAAATGTTCGCCCCTCTTTGGTCGCTCATGCCCACGTGCCGCGATTGCCGCGAGCGGGGTGGGTTGCCAGCGCTCTCCTGACGGCATCGCTGCTCCTTGGGATTTTCATTGGCCCTATCGTCTCGACGTTTCCAGCATTTCACGACGTCGCCGACGTCGTCGGGCTAGGCAATTTTGGTGATCCACTAGAGCTTTCCGCTTTTGAAGATGGTGGTCTTCAGGACGAGGACGTATTATGAGCAGCCCGGTTTCAGCACCTGCACCTGCCGGTCGATTGCCTCGATGGGTATGGATCGCGTTGATCGCTTCGCTTGCGATAAATTTGTTTGTCGTTGGTGTCGTTGCGCGGTCGGTTTGGCCGTCGAGATATATAGCGGCTGGCGGCGGTGGCGGCTTGATCGGCAATCTAATGGCCTACACGGCGACGCTACCGGATGATCGCCGGAAAGCGGTCCGGCAGGCGTTGCCGAACGAGCGCCCCATGTTGTCGGTGCGGCCACTCCGCAAGGATCTTCGCGCTGCTCGCCGCGAGGCGGCACTGGCCTTCGGTCAAGAGCCGTTCAGCCGGGATGCGTTTTTGGCAGCCGAAGCACGTGTTCAATCAGCGGAGCTAAAACTGCGTCAGACGATTGTGCAGTTGGCGGCAGATTTCGCCGACCGCATGACAGCCGATGAGCGAGCTGGATTCATCAAATGGCGGGAGTTGCGTCGCCCCGCCGGACAGCCCGGTCAAATTGATCGCGATTCCGACAAGGAGCCGCCGGCGAAAAAACCTGCCGAGTAAGCGACGGTGTGGTTTGCGTCGCTTTTGCCGTAACCGCTCAGCGCGCTTTCGTCGAACATATCGGATTGAGCGGCTGCTTCAAATGACAAGGACGCCGTCCACCTGCCGGACGCGTCGATCGCCTCGACGAGGGGAATGCCCTGGAGGCCAAACAGAGTGCGCGATACGGTGGTCTTTAATGCTTCGATTGCGGGGCATGCACTTGTCGCGGGCCGGCAGCCGTTGCTGGGGGCGCCTGAATCAGGCGAGGCTTGAACCGAAATCGATGCGTCGATTCGGTCGTGGTCGCTGTTGGCGGTTATGGTGATTGGCCCTCGTGAGCCCGCCCGTGTGATCGCTGCACCGAGCAGAGCGACGATGCCCTGCTTGATCGATGGAATATCCCCTTTTATGGTGAAGCTCTCCGGCAGATAAGTCGTCAGGCGGCAGGCGTCGTTCGGCCGCCCGTGCACCGTTTCGCTCCAGGCTTGCGAAACCAAGTCTCTAAGCGTGCGTGTCGTCGTATCGTGGTGATTGGGGCGGGCCAGAAGGGCCGCCATCGCCAGTGTCGTTTCTGTTGCCTCGAGCAACACCCGGCCACAGGTCTGCATATGGGCCGCGTAGGCACGGTAGCGCTCATCCCCGAGCGGGCCGAACGTTTCAGCGTTCATCATGTCGGCGAAGCCCATCATCGCATTTAGTGGCGTACGCAAATCATGATGCAAGCGGGATATCAGTCCCACGTAGGCTTCATCGGGGAGGATGCTATGCGCGACGAAGCAGGCTGGTTGGGCAATGCGTTGCGTCGCGGTCGAGGGCATCGTGCGGCCAACGATCGGGGCTTGAAGAAATTTTGCCGTGGGCCACGAGAACATCGACAGCTTCGGCATCGGTAATGAACGCGTCATCAGAGCTAGCGCCAACAGAATTCCACTTGCAACCGCGAGCGCCGCCGGGTTCGACGCAAGCGCGGGATTGTCAACTGCAGCGCTGTTCACCGGTGTGGTCAGTGCCGCGTCGGATCGGTCGTGCCAAAGCAGGGCAAGGAATGCGAGATGCGCCATCAGCAGACTTGATCGCAGCGTCAACCATTGGCGTTTAGCCAAGGCTTTCCCGCTAGCGGCGGACGTGGTCCACGCCATCCTCATCTCCTGCCCAAATTTTCGAAAGTGCCCTTTGCCCCGCGACCGACGCTACTCAGTCGAATCGCTGGATCCCATTTCACTAGAATTCGATTCGGGTGTCGAGAGAGTTTAAATGCTCCACATCCTAATTGCCGGAGCTGTGATCATTTGTGTGCGGATTTACGCTCATACCGGCGTCAGGCGTCCAGCATGCGCATAACGATTTCGCTTACGTCGCGCGAAAGTTTCTTCGACTTCGCGATGCGGTTGAGTGCGCGGCGGGCGAGCTTGCGACGCCCAGGCTCAAGACTGCGCCAACTTCGAAAGGATGTCAGAATTCGCGATGCAACTTGAGGATTGAATCCATCGATTTCCAATACTTTGTCGGCAACGAACTCGTAGCCAAGGCCGTCCGGACGATTGAAATTGACCGGATTGGCCGCGAATACACCAATTAGACCGCGTAATTTGTTGGGGTTTTTCGCTTGAAATAACGGATGTTGCGTCAATCGTTTGACGGTCGAAAGGCACGAGGGCAACGAGGAAGACGCCTGATAGGCGAACCAGTTGTCGATCACCAGGTGATCGTTCGACCATTTGTCATGGAACCGGTCCAGCGCCTTTGAGCGTTCAGGTCCGCGCACGTTTGAGAGAATTCCGAGCGCATCTATTTCGTCCGTGGCATTGCGTGCGGATGAAAAATGCTTGGCCGCCCGGGCCACATCTTCCGCCCGGCCACGCGCGGTCAACAACGAGAGTGCCGTATTGCGCAACGATCGCTTGCCGGCATTCTCTGCATCGGGGGAATAGGGTTCCTTGATTTCAATCTGCTTGTACGTCTCAGCCAATGGGATGGCGAGCGCGGTGCCCACCTGACGGCGCAAGCCACGACAGGCGAGATGGATCGCCGCCGGATCAATGTCCCGGGCCATGGCACGGGCAACTTCGGCCTCACCGGGCAACGTCAGCATCTGCGCCTTTAAGGCGGGCTCGATCATGTCGTCGGCGACCGTTTTTTGCAAGGCTGCGATCAGTTTTTCTGGCTTCGCCGGTCGATTGCCCGACTTCATGACTTCGACCGCCGCGAGCAGGACGCGCAGTGCATAGTCTTGGCCCGCTTGCCAACGATTGTAGAGGTCCCGGTCATGCGCCATCAAAAACGCCAGATCATCGTCGGATCGGTTGATGGTCAGGTTCACGGGCGCGGAAAAGCCCCGCAATAATGACAACACCGGCCGCGAGGGTAGATCCTTGAACCGCCACGTTTGGCTTCGTTTCGTGAGGTGGATCAGCCCATCCGCAACGGCGTCGCCGGTCTCTAAGACAAGCGGCAAATCTTGCCCGTCGGGTCCGAGCAGCCCTAAGATAACTGGAATATGGAATGGCTTTTTCTTGTTGTCCGCTAGGCTCGTCCGCATGACTTGTTCGAGCGTCAACTCGGCACGCTTGCGCGTGGCATCATAGCTAAAATTCGCCACCAGTTCCGGTGTGCCAGGCTGAGAATACCAGAGTTTGAACTGCGCTAGATCGACACCAGTGGCGTCGCTCAAACAGGCCAGAAAGTCCTCGACGGTCGCAGCGTCGCCGTCGTGCCGTTTGAAATACAAGTCGAGGCCGCGCGCGAAACCGGTCGTGCCAAGAATGGTCTGCAACATGCGGCAGAGTTCGGCCCCCTTTTCGTAGACGGTCGGCGTGTAGAAATTATTGATCTCGATATAGCTCTCGGGGCGAACCGGGTGGGCCAATGGTCCAGCATCCTCCGGGAACTGGCGCGCCTTGAGTTGTCGCACATCCTGGATGCGTTGAGCCGTGCGACTACGCTCGTCGGATGAAAATTCTTGGTCGCGGAAGACTGTCAAGCCTTCCTTGAGGCAGAGCTGAAACCAATCCCGGCAGGTGATGCGATTACCGGTCCAATTGTGGAAATACTCGTGCGCGATCACCGCCTCAATCGCCTCGTAGGCAGCGTCAGTCGCGGTCTCGGGAGTGGCGAGAACAAGACGGTCGTTGAAGATGTTGAGCCCCTTGTTCTCCATCGCGCCCATGTTGAAGTCCGACACGGCAACGATATTGAACACGTCGAGATCGTACTCGCGGCCGAATCGGCGTTCGTCCCACGCCATCGAGCGTTTGAGGCTATCCATGGCCCAGGCGCAACGCCCTTCCTTGCCCGGTTCGACATAGATCGTCAGATCGACGGCCCGGCCCGATTTCGTGCGAAAGGATGATGCGACGGATTTTAAATTGCCGCCGACCAGTGCGAAGAGATAGCAGGGCTTGGGATGCGGGTCTTTCCAGACAGCGTAGTGCCGGCGACCACGATCAAGCGTTCCGCGCTCGGTGGGATTACCATTGCCAAGCAACACCGAGGCATCGTTCATGTCCGCTTCGATACGCGTCGTATATCGGGCGAGAACGTCCGGTCGATCCAGAAAATAAGTGATCCGCCGGAAGCCTTGCGCCTCGCATTGCGTACAATAAATGCCTTTGGATCTGTAAAGGCCTTGCAGCGCCTTGTTGGCTTCCGGATCGATGACGGTCGTAATCTCGAGAGCAAATGGTTTTTCGGGCACATGCGAGATGGTCAGTGCGGTATCGGTGATCGTGTAGTCGGCGACAGAAAGCACGCGGCCGTCGAGCTTGATCTGCTCGAGATGCATGCCCTCGCCATCGAGCTGTAGCGCACCACCGCCCGCGACCGCGGGATTGCGGCGCATCTTCAGTTTGGATCGAACACGGGTTGTGTTCGGCTCGAGGCTGACATCCAGATTGACGGTATCGATTAAAAATGCCGGCGGCTTATAGTCTTTGAGCAGAATGGCGTGTGGCGTGTCGGTTCTCATAGATCTCATCCAATGGCTTCAATTGCGAAGCGGGGAAGGCCCGCTGCAGCATCCGGCGATCCAACGCGAAACGCAAGCAGGCACGACCGTCGTTACCTGAGAAACTCGGCCCGGACCGACACATCGTTGGCACCAAGTGCCGGTATGCCGTTGAAAGTTTGAGTAACGCCCTGCACTTGGGCCGCAGGCGCTGGCAGTCTCACTTCGCCGGCCGGCGTGGCAACGCTGATGCGACGGAGATTTGAGTGGAGCAAGAGTGTATCGAGGTCGCTGACTTGTCCATAAGCGACATCCGCGCTATTCAGCAGCCGGATCATGTCGGTAGCCGTCAGCGCTGCGAAGCAAGCTGCGACGATGGCATCCGTTTCGCCCCGATTGGAAAGGCGCGCGACGGTGGTTGCAAATCGTTCGTCGCGGGCAAGATCGGGTTGCTTGAGGACATCGCGCGCGAAGGCGAGCCACTCGCGATCGTTCTGGATGCTGATCAATATCTGCGCGCCATCCTTGGTCTCGAACACGCCGTAGGGCGATAGTGAAGGATGGGCCAGGCCAATCCGCTTCGGCGGCGAGCCGGCTTCCGCATGCAACATCGGCACCGCCATCCATTCGGCGACAGTGTCGAACATCGAGACGCGGATGTCGCATCCCTCGCCAGTGCGACCGCGCCCGATCAGCGCTTCGAGGATCGCTTCGTAGGCGTTCATGCCCGTCGACAGATCGACGATCGATACGCCGACCCGGCCCGGCGCTTCCGGACCGCCGGTCACTGACGCCAAGCCGGCCTCAGTCTGGATCAGGAGATCATACGCCTTGCGCGTTGCGTTCGGACCGGTCTCGCCGTAGCCCGAGATCGAGCAGATGATCAACCGCGGGAAGCGCTTGCGCAAGGCGTCGAATGGATAGCCGAGGCGCGCCAACGAACCTGGTTTCAGGTTCTGTATGAAGACATCGGCTTTTGCGAGCAGCGCGTCGAACAGCGCGAGGTCATCGGGCTTGGTCATGTCGACCCGCACACTTTCCTTACCCCGGTTGAGCCAGACGAAATAGGAGCTCTGGCCGTGTGCAACGCGATCGTAACCGCGCGCGAAATCACCTTCGGGGCGTTCCAGCTTGATGACGCGAGCACCAGCATCGGCCAAGCGCCGGCTAGCCATCGGCGCTGCAACCGCCTGTTCGAGCGAGACGACAAGGAGGCCTTCCAGCGGCTTGAAAGTTTTTGTCGGTACCATCACGTAGCGTTACTCACGGCAATCAGTTTCTCGAGCGCGCGTCCTGCTGCACCACTGTCGATGGATCGCGATGCCAGTGCGACGCCTTCCGTCAGCGTTTGCACTTTGCCGCCGACGATCAACGCCGCGGCCGCATTCAGCAGCACAATGTCGCGGAACGGGCCAGGTTTGCCCGCCAGTACGTCGCGGATTGCTGCCGCGTTCGTGTTCGCGTCTCCGCCTTTGAGATCCGAAAGTTTGGCCGGTTGCAGGCCGGCATCGGCCGGCGTCACCTCGAACGTGCGGATCTGGCCGTCCTTGACCTCGGCGACGTCGGTCGAGCCGGTGGTGGTCAGCTCGTCCAGGCCATCATGGCCGTGTACGACCCATACGTGCTCTGCGCCCAAATTCAGCAGCACTTTCGCGATCGGCTCGACCCATTCTTTCGAAAACACGCCGACGACTTGCCGCGTCACGCTGGCCGGATTGGAGATCGGCCCGAGCAGGTTGAACAAAGTGCGGATGCCCAGATCACCGCGCACCTGCGCCCAATACTTGAACGCTGGATGGTGCATCTGCGCCCACATGAAGCCGACGTTGGCTTCGTCTATCGCCTTGGTGATCACCTCTGGGGTGGTGTCGAGCTTGACGCCGAGGGCCGCCAACACATCTGACGCTCCCGATAATGAGGACGCCGCGCGGTTGCCGTGCTTGGCAACCTTCAGACCTGCTCCGGCCGCAACGAGCGCTGCGCACGTCGACACGTTGTAAGTGCCGTGGCCATCACCCCCGGTGCCCACGATGTCCACCGCACCCTTGGGCGCAGTCACGTGTTTCATACGGGCTCGGGCCATCTGAGCGGCACCGGTGATTTCTTCGACGGTTTCGCCCCGGACGCGCAACGCCATCAGGCATGCACCCATTTGCGCTGGCGTCGCGTGGCCGTCGGTCATGATTTCGAGCGCGGTGCGCATCTCGGCCGTGGTCAGCGTTGCGCCCGTCGAAACTTTTTGGATGAGAAATTTCAGTTTTTGTGCCGGCATCGGTCAGGCAGCTTTCGGTGCGTTACGTCGTTTTGGTGAAAAGCCGGCGAGTTTCAGGAAATTGGCCAGCAGATCGTGACCGTGCTCGGAGGCGATGCTCTCGGGATGAAACTGGACGCCATGCACCGGGTGCGTCTTGTGCTGTAGACCCATGATAATGCCATCGCTTGTTTCGGCAGTCACTTTAAGGTCGGCTGGCAGCGTTGCCCGCTCGATGATCAATGAGTGATAGCGCGTGACATCAATTTTGCCGGGCAAGCCGGCGAACAGGCCCTGATTGCCATGCTTGATGCTCGATATTTTGCCGTGCATAGGAAGGCCGGCACGGATCACCTTGCCGCCGTAAACTTGGCCAATCGACTGGTGCCCAAGGCATACGCCAAGGATGGGGATCGACGCGCCCGCAGCGCGGATTAGGTCGAGGCAAATGCCAGCTTCGTTGGGTGTGCAGGGTCCCGGCGATAAAACAATCGCCTGTGGCTTCAGCTTGAGTGCGGCTTCGACCGTGATCTCGTCGTTGCGATGCACCTCGCATACTCCGCCGAGCTCACCCAGGTAGTGGACGAGATTGTAGGTAAAGCTGTCGTAGTTATCGATGAGCAGGATCATGGTATTTTAACATCCTGTATTTCAGAAGTTTTTCCACGCGAGTTGTTAATTGGGTGGCTCGATACCCGCATTTATACCTGCTTTTGCTTGAGGCATCCATTCGCCCGGAATGGATAACGGCTCTGGACTATATAGACATTACAACATCGGCAACAATCAAGCATCGCGTATATTGGGCGCACTATTGGGCAAATCGCGATGAAGAACTTTCGGTCCTGCAGCACGGCGATGTGCTGCGCTGGTGGCGGCTTCAATCGGGCAAACCGGCCTTTCGTAGGCCTTCGACATATCGCTCGAGGATGGCGCTGTTGCGGTAGGGAGGCCGGTGGCGCCAGCGGCTGATCGTGAACCCCGGGTGAAGCCGCATGACTTCCCGAGCTGCTGCGTGGGCCTGATCCATGAGGCCGAGGTGAGCGAAGTTCGCTGCGAGCAACCGCCGGCCTTCGTCGGGGTTTTGCATACGATGCACCGCATCGATTACGTCGGCTGAACTTCCCATCGCATTGTGAGCATCCGCGAGATACCACAAATACCAGTCGGGATAGTATGGATTGAGCCGCATCGCCCTATCAAGAAGATCGATTGCTTGCCTAGGTTGTCCGGCATAGACGAGCGAATCGGCATGTTCGGCCAGGATGTCTGCATCATTCGGATTGAGTGCTACTGCGCGCTTATACTCGGCCAAAGATTCATCATGGCGCTTCTGGTAGAGCTTGGCAAAGCCGAGCTCGGCAAAGCCGCGGGCATCGAGCTGGTCGTGTAAAATGGCTTTGCGCGCAAGATCGACCGCGGTCTCCAGCGATGCATCCGGCGCGGAGGACCATGAATAGCGCCAGTCGAGATTGTGCGTTCGTGACAGACCGCTATAGGCGCGCCCATAGTTCGGTGCGTTCTCGATCGCCTCGTCGAACAGCAGACGCGCGTGGGTATTGGCCTCTTTGGAGAACCGCAGGAGCAACTGCTGGCCGCGCAGCACGAGACCATAGGCACGCATGTCGCGCGGATACTGCGACTCCTGCTTCTGCTGGGCAAAGTCGATCTGGACGGCTAGTCGCGAGGCGACCGCGCCAGCGATCTCGTCTTGCACCTCGAAGAGCTCATCAATCCCAACTTCGAAACGATCAGACCATAGAACGCCCTCCAATTCTGCATCCGTCAGTTCGACTGCAATGCGCAGGCGCTTGCCGGCACGGCGCATGCTACCACCCAGAAGGTAACGCACACCGAGGCGCGCCCCGATCTCGCGTGCGGAAAGCGTCTTGAGACTGAACAGGAACGCCGAGTGGCGGGCGACGACCAGCAGGTTGCGGAAGCGGCTCAGATTTGCGATCACATCCTCGACAATGCCTTCGCAAAGGTGGTCGTTTGAGGGATCGCCCGACAGGTTACTCAATGCCAGCACTGCGACCGAGGGCTGCCGCGCGGGCTCGGGCGCCGGCGGTGGCGCATTGCGCAGGATTACGATTGGCCGCTCGGTTTGGGCCCCGGATTGATCGACCGAGAATACCTCGATCGGCTCCATGACGTTCTTGAGGGCAGGACGACCGAGCGACCTGAAGGTTATTAGCGGATGAGCGACGACGGACAGTCGAACACGCTCGCTGACTAGGATTTCACCGGGCTTGGCCAGAACCTGCAAACGTGCGGCCACGTTTACAGTGCGAGTATGCCGTCACCCGCAACGTTGGCAACATGGCCGCCATAGTTGGCGATGAGCGATGTGAACAAATCGATCGAGCGGGTAACTTGCGCGGAGTTGGTTACCTCGTCCGCCTCGAGTCGCCGACTATAGTCGACCATGTCGGCGAACATGACCACAAGCTGACTCAGCGCCGTTGCGCAACACGCATGTTGAAATGAAGATTGCTTCAGCATGCGCCGCGACATTTCACCTCCGCAGCAGGACCTCGTTCTTTCTCGTTTGCGCGACGGGCCACTTTCTGTCATTACCCAGCCGCCGTCGATAAGCTTGCGGTTCGACCGCTCCTGTAGAATTGCGGAAAGTGGCGGACGGAAATGGATAGGCAAGGTCATGAACATCTTATGCCAACTTTGACCGTTGTCAGTTTACCAGAACTTCCAGCGCTGCCGCCTTTTTTTGTTGAGAAAGTCGCGACTGGATCCTCGTCCGGATCGTAAACCCATCTTTAATGCAGCCTTCAAATTGAAGTCCCAACGTTGAGTGCGGACTTCGCATCTGCCGCAGCCATATCGAGCGGACAACGAGGGTTTTCCGTTTTAGGTGGGTTCTCTCGGCAAAGCGCGAATAACTGTCCGCCAGGCGTAACTCGTCAAGCAAGCATTGGTTAAGCAACGGGCGGGCGTGCGCGACAACCGCATTTGATCGAGCTTCATCTTCGACCAGATTCAGCAGCGATCGCTCGTCGAGGTCGTCACTGACGAGCCGCGTGTCGAGTTCGGTTCGCGTAAAGAGACCGAGAGCCTCGCGCGTCTTGGCCAACTGCGTGCGAAACATCTCGTTCGATACTGAAACCGGCGCGCGCCGGTTTTGCCTCGTCGCTAGCAGGCGCATTGTTGCTCGTTCCCTTATCGGCCCATAAACGTTTGGGCCTTCGAGCCGAAGCTCGTCGAGGACAAGTTTTTCCGTCAGCGAGTGATGGCCACCGTCGGCGGCAATTTGAGCATCCTGTCTAGCCACCATGTCTTCGAAATGATAGGTCCGCTCGAACCGGAACGCCGGCTGAAAGGATTCGGGTCGGCTCAGTGTTTCCCTCATCGCACACAACATTGCGAGGCCGTCTTCGCGTTTTTGGTCGATTCGCTGATGCGGGAGCCAGTCGCGCAATGCCGCGATCTCGCTCTCGGAAATTCCACACACAGGTGCGCTGTCAAGAATTGTGGGCCAGCACCGGTGTGGGTAGAACAAGGACTTCCCGAATGCTTCGAGCGAAAAGCGGGATGCCGCGCTCAGCACGCCGGCCGCCTGCGCCCGTTCCAGTGTCGAGCGAATGTTGACCATCGGCTCGGATGCAGCAAGGAAGCCCATCTCGGCCGGGCCGTGCACGACGGCGACTTCATCATCGTCCTCTAGATCGCTATCGCGGAAGGCTTCGAAGATCCACCCGACGCCCCGCATACCTAACGTATGCAACTCGGCTGCCCGCAGCGCCCCCATACTAGCGCCGCCGAACACGTGGACGCCCTGCGACAACGCCCAAAGGATCTCCTTGTGCCAGACAGAGGGCGCGCCGCAGAAATAGCCGTCGACAATGCCAATCGCGCGCGGCCTGTGACACCGTGCAGCCCTGTACACATCGCCTTGGGCAGCAGGTGGCAGGCATACTGCATCCTCGAGGACTGCTGCTACATCCTGGTGCCGCAGGGTTGGTCCGACAAATATGCAAGCGCTCATGGCCGCCGCTCCGCGATTGCGCGCGCCCTTGCGCCAGGCGTGTAGCCAGCGTGATGGTCGGAGCCTTCTAGCCCGGGGACCACGACCCGGACCACGGGGATGCCAAATTCGGGCCGCGACAAATCGACTGCAATGGCCTGCTCGATACCGACATTCGCCAAACCCCTCAGCAGCCAGGCCACCTCGCTGTCAAAGGTTTCGAACTCGAATTGGCCGGCCGTACCAAAATCTCGCATGCTGGCAACCGGTTGCATTAGGGCACGGGTGCGTCGGCTACGCTCGTCGAGCGTCGCTGGCAGATAGTCGGTGTGCAGGATGTCTTCGCGCGAGCCGGCGACGTACGTTGTGCGGACTTGCGCGCCCTCGGTAAGTGCACGTAACAACGCGACCGCGCGCGTTGGATGACAGCCGGCGCCGGACCCAATGTGGTCGTTCTGACCGGTGCGATCCAGTAACAGACATTGGAACGCCGGCACTCCGACGTCGCTGGTCGTGTCCCAAATGGCAACGTCAATCTCGGCAGCCCCGAGCCGTTCGAGTACGTTGCGGCAGCTCGCGTCGTCCACTGTCGCAAGATCGAGGCGGGCTCTGTCCTGGAGCGCTGGGTGCATACGATGCCACAGGCTGGTCGCGTCGCGTTCGATCACCTCGCACAGCGCGTGGCTTACGGCTTCGAGGTATTGGTTGCCAGAAGCCAGCCCGTTGGTACTCGCCGAAAAGCCGCCGCTCGCCGGCGGGCCGGGGATCGCCGAGTTGGCGTGCACCGTCTCGAACGGCACCCACCTCGGCTGCCCCCCGATGAGGTCACGGCCCTCGAACCAGAGCATCGGCAGATTGCCATCAAATCGGCTCTCTGGAAGGCGCGGCAGCCGGTCGATGTCGGCGAGGCCGAGTGAGACGGTAAGGTCGGCGGTGCTGCCGAAGCGAAGCGGCAGCGAGACGTGTTCGGCATGCCACGTCTCGATCGCTTCCATGATGCCCGAGGCCTGAGCTGCCGCAATATCGATGCCTTTGCCATGGAATACCGCACTCGATCGAGCATTCGGCCGACACACCATGACAACAGGAATGCCCGTGCGATCAAGACCCGTCAGGTTGGCGATGCGGGTAATCCCGAAGGCGCCCATCAGCGGCCGCACGCGAGCGATCGTTTGCTCGGGCGCCACGGCTCGATGGGTGCCGTGCCGGTAGGTCTTGTATCCAGTTCCATCTTCCGAGAATTGAGACATGAGTTGCCACTGTCAAGAAGGCGATCGGATACACTAATCCTGCGGCAGCCGTTTCGGCGCCATAAAATGCCGCAGAGTTCCGGTGCCTGGACTGAGGTTGCTCCATCGATCGAGATCGAAGTCGATCACGGCTACGCCGGCCGTCGGAAATTTCAAAGTGAGCGCGTGCCGGAGTTGAGCTTCACCCGCGCCGATCAATAAAAGCGCCGTGTCGTGCAGACCAGGGTCGTGTCCGAGTACCATCACGTGGCGAACTTTGCGTGAAACGGAGCGGATGATTTCGACAAGATCGTCGGCATCGGCCAAATACAAATCGTCTCGCAGTTGGATAATCTGTCTTTCCGGGTCAACGGTTTTTTGCAGTAAACCAAGCGTTTGGCGTGTTCGGACGGCGGTCGAGCAAATGATCAGCTCGGGGTCGAGGTCACGAGCTGTCATCCACGCAGCCATCATCGGTGCGTCCCGCTTTCCGCGGCGCGACAGCGGTCGAGCCTTGTCGGCGACCGCTGCGTCGCCTGGAACTGACGCTGTCCAATCGGATTTTGCATGTCGCATCAGCGTCAAAGTGCGCATTGAAAGAGTTCTAATCCTTTCGGCATCCAGTTGGCAGTTCAGAAGCGCGATTTGCTTGCGTCACGGCATTGCTCTTGTGGGCGGCGACGGCTAACTTCTGAGCGCAATGCAGCGCCGACCGATCCATAAAAAGCGCGCAATCCGCACAAACGACGCCCAGCGTCTCATTCGAGCAGGCCTTCAGGAGTGTTGCCATGATCGATCTCTACACTTGGTCGACGCCCAATGGGCGCAAAGTCTCGATCATGCTCGAGGAAACGGGTCTACCCTACCGCGCGCATCCGATCGACATCAATAAGAACGAGCAATTTGGCCCCGCATTCTTAAAGATCAGCCCAAACAATCGCATCCCTGCGATTCTCGATAACGACACCGGACAGTCGGTCTTCGAATCGGGTGCAATTTTGATGTACCTCGCGCAGAAAACTGGAAAATTTTGGGCACCGGAAGGTGATGCGCATTGGCGCACAATCGAATGGCTGATGTGGCAGATGGGAGGCTTCGGGCCGATGCTCGGCCAGGTTCATCACTTTGTGAAATACAATAAAGGCAAGGCTCCATACGCAGAGGAACGCTATCTTTCGGAAGCCAAGCGCCTGTACGGTGTGCTTGACCGTCGCCTTGCCGAGGCGCCCTACGTGGCGGGTGAATACTCAATTGCGGATATATCGATTTGGCCGTGGGCGTCGCGCTTCGAGTGGCAGACGATCGATCTCAAGGATTTTCCCAACGTGTTGCGCTGGTATCGCGATATTGCAGCGCGCCCAGCTGTGCAAAAGGGTTATCACATCCCGATCAAACAACCAGAAATTCCGATGCCGTGACGGCTTGCTCGAACTTGGCGAGCAAGCCGGAACTCAACCAAAACACTCAGAACAAGGAACAGACGCCATGGCTTCGAAGCCAAATTTTTCAGGCGTGATCGCGCCCGTATTGACACCATTCGGCGAGGACGGATCGCCTGATCCGGATCGTTTCATCGATCACGCCGAATGGTTGATGGAGAATGGCTGCACGGCACTTGCCCCGTTCGGCACCACCAGTGAGGCTAATTCGCTGGGTCTGGATGAGCGGATGGAGCTGCTGGAGGATCTTGTCGACGCTGGCATCGATCCTTCGAAGCTGATGCCGGGCACCGGCGCGTGCTCGATCACCGATGCCGCAATTTTGACACAGCACGCCGTCGACGCTGGCTGCGGTGGCGTATTGATGCTGCCGCCCTTTTATTACAAGAACCCCAGCGAAGAAGGGTTATTTCGTTTCTATGCGGATGTGATCGACGAGGTCGGCGACGATCGCCTCAAGGTTTACCTGTACCATATTCCGCCGGTTGCTCAGGTTGGCATTCCGTTGTCGTTGATCGCGCGGTTGCGTAAGGAATTCCCGCAGACCGTCGTTGGTCTGAAAGACAGTTCCGGTGATTGGAACAACATGAAAGCCATATTGGAGCAGTTTCCCGATTTCGAACTGTTCCCGGGTGCCGAGCTATTCCTGCTCGACGGGCTCCGCGCGGGTGCGGTCGGTTGCATTTCGGCGACGGCAAACATTGGTGCCGCCGCGATGCGCAAGCTTTACGACAACTGGCAAGGGCCGGACGCGGACCGTATGCAGGCCGATATCTCGGCGCTGCGTAAGACATTCCAAAATTATCCGGTGATCCCGTTGCTCAAGGCAACCATCGCGCATTATCGGGGCGATCCGGGCTGGGCCGAACTACGTCCGCCATTCACCGCCATGCCAGAGGCCGAGGCAAAGCAGGCGATCCAGACCCTTGCCGATCTGCACGGCTTCAAACTGGCATTCGATAAGGCGGCCTGATCATTCTTCTCGCTACTTACGCCTGGCGTCGATGGAGTAAATCTCCTTCGGCGGCAGGGCAAGATCGACCATCATTCGCAGGGCGACACTGAGTACCAGCAGCGCCAGGAATACGCGCAACTGCTCAGCTTGCATCTTTTGCCCCAGGCGTACTCCATATTGAGCACCGATCACGCCACCGATCATCAGTGGCAGCCCTAGCAGCAGATCGACCGAATGGTTCTGCCAGGACTGCATGACTGTCGTGTAGGCGGTCACGAACATGATTTGGCAGACGCTGGTCCCGATCACGATCCGGGTTGGCATTCTCAGTAGATAGATCAATGCGGGCACCAGTAGAAACCCACCACCGACGCCCATGATCGCCGTCAGCCAACCGACGGCGGCGCCGATTGCCAAGGGCGGCAGCGTGCTGATGTAAAGCTTCGACGCTGGAAAACGGGTCTTGAACGGCAAGCCCTGGATCCAATTGTGATGATTGGTTCGGCTGGAGCTGCCGGTCGCCTTCGCGAGCTTCTTTTTCCGAATGGCTTCGATACTCTCGATCAGCATCAAAGCGCCGATCGTGCCGAGCAAGATCACGTACACAGCTGAGATAAATAACTCGAGCTGACCAATCGCCTTGAGCCAGCGCTGCATGAAGACGCCGAGCGTCGACCCCACAAAACCGCCACCCAGCAGGATCGCGACCATCTTGAAGTCGATCGCCTGGCGGGTCCAATTCGTGACTGTGCCGGACACGGATGAAGCGGCAACTTGCGCTGCCCCCGTGCCAACCGCAATTGGTGCGGGTACGCCGAGAAATATCAGCAAGGGGGTTACGATGAAACCGCCGCCGATGCCGAATAATCCCGATAGTACGCCAACGGCTAGCCCCATGCCCAGGAGCATCACGACGTTGATCGGCATTTCTGCAATGGGGAGGTAGATTTGCATGTCAGCTCTCACTTAAGCTGCAGGCAGCGGGTCTTGCTAGTGTTTTGGTGTAACATATTACTGATTGAAGCCCTCGGAGATCGACTTATGTTGGACAACCCACCGCTCCTTGCCATCAAGAAAAATTGGCAACGCCATTCGGCCGATAAGTTGAAAAAACTTGCCGGCGCACAGACTGGTCATGTCATTGACGCCATGGACGGGCGTGGCGCCATGGATGCGGCTATCAAACCGATAGATCCAAATCGTGCGCATTTCGTCGGCCTGGCAATCACAGCCGAGACGGGTCCATCAGACAACCTCGCCATCCTGGCCGCGATTGCAGTCGGTCGCCCCGGCGATTGTCTGATCGCTGCGGCGGATGCTTTTTCCGGCACCGCCGTCGTTGGCGACAATGTCTGCTGGCTCGCACGCAATGCCGGTTTTACCGGTATCGTGATCGACGGTATGGCGCGCGATCTCGAAGGGATGCTGGGCATCGGAATGCCGACCTTCGCCCGTGGCATTACCCCGAATTCTTGCGTGCGCAGCGGTCCGGGGCGGGTTGGGTTCCCGGTTGTGGCGGGCGGTATTGCGATATCGCCGGGCGATGTAATCGTCGGCGATCGCGATGGGGTGGTCGTCATTCCAGCTGCCACCCTCGATCAAGTTTTAAGCCGGCTCGACGCAATCCGTGCGGCCGAGACCGAAGTTCAGGCGAAAATTGCCGGTGGACTGACGTGTTTGGCTAATATGGCCGCCTTACTTAAATCGGACCAGGTAAAGTACATCGATTGACGCTTGATCCAGCACGATCAGGCGATAGCGTCACATCGCTAAGTAACCATCAATCCGCCTTTGCGCAGCGACCGTTTAAGGTCTATACGCGGGAAACCATTGCGGCGCACTTCGGCGGGGCGCGCGGGGAGCTTTCATAGATGAGCCTCAAGTCTGAGACCGATATGCAGTCACATGATCAGCACGACAGCGGCTGGCGCGAAACCGCCAAGATCGTCATCCAGGCGCTTGCACTCGCGATTTTAGTCAGGATCTTTTTGTATCAACCGTTCAACATCCCATCCGGTTCGATGAAGGAGACACTGCTGGTCGGCGACTACCTTTTTGTATCAAAACTTTCTTATGGATATAGCCGCCATTCGTTCCCCTTCGGAGGCTCTATCCTCGCCAACAAGATGTTCGACGGGCGCGTTTTTGCGAGCCAGCCAAAGCGCGGAGACGTCGTCGTCTTCAAATGGCCGAAAGACAATTCGACGGATTACATCAAGCGCTTGGTCGGCATGCCCGGCGACGAAATCCAGATGCAGAAGGGCGTTCTGTACATCAACGGTAAAGCAGTGCCGAAGCGTCGGATCGGCTCGTTCAGCACCTACGAGGATGGTCGTCGTCAAGGCGGAATACCCGTTTATGAAGAGACATTACCAGAAGGCGTCAAGTACCGAGTGCTCGATGCGGAAGAAAACGGTCCCGCCGACGACACTACCGTGTTCAAGGTGCCACTGGGGCACTACTTCATGATGGGCGACAATCGCGATAATTCCTCAGATAGCCGCTTCGGCCTGCCTCGGGGCGTTGGCTTCGTACCGTTTGAAAATCTCGTCGGGCGTGCCGAAATCATCTTCTTCTCGGGTGCCTTCGACGAACCGCAGGCGTTCCGAATTTTGGCACCGTGGACTTGGCCATCCGATGTTCGCTGGTCGAGATTTTTCTCCCTTGTTCGCTAATGTGATGGCGCTGGTGCGACCGGGCAAACTCACTGACCTCGAGAAATCCATCGGCTATGGCTTCAAAGACCGGAGCCTTCTTACACTTGCCTTGACGCATTCGAGTGCGCGATCCGCGGTGCAACCGCGGTCAGATAACGAGCGGCTGGAGTTTCTCGGCGATCGCGTGCTGGGGCTTGCCATCGCCGAGCTTGTCAGTGAGGCCTTCCCCGACTCTTCCGAGGGGGATCTCGCGCGTCGCTTCAATCGATTGGTGCGCGGGGGAACGTGCGCGCTGGTCGCCAACCAGGTTGGTTTGGGGCCGCAATTGATCCTCAGCGACAGCGAGTCCGTGCACGGCGGGCGAACCAAGGAGACGATCCTGGCGGATGCCATGGAAGCGGTACTCGGTGCTGTTTTCACGGAAGCCGGGTTCGATGTGGCTCGCGCTATGGTTCGTCGCCTTTGGGGACCTTTGTTAAAAGCGCTACCCGATGTTTCAGCCGATCCGAAGTCGGCTCTGCAGGAGTGGGCCCAGGGTCAAGGGCTGCCGTTACCTGAGTATATCGAATATGCTCGCAAGGGACCCGATCATGCGCCAAGGTTCGTGGCAGAGGTGAAAATCTCAGGCTTCAAGCCAGCGCAAGGCGATGGCCGTTCTAAACGGATCGCCGAGCAGGCGGCTGCAACCGCGTTTCTATTGCGGCAGAACGTATGGGCGGAACCACCTAATGAGTAACAAGCCCGAGCCGGTACAACCATTTACTGACACGCGATGCGGGTTCATCGCGGTCATCGG
>JANLXZ010000250.1:0-3652 GCA_031365375.1 Hyphomicrobiaceae bacterium | reverse complement strand
AGCGCGGTCGAGTTGGCGGCCGCCGTGGTTCGACACCATGATGCCATCGACGCCGATTGCTTCCGCGCGTTTTGCATCGGCTGGATGCATAATGCCCTTGATTACCAAGGCACGCGGCCACAGTTTACGGATACGCGCGATATCATCCCAGGTGGTGGCGTCGCGGGCTTGCGAGGAGAAGAAATCGGCCACCTGATCGGGCGTCGCCCCGTTCGGCGCATAGGGCACCCAATTCGGTACGATTTGCTCGTGGCGCGTGTGAGCGAAATATTCGAGCATCCACGCCGGATGACGCAGCGCCTCGACCTTCGACGACAGCGTCGGCTTGATAGGTCTGGAAAATCCGTTGCGCATATTGCGTTCGCGCTTGGCCATTCCGGGCACATCAACTGTAACGACTAGCGCTGCACACCCAGCTTTATCGGCACGACGGATCATGTCATCGGCAATGCTGCGATCTTTGGCCTGATAGACTTGGTACCATCCGTGATCGGGCGCCACTTTCGCCATCTCCTCAATGGTGGCGGTGGCTGCTCCCGACATGATGAAGGGTATGTTGGCGTCGCGCGCGGCCCGTGCCAGCATCATGTCCGCGCCATGGCGGAACAGCCCGGCGGCGCCGGTCGGAGCGATGCCGTAGGGTTGTGAGTATTTGCGCCCGAAAAGCGTCGTCGAGGGGTCTATCTTGTTGACGTCGACCATGTATTTCGGCACCAAGCGAATGTCGCTGAAGGCGCTGTGATTGCGCGCCAGCCCTTCCTCACCATCGACGCCACCCTCGATGAAATCGTGCATGATCCGCGGCAGTCTTTGCCGAGCGAGCCGCTCGAGATCGCCGTAGTTGATTGCGGTTTCTATACCCAAAGTGCGCTCTCCCCATGTATCTGCCAGCAAAGTGCCGCCAACAGACCGCCCCAGCAAGAGGTGCCGACGCAGACGTGCCTGTCGCCAATCGATCGCTCCATTGCCGCTCATTCGATCAATAGTTCCCACGCATGACACTTGTCATCGCAAACTTGTTGCGATTGTCGCACAAGTAACGATGCCAAAATGCAATCCTTGCGATGTTAGCCATTCTTGCTAAGTGTATTCCCTAACCACATCAAACTTGATCCGAGGTATCGTCGATGCTCGTGAGAATTCGATGCCGTGCGTTCTGTTCGAACCCGCTCATGCGATAGGAGCCACCTATAGTGGATGTCGAGGGGATCGAACGCGAGCCAGTCGGACCTACGGTCGACGGTGACGCACCCGGCGGTACCAATCAAACCGCTTCGGAAAACGAGGCGCGTTTCAGTCGCGACAAAGCAAATGAACTTGCTGCGATAGTCAACTCGTCAACCGATGCAATACTTAGCGTTTCGTTGGATGGAGCGATCTTGACTTGGAATCCCGGCGCCGAGACCATGTTCGGCTATTTGGCGCGCGAGGCCATCGGTGAATCAATCAGAGAGTTGCTATTCCCAGTCGAACAATTGATCGAGTTTGAAGGGACGAACCTGATCGTAAGAGGTGGACACTTCAAGAACTTCGAGACAATTCGCAAACACCGCGACGGGACACTTATTGATGTCTCCGCAAGCGTTTCTCCCATCGCGGATAAAAACAATTGTATCAATGCCATCTCGGTAATATATCGCGATGTCTCGGCGAAAAAGCGGACTGAAACCGCCCTTGCGGCGAGTGAGTTGTTTTGCCGAACCGCTCTCGAAGCTAGCCCCGACTGCCTTAAAATCATCGGTTTCGATGGTCGCCTGGAGTACGTTAATCAAAACGGCGTTTGTATCTTGGAGTTCGATGATTGCAACCTGCTCATCGGCGAACAATGGGACGCATTATGGCCTGACGCCGAAAAGTTGAGGATTAGGCAGGCAGTAGCGGCAGCGCAGCTGGGACAGGGAAGCCGTTTTACTGCCGCCGCTCCAACGGCAAAAGGAACGCCGAAGATTTGGGATGTTGTTGTAACCCCCGTCTTCGGAGCTGATGGTACACCTCTCAGGCTGTTAGCTTCATCCCGCGATATTACCCAAATTCGACGGTCAGAGAATTCGTTGCGAAAAAGCGAAACTCGATTTCGCGGTACGTTTGAAAACTCTGCTGTCGGCATCGCCCACGTTTCCTTCAATGGCGCCTGGCTGGAGGTCAACGACAAACTGTGCGAAATCGTCGGGTATTCACGCGTCGAGCTTCTCGGAAAGAAATTCGCCGAAATAACCCATCCCGACGATCTGGAAGATAATCTGGAGCAGATCCAACAGCTAATCGACGATAAGATCGATAATTGTTCGCTGGATAAACGCTATATGCGTCGTGACGGTTCAATCGTATGGGTGGGTATTACCGCTTCCATTCAGCGCGACGATACCGGAGCTCCGCAATATTTAATTTCAATCATCCGCGACATCAGTGAGCAAAAACATGCGCAAGCGCGCATCCAATTGCTGATGGAGGAGCTGAACCATCGCTCTAAAAACTTACTCACTGTCGTGCAAGCCGTTGCTCGGCAGACATTGAAGACAGGCGATCCCGAAACGTTTATGGCGCGACTTTCCGACCGCATCTCCGCGCTTGCCGCGAGCCAGGACGTACTCGTTCGGGGCCAGTGGCACGGCGCAGACACGGCTGAACTTGTTCGCGCGCAGTTTGCTGGATTCTCCGACGCGTTCGGGACACGGGTTCTGCTCGAGGGCAAGCCGGCAACGCTCTCGTCGGCCGCCGCCCAAGCGATCGGTATGGCGCTGCACGAACTTGCAACAAACGCCGCCAAGTATGGGGCGTTGTCCAATTCCGACGGCCAGATCAAGATCAACTGGGGCTTCAAAGGTCCAGCCGATGACACCTTCTTTATGAATTGGACAGAAAGCGGCGGTCCCGAAGTCGCCCCTCCCACCCGGAAAGGGTTCGGTCAGACGGTGATTGTGGGCATGGTGCAAGCGGCTGTGAACGGTAGAGCCGAGGTTGAATATGCAAGATCAGGGTTGGTTTGGACACTTGAAGCACCCACAGTCCAAACTTTGGAATTGAATTGAAGTGCCGGCCTGACGGCTCGAGCATATCGAGCCCAGACTTGCACTTTGACTCTTCCAATTTATTCTGAACCTGCTATCATTCGCGCGTGCGGTTGCCGGCGGCTGAGAGGTCGGCCGGCAAATAAAGCCTTCGGTGCCCAACCGACACGGCCAGACACCGCGTCAGCGCATCCCCTGCGCTCCCATCATAGAAAATCGCCGGCTCGGCCTACACCCCTCACCCACCTGACCCGTCAGAGCCCGCATGGAACCCCTCCAATGGCCGAAATGAAACTACAGGACTTAAAAGCAAAATCTCCAACTGAAATGATGGCGTTCGCCGATGAGCATGCCGTCGAGAACGCGAGCACATTGCGCAAACAAGAATTGATGTTTGCCGTGCTCAAACAGCTGGCTTCCAAAGATATTGAAATCACCGGCATTGGCGTCGTCGAAGTGCTGCAAGACGGCTTCGGCTTTCTGCGCTCGCCCGACGCAAATTACCTGCCCGGCCCGGATGACATTTACATCTCGCCGACCCAAATCCGAAAGTTCGCGCTCCGCACCGGTGATACCGTCGAGGGCCAGATCCGTAGCCCGAAAGATGGCGAGCGTTACTTCGCGCTTCTGAAGGTCAATCAAAT
>JANLXZ010000234.1:0-11854 GCA_031365375.1 Hyphomicrobiaceae bacterium | reverse complement strand
CAGCGGCAATCAAGCCGTTCTTTTTCGGGGCATCGACGAAAAATCTCCACATTAATCTGCGTCCTTGGGAGTTCGGCGAAGGGGCTTCAATATTGATCGGGCGCAGGATCGCACATCCACGCGAAGGCATTGACAAATCGCCGTGCGATTTTCAGCGACATCTTTCAAAAAATCACTTGAACAAAGTTCACAAACAGAATAGATGTTATGAACTAAGTTCACCTCATTGTATTACCCAGGGAGAATTGTAATGCCGGACAAGTGCCCGGAGATTGAAACTCTGCCGTATTTGCCGGAACTGATGCACCGATTCGCAAGTGCCATACTCGGGCCAATTGCCCGGGCGACCATGCTCGCAATTGATCACGATACATTGCTTATTCAACCGACCCATTCGCAGTTGCGCATTCTTCCCCGTCCAACCCGCGTTAACGGTATAACGGGTTATCCCCGCTAGATCGAAGGCGCTTAAACTGTCCAATTGTGCCGATTCACCTGTTGATCGACAGCCTTAAAGGTCATGTACATGTTCCAGTCGCTAATGACATCGCGAAAGTTTGCACCGCTGTTTTGGTGCCAATTCTTTTCGGCGTTGAACGACAATTTCGTAAAAAACGCGCTGATCATTTTGATCTTGTTCCAGGTCGCAAGCGACCAAGGACCCGTACTTGTTACACTTGCCGGCGCGGTCCTGATCGCACCCTTCTTCATTTTATCGGCGCTCGGCGGGCAATTGGCGGATCGTTTCGATAAGGCCTGGCTTGCGCAGCGTCTGAAGCTCGCGGAGATACCGGTGGCGGGCATCGCAGCGTTTGGCTTCTATTTCCACTGGGTACCGCTGCTATTTGTAGCGCTCGGGCTGTTTGGCGTCATCGGCGCACTATTCGGACCGATTAAATACGGCATTCTGCCCGACCACATGGAGACAAAGGAGCTTCCGGCGGCCAACGCGCTTGTCGAAGGGGCGACCTTTGCCGCCATTTTAGGCGGCACGATCGCGGGCGGTTTGGCAGCAGCGGACCAGGGTCACGCTTGGTTCATCGCACTGTGTGTCGTCGCTCTGGCAGTTGCCTGCTGGGCATCGGCGATGCTAATCCCGCCGACCGGCGAGCGCGCACCCGACCTCGTCGTCGATCGCAATCCGTGGTCCTCAACGGTTGCACTGCTGAAGGATCTCAAGAGCGACAATCGCCTTTGGATCGGCGGCTTGATTACCAGCTGGTTTTGGCTGGTGGGTGCGGTTGCACTGTCACTGCTGCCGACGCTCGCCAAGACCAAAATCGGCGGCACCGAACATCTACTGACGGTCGCACTTCTTATCTTCACGGTCGGCATCGCCGTCGGCTCGGTGGCGGCAGCGCGCGCCAGCAAAAGCCGTCCCAACATGGCGCTGGTGCCGATCGCCGCGTTGCTAATGGGTCTTTTCTGCCTCGATCTCGCCTGGGCGATCTCCAACGTCACGCCGCCAACGGCCGGAGAAGTAGTGTCCGTAACCGATTTCATCGCTTCGCCCTGGGGCCTGCACCTGGGCTTCGCTCTATTCGGACTAGCCGCAAGCGGTGGTCTCTTCATCGTGCCCTCGTTTGCCGCCGTGCAAAGTTGGGCGCCGATCGATCGTCGGGCTCGCGTGATCGCTGCCTGTAACGTGTTGTCGGCAGCCTTCATGACGGTGGCGACGCTCCTTTTGGCCGCACTTCAGGGCATCGGCGCCGATCTCGTATCGCTGTTCATTGGGCTCGGCCTCGCGAACTTTGTCGTCATGGTGCTGGTACTGCGGGCCTGGGGTCGTGACGGCGTGCGCGATGTCGCGGCGTTCGTCTTCAAGACCTTCTACGGACTCGAAGTGAAGGGCCTCAAGAACCTACCTCCAGTCGGAGAACGCGCCGTCATAACGCCGAACCACGTCAGCCTGATCGATGCGCCGGTTCTGCACTCGATCTTGCCGGGGCACGCGTCGTTTGCGGTTGATAGCGGCATCGCTCAAACGTGGTGGGCCAAGCCGTTTCTCAAGCTCGTCAACTTTCAATCGATGGACCCGACCAAGCCGCTTGGCACACGCAATCTTGTCAATGCAGTCAAGGCCGGCGAACAACTGGTAATTTTTCCCGAGGGGCGCGTCACGGTAACCGGTGGGCTCATGAAGGTCTATGACGGTTCAGCGATGATTGCCGATAAGGCCGATGCTTGGATCGTACCGGTACGCATCGACGGCGCAGAGCGCTCGACGTTGAGTTATCTCAAGGGTTCGCAGACCAAGAAGGCTTGGTTCCCCAAGGTCACCGTCACGATCCTGCCGCGGCGCAAACTCGAGGTCGATCCTGCGTTGAGAGGCAAGGCGCGGCGTCAGGCGGTCGGCGCGAAGCTGCAGGACATCATGGTCGACACTGCGGTCGAGACCGCCAACATGAAGCGTACGTTGTTCGAGGCGCTTGCCGAGGCGAAGGCAACGCGCGACACCGGCCGCGTCATCATCGAAGATCCAATGGGCACTAAGCTCAAATTCGGCAAGCTGATCACAAGCGCGCAAGTGCTGGGTGCCAAGCTAACGCAATATGCGCCTGTCGGTGCGGCGGTGGGCGTGATGCTGCCGAACTCGGCCGGTGTGGCCGTGACATTCTTTGCGTTGCAGTCGATCGGCCGCGTGCCGGCGATGATCAACTTCACGGCGGGAGCGGCAAATGTCGCCGCCGCCTGCAAGGCCGCGAAGGTCGAAGTCATCCTGACGTCACGCGCGTTTATCGAGAAAGCCAAGCTCGGCGAGCTCGTCGAGAAACTGGGCAGCCACATACGCTTGGTTTATCTCGAAGACGTGCGCCCGACCATAACGCTGGCAGACAAGTTGCGCGGCCTTTGGCAGAGCAGCCGGTCGCAAGTCGAGCGCAATCCAAACGATCCGGCGGCGATTTTGTTTACGTCTGGCTCAGAAGGAACCCCAAAGGGCGTCGTACTCTCGCACACCAATATCCTAGCCAACGCGATCCAATCGCTGACACGAATCTCCGTCAACGGCGACGACAAGGTATTCAACGTGCTGCCGGTATTCCACTCGTTCGGATTGACCGCCGGCTTGATGATGCCGCTGTTGAACGGCGTGCCTGTCTATCTTTACCCCTCACCGCTGCACTACCGCATCGTGCCGGAACTGGTCTATGGATCGAACGCGACTATCATGTTCGGGACCGATACGTTCCTCAACGGTTATGCTCGCGTCGCGCACCCCTACGATTTCCGCTCGCTGCGTTTGATCCTTGCCGGTGCGGAAGCCGTCAAGCAGCGCACGCGCGATCTCTACATGGAGAAATTCGGCGTGCGCATCCTCGAAGGCTATGGCGTCACGGAAACCGCGCCGGTGTTGGCCATCAATACGCCGCTTGCGAACCGCGCCGGCAGTGTCGGGCGACTAGCGCCGTTGATGGAAGCGCGGCTCGATCCTGTGCCGGGCATCGAAGAAGGTGGACGCCTTCACGTGCGTGGGCCGAACGTGATGCTGGGTTACTTCCGCGCCGAGAACCCCGGCGTCCTCGAACCACCCGCCGAGGGCTGGCACGATACCGGCGACATCGTCACGATCGACGCACAAGGCTTTATCGCCATCAAGGGACGCGCGAAGCGCTTCGCCAAGATCGCCGGCGAAATGGTGTCGCTATCAGCGGTCGAAGCAATGGCTGCGGAGATCTGGCCGGCCGTAGTGTCAGTCGTCGTCTCGGTGCCAGACGCAAGAAAAGGTGAACGCCTAATCCTGATGACGCCAGATGCAACCGCGACACGCGAACAATTCATGCGTCACGCAAAAATAAAAGGCGCAACCGAGCTCAGTGTCCCCGCCGAAATCATGGTGGTCACGAGCGTGCCATTGCTTGGCTCCGGCAAACCCGACTATGTCGCGGCGCTCAACTTGGCCAATGACACAATCGCGGCCAAGCAAGTTGTGGCAGCGTAGCCGTGCGCGAGAGCGGATTTAAACGCCGCTCTCGCGCACCAAAACTTTCAAAGCTTGACGCCAGAACCGGGCGAAGAAACTTTCGGCGCGGCCATCGACGACAAGAATGCCACGCCGGGTTTGACTCAAATAAGCCGGTGGCAAATCGCGGTCGAGGGTGGCCCGAACCGGGTACTGTCCCGATGCTGGAACGAGGCGCTGTTGCTGATCGGCTGCGGCAGCAATCATCCCGCCGTGAACCGAGGCGAGTTCCACCCTGTCGATGAATTCGACGCCCGCATAGCCGATCGTTGCCACAGTGGCAGTGATACTCGGCAATGACGGATCATCGGGAACGAAGCGGCCGGCGAAGCCTTCATCGATACGTCCAAGAGCACTTTCGTCGAGGTAGCCTTTCGCCACCGTGCCGTTGCCGGCGCGCAGGACCATCATCGCCGATTTCAGATTTACCCACCGGCCCGGCCTCAACGAGGGATCGGTTTCAACAATGTAGCCCGCGAACGGAGATACGATCGAGAGTTCAGCGCGTTGACGTTCGAGCCCCGCAAGCCGATGGCCGAGCGCCGCCATCTCCTGTTGCAAGACGACCGTATCTTCTCGATCGATATCGTCAGCGGTGCGCCGCTCCAGCCGCAAGCGCACGAGTGCCTGCTTCAATTGGGCGAGGTCGATTTCCTTGTCGATTTCAGGAGCGACCAAGGTTATTAAGCGGTCACCGGCAGATACTCTCTGGCCGAGCTTGCCATCCACGTGAGCGATCCGAGCTGGCATGGATGTGTAAATTTGGGTGACGTCGTTCGCCTCGATGACGGCAGGTATAGCGACGTGCGTCGACCACGGTACGGCTGCCGCCAACAACGCCATCAGGGCGAAGCCTGCGGTCACGACCGATCGGCGTGTCTCAACGATTCGATGTCGCAATTTACACCACACCTTTAGTTCCTTCCAAACGGGACCGGCGACGAAATAAATGATCTCGACCAGAAACAGGCCGACACCTGCCAACTTGAAAAAATAATGGTAGACGGCGACCGCGATGCCGAGGAACAAACCGAGCCGGTAAATCCAAGTGGCCCACGCATAGATAGAGAGGGAGATCTGTACACGAGGCGCCAACAATTCTGGCGCCGGCGCATTCAGGCCGAACAGGATTTCACGCAGACGCCAACAACCAAACGCGAATGCCCTCGACTGCAAGTTCGGAATGCCGAAAAAATCGCTGGCGGCGTGATAGCCGTCGAACCTAGCGAACGGGTTGAGGTTTATCGCGACACTCATCGCCCAGCCGGCGGTCGCCAGCGCGAAGGCGATCGACTTGGCGGTCCCCGTCGGCAGGAACGCCCACGCGAAGGTTGCGATGCACGCGACTGCGAGTTCGACCGTTACACCCGCTAGATCGATCCGAAGGCGAGCTTTGCGCGAGGCGAGGCGCCAAGCATCCGTAACGTCGCTGTAGAGCATGGGTGCGCCCAACATGATTGCAATGCCGATAATTGGGACACGAGCACCGTAAGCGGTCGCGACGTACGCGTGGCCCAACTCGTGCAGAACCTTGATTGCGAGCAACGCGACACTGACCTGCAACACCCCCTGCAGACTGAACAAATCGACGAACATGCTCGAGAAGAGTTGCCACTCCCTCGATACCAGATAAAGCCCGAGAACTCCCAAGAGAGAGATACAAGCTGCGAACGCCGATCCACCGAGAGGTCTCGCGAGCGGCAAAGTCGCGCGCAAAAATCGTTCGGCGTGAAACACCGGGATCCTGAAGAACAAGTAGTTGTGCAGCAGCCGCGAACCAAGGTTGCGATGCTTCTTCTGCGCTATGCCCGCGAAGTAACGCCATCCGCCTTCCGGCGGATCGCGAGCAAGCGAATGATTGTGCACGAATTGCACGAAATCCGACAACTGCCGATCATCGATGGCAACGCCAAATCGCGACCAGGCTGCCGTAATTACGTCCGGCGCCGAGCGGTATTCGGCCAACAGTTGGAATAGAACGTAAGCTGTACGACCGATCATCACGAAGCGGTTTAGCACGGGATCATGAACCAGCCACTGTAGCGCGCCATCGACCGAACGGGGCCCTGCATGAAGCTGCAAATCCTCGCGAATGTGCGGCAATACCGTTGCCGCGCCCGCAGTAGGACCCTGGCCACCTGATGCACCGGCGATGGCCGCGGCACGAGCCATCAGAGCCCCAGGCCTTGCCTGAGCGCACTCAGCGGCCGGCGAAGCAGCACGAAGATCAATGGTCGGCTCGCTCCATACACCTGCGCGGTACCTCGGATCCCCAACCGCGGGATCTCTTTGTTTTGATCAGCAAGCTCGGCTGTTACGCGCACGATTGCCGTGCGGGTCTCATTGAGGCGCGCCTGGTAGTCGAAGCGGACGACGAAAGCTTCGCGCGGATGCAGAGGATCGCCATCGAGAAAAGCTTTGACGCGCGCTCCCGGCTCGAGCACCAAAGCATCGGATACAGGCATATCGATTTTCAATTCGACCGAACGGGGATCGGCGATTTCCATCAATCGGTCGCCGGTCACCAATGGCCGCCCGATGAAATCTTTGCGGTCGCCGAACACTGCGACGCCCGCTCTTGGCGCGACAATGATGGATTTATCGAACATGTCGCGCGCGAAATTCCGTTCGGCCGTCCGCAGTGCGGATTCGGCCCGCGCTATACCCAAGTCATGCCGACTTTTCACATCCGAAATTGAAAGCTGCGTGACCTTCTGCAGCTTGGCTTCGGCAACAATCAACTCGCGTTCCGAAATCTCAAGCTTATTGCGCAATTGCGTGTCGACCAGCTGAATCAGTTGATCACCCTTGGCAACGCTGGCATTGGGAGATACTGGCACGTCGAGAATTGTACCATCGACTGGCATGGCGACAACGACTGGGTCCCGTGCTGCGATCTCGAGCGGTGCCAAAGCCGTAAGTGGCACCGGGAGAGCCGCCAGAGCACATATGGCAACAATCGAAGCACCGATCAGGCTGCGGCGCACTTTGTCCGTCAGCATGATGCGATCACGCAACCGAAGTGGGCTCGCAAGTAAAGCCCAGGCATGCCCGAACGCACCGGCAAGCCGCTCAGCGATGAGTAGATCATTTTCTCGCCACGGCGTTTCCCGCGCCAGCAGCATGCCTGACGCAAAAGCCTTGTTGCGAGACCAAAGTGGCACCCACAACAGGTAGCGCATTGGATACGACGAGGTCAGGGGATCTGCCGGGTCCGCGTGATCAGGCAACGTCGCGGCGAGGGTCTGGTTAGCCCCGCGATCACGTCGCAGACTTGCAACGATATCTTCGATCCACATCGTCAATGGAGCTGCGCGATCGATCGCCGGGACACTAGAAACGGCGCCAAGTCGAAGGCGCTGATGTCCGGCACGACGCATGACGAACACTTGGCGTGCGCCAACGAGGAGCAGCGTTTCATTGGCGATTAGATGCAACAGATCGCGCTCGCTCGTGACCTGGCGGGCTTCCGCTTCGATTCGCAGGAGCTGAGCGAACGCTGTCGTTTGCGGATCGACTGCGCCTATCGCTGCTCCACCGGGGCGCTTCGATCTAGGGTCCACTTCGGAAAAATTTGATGGATCTGGACGTGCGTTTATCACCGTATCACCGCTCAAATACCGCTGATCCACTCATACCCGGCAATAACCCGACAACCCGTTCGACCGGCAGTCCGATGACTTTGATCGTGCGGCTGACCGGATCAACGGAGGCGCCCAACCGATCAACGTGGCTGGCCACGTCGCGCCCCAGTTCATCGACACGGAATATGAAGCTGCGCCCGGGTTGCACCTGCGAAAGGAGAGCGGAATCGACCACGATCTCGATCTCGAGATCGGCGTCAGCCAAAACGGCGAGCAGGGGTTTGGAAGGTGATGTCATCTCGTGCGGACGAATTCCGATTTCCATGACCCGGCCATCGAATGGCGCCAATACCCTGCATTGGTCGAGCCTTGCGACCAGCGATCGCATTTCAGCCTCGGCCTTATCCACCCGAGCCCGCGCGATCTCCAGATCGTTTCTACCGACCGCGCCGTGCCTACTGAGAACTGTGTTGCTTTCGAGCGTAAATTTCATCTCGCGATGCACCGCCGATGCCGAATCGAATTCGGCCTTGACGCGACGGCAATCCAGCTCGACCAGAACATCGCCTTTCTTGAAGAGCTGACCTTCACGAAGCGGTGCACTCACGACCTGGACCGCGAGTTCGGTCGAAAACGTCGCCTGATACATGGCCCGCACAACGCCGCGGTTCGGCGTGCCGCCAGCAATCGAGACCGCCACCCGCTCTTGCGCACCACTTATCGTTCCAGCTGAGGGCCCAATCAGGATAATCGCAGCGAAAACCGCGGCCACGGCCTTGCCTGAAATCCTCATTTCGTCACCAACGACACGGGCTGGATTTGCGCGGGTTTCCAACTATTGGTGTTACCTCGGTTCAGTCCGCTGGCAAGCTCACTAACAGGGGCCGACAACAAGCGCGGATCGAATGACGGGGCGATGCCCAGAGCGCTATCGATCGTGCCGCATGCGGCCTCAACGTTGGCGTTGGCGATATCAGCTTTTGCTTCCGCAACCAGCAAATTCAATTGCTCGCGTAGCAACGTCTGTTCGCTGATTTTATTTGCTCCGTGCTCAGCAGATAGGTTTGTCACAAGATCGGTCTGCGTCGCGAGGTAGTCCCGAGCAGTAGATGCCTCACCGGTAAAAAAACGATATCGCGCGTGGCTAACTTCAATCTGCGTCATGATCGCCATGGTGAGGGCAAGTGCACGTTGATCGAGTAGCTTGTCCTGCGCATCGATCACACCTTCGCGCGCAGGATATTGGAACACCCTCAACAAATTCCAGCTCGCCTTGGCTCCGTAGGCCATCCAATTCGAGTTCAAGAGGTAAGAATTGGCATCCTGGTTGCCACCAACGAATACTTGAATGCCAGGCAGCATTTCGAGAAGCGCCGCTCGCGCCTCGTGCGCGTTGATGCGACGCCGGTAGTCAACATCGCGGAGCTCCGACCTATTTTCCAACGCAACCATAATCATTTCGGATCGCGACATACGCGCACTTGACGGCGATGAATGGCGACCACCACCGGCAAGTTTGAACGCCGTGCCAGGACGAATGTTCATCAGTGCCGCGAGCTGAATCTTGGCCACAGCAAGTTCGCGACGAAGCTCTTGCGTTGTTCGTATGACCTCGAGCAGATCACGCCGATAGGTGGCCGCGGTCACCGGTGAGGTTGCACGTTGCGCGGCGATTGCGGCCGTATCGGAAAGAGCACGGCGCGTGCGACCTTCGAGGCGCTGCAAGCGTGCATCCAGCCGCTCGGCCGATGCCGCCCGCCAGTAAGCCTGGCGAACATCCTCGATGATCCGCTGGACGATTTTCCGGCGACCCTCTTCCGCGATCAAGACCTTATCGCCAGCTTGTTTCGCTCGCACATATGACAGTCCGAAATCCAGCACGTTCCAACTGAGGATCAGGTCCTTGTTGAGCTGCTCCCGGTCTTGAGAGGTCGAATATCCGAAATTCTGCGTCTTGTTGAGAAGGTTGAAACTGCTCGACGCCAAGTCATTTCCGCGCGACGAGTAGCCGGAGCCCGCAACAATGCCCGGCAGCATGGTGTAATCAGACAGTCCCAGTTCCTTGACGCGCAGTGCGTGCTCGAATTCCTCGACACGGTGATCGAGATTATATTTCAGTGAACGGGCCATCGCCTCATGAAGCGATATGGGCCGGGTCACAGGCTCCTGGTCAGCGGTTACCCGAGACAATAAATCATGCGAGCGGCCACTGATGAAAACGGGATCAAGCGGCTCCGGCGATAACGTGCAGCCGGTCAACGCCGCCAGGATCGGCGCACTAAATAATGCATGGCGATTGAGAAAGTTCTTTGGCATCGTGGCGTCCCTCTCGATAAGCGAAAGACTGCAACAGCACGACGCAGGCACATTCCGTGGCGACCCCGAAACTCAACTTCAGGTAGCAGTACACAACCCTAAGTCTCATTTATCGCGCGAGTTGGCAACCGCAATTACAACCTTAAGTAGTATAAACCACAATTTATTCAAACTTTAACGCTCGTATCGAGAAGCTTTTTCAAAACGGCAAACGCCGCTCCAACGAGAGAGCGGCGTTGTACTTTCAGGCTGACCGCCGAGTTGGCTATTTCATCAACATCCCGGCAAGAGCATCGCGACCGCTTCCTTCGATCGATGCCATCGCCCAAAACTGCTCCGAGAACATGCGAGCACCACGACGCGTACTGGCCTCGATGTCGCCAGTCCTTAAATTCACTCCTATTTCGCGGCCAGGGGTGGCGCCAGGCACACTCATTAAAACACCGTTGATGAGGCGTGTTTCAACACCGACGTTGCTGTCGCCGCGACCCTGAAGGGACGGATCGCTGCCGACGATCGGCGAGGACGCTTTCGTTGCCAATGGGGCCCAGTTATTTATGGTTGAACTGCCAGGGTTGATACTCTCAAGGTGCCACATTCGCTGTAGACGCAGCGATTCCGTAAGTACGGCACCTAGAGATCCCAGTCCTTGATTCCGGAGTGGACTGAACCCAGGCGCGAACAGGGCTGCATCGTGGACGACATCGTGATCGCCTAGCCTTGCTGCAACGCTTTCACCGTCGTCACGCGAAATCGATTCGATAACCGCTCCATTTACGGTGAGCGTTTCGTGCAATATTTCTGGCTCGACGACAGACGTCGTGGCAACCTTCTGTGGTGCGAAACTGAGTGCTGCGACTTCGACCGCAACTCGCGCGGTTGACGTTCCACCCTGATCGTCCGTCACTACGTAGGTTATCGATGCTGTTCCGGCAAAGCCCGGCTTCGGAGTAAAGAACAATGTGCCGTCACCATTGATGACAACCGTGCCCTGTTCAGATGTTGCTGAAGCCACTCGCAGTGCATCGCCATCGATATCGCGATCGTTGGATAATACGTTGAGCGTAACGCCGACGTTTTCTTTTGCCGTGCCGAAATCATCGTGGGCAACAGGCGCCGGGTTTGCGATCGTAAAGGTGACGTATGTCGTCACGCTCGCCCCCAGCGGATCGATCGCAGTTACTGGCACCCGGTATGTACCCGCCGGGTCGCCGGGCGTGTGAGCGAGGCTGGCATTTGAAGCCGGCACGCCAGAGAACGTCGCCGTGGCTTGATCGAACACGATGCCAGGCGGCATCGCGGCTAAATCGACCGACAACAGCGGCAATCCTTGGCTAACGTCGACATCGCGGAAGAAGCCGCCCACAGAGACCGGCGCAATGGGACTCGAGTCGGTTGCGGCGATGTTGGGAATGATGGCCGCTACGGCAGGGTCGACGATCGGCAATGCCGTCGCGGGGTCGATGACTTGCGGTGCATCATTCGTGCCGGCGATCGTTATCGAAAGCGTCGCCGTCGATGTGCCACCGTTGCCGTCAGTTAGGAGATAGGTCACCGTCGTGACACGGATTTCACCAAGCGCCAAATCATCGAAGTCGGCATGCGGTGTAAAGACATAAGTGCCGGCTGGCTGCACCACGAAGGTGCCGCCGTTATTGCCCGCAACCGGCGTTCCAAGACCCATGCCTGCGACCGGCGCGGCGGTGCCTGTGACAACGCCGCCTACCATCAGCCGATCACTATCATTGCCACCATCATGATCTGCCCCATGATTGTTGTCCGCGAGAACATTGCCGGTGAGAATTGAATTCTCTGTCGCGACGACATCGTCATTGCCCGCCACCGGGGCCAGGTTGACGAGGGTGAGTGTCACGGTGGTGCTGATCGGGGCGCCATCGGGATCGGTGGCGGTGATGGTGATCAGGTACTCGCCTTGCACACCGGTGTTGGTGAGCTGGCTGGCATCGGCCGGCGGCGTGCCGGTGAGGATGCC
>JANLXZ010000203.1:0-26765 GCA_031365375.1 Hyphomicrobiaceae bacterium | reverse complement strand
GACCCTGGTTCTCTTCCGCCGATTTCACGATATCGAGCACCGACAGCACGAGGGTCGCATAATCTTGCGAGGATGCATTTGCAGCGCGCTGGACGATCAGCGACAACATCTCACCGTGCCGGCTTTGCAGCGGCTGCCAGCGGCATGACAGACCGGTCAGATCGGGCCTGGAACCGGGCGGCGCAAGCGCGAGCGCGAATTCGCCGGCTTTGGCTTGGCGATCCGCCCAGGCGAGCCCACCGCCGGTGAACATCGCATAGCTCGCGGCCGACGACGCAGCGTAGCGCGCGACTCGCACATCCAAGCCGGCCGCGCGAATTGCCGATACCGGGACGATTGTGGCACGCATTTCCAATGCGAGGTCTTCGCCGACCCATCGTGCCGTGCGCGACATCGCATCGCGCGCCTTGTCGACTTCGCCGGCTGTGACCACACAGCTCGAGCCATCGCCGCCGAACACGAACGGGAAATTGCGGTGGCCGAGCGCGTTCATGATCGCGCTGATCATCGCCGCGCCCGCCATGTTGACGGCCTTGTAGCGGCCCTCGGCAATTGCCGTAGTCGAGCTAACGATGTCGGATAGGCAAACGAAGCTATCGCCGGGCACCGCCTCGAACACCGATGGATCGACCACCCGCTCGAACGTGTCGAAACTCGGTAAATCTGCGTATGGCCGCGGCATCGGTGCACTCGCCAGATAAGTCGCTGCGATCGGCTGCAGCACGAAGTCAACCTTAGGATCGACTGCTCGCGGTTGCCCATTGCCGCGACTGGTCATTGTCGCTACTATAGCCGCAATATTGAAAGTCATAATTATTCAAATCGAGCTGCGCCGGTAGCGGCCTCAACCCACTCGTCACTATCGGCCTACATGCTCCTAGCCAACGGGAGGTAGTCGATGAAAAAAACAATCTCGGTCCTCGCAGTCGCGACCCTGGCGGCAGCTGGGCTTGCTTTCTCCCATTCAGCCCTGACACAAGCGACGGATACGCGGCTCGGTAAGGTCCATTTTTCGACGTCGTGCAAGCCGGCAGCGCAAACGCAATTCGATAGCGCGATGCTGTACCAGCACTCGTTTTGGTACCGCGCATCGCAACGCGCGTTCGAGGAGGCCTTCAAGACGGACCCCGACTGCGCTATTGCACAATGGGGCATCGCGCTCAGCCTGCTCTATAATCCGCACTCCCCGCCGCCAGCGGAGAACTTACCGCTTGGCTTGGCAGCGCTTCAGAAAGCCAAAGCGCTCGCCGCCAAGACGCAGCGCGAGCGCGACTACATTGATGCACTCCTGGCTTTCTACACAGACTTCGACAAGCTCGGTCATGGCGTGAGAGTGCAAGCCTATCTGAAGGCTATGGAAACGTTGGCGCAGCGTTATCCGAACGACGACGAGGCGCAGATCGGCTACGCTATCACTCTCAACGTCGCAGCCTCACCCACAGACAAAACCTATGCCAACCAGCTCAAGGGCGCGGCACTTCTGCAACCAATACTAGAACGCCAACCGCAGCATCCCGGCGTCGCCCACTACTTGATCCATTTGCATGACTATCCGCCGATCGCGGAGAAAGGCATCGACGCTGCCCGGCGTTACGCCAAGATCGCGCCCGATGCGCCGCACGCACTGCACATGCCGTCGCACATCTTCACGCGGGTGGGATATTGGAAGGATTCCATTTCATCCAACCTCGCGTCGGCCAACGCCGCCAAGGAAAGCAAGGAGTCTGACGACCAGCTGCACGGCCTGGATTATTCAGTCTACGCCTACCTTCAGCTTGGGCAAGACGAGAACGCGCGCGGTGTGATCGACGATATGGCGAAGATCACCGACATCAAGCGGTTCGCGGGTCATTATGCGCTAGCCGTCAGCCCGGCTCGATATGCTCTAGAGCGAGGAGACTGGAAAGCGGCAACGCAACTTCAGGCGCGGGCGACTTCGCTATTCTATCCGGAAGCAATGACGCATTTCGCGCGCGCACTTGGAGCTGCAAGGTCTGGTGATGCGGAAGCAGCCAAGGCCGACATCGCCAAGCTTGCCGAGCTGCGGGACAAGCTGCGCCAAGCCAAGGACGCCTATTGGGCCGAGCAGGTCGATATCCAGTGGCAGGTGGCAACGGCATGGCTCCTCTATGCCGAGGGCAAGCACGACGACGCGCTGAAAGCGATAAGTGCTGCCGCCGATGCCGAGGACAAGACCGAAAAGCATCCGGTGACGCCGGGTGTGCCCAAGCCAGCGCGCGAACTCTATGGCGAAATGCTGCTGGAACGCGGCATGGCACCGGAATCGCTCGCCGCTTTCGAGGCAACGTTGAAGAAAGAGCCAAACCGGCTCGGTGCTACAGTCGGCGCAGCTCGAGCCGCTGAGAAGTCTGGCGATAAGTCCAAGGCTCGGCAGCACTGGGGTAAGGTTGTCGAATTGACAACGGAGGCTGATGCGACGAAGACGGAAGTAGCCGAGGCACGGTCGTTCATGAGCCGGAACCAGTAATGGGGGATCGCGACGCGAGGGCCGGTAACGACGGTGCGGTAGTGCGCAAGTCCAAACTAATTATCGCTGGGCTCGCGCTGCCGATCGCTCTCGGGGGGCTAACCCTGGGTTGGAGTGCGCTTGGAACATCACGCGTACCGTCGACGATGCAGGTCGTAGGCTACGCCGGTCACCTCGGCGAGTGGGAGTTGACCGCCACGCTCGCGAAGAGCACGTCGTCCGGCGGCGGTGATCTCTCGGGACCGCTGCGCATGAAACATGTCGGATTTTGCAGCAAGGATGGCTCCGACGAGAAAACCGGCGCGATTCAAATCAGGCTGTCGCGATTGTCGTCCAACGCCGATGTGAAATTGCTCATCGATGGCGTCTCGTGCAGCCACAGCGGCAATCTGTCGGGCTCATCGATCGGCACCATGTCCTGTCCCGATCGCAAAGCCGTACCGCTGATGATTTGGGTGAAGTAGAGTTGGCGCACGTCATCGGTGCAAATCCTCGATTGACCCATGCTGTGGTAATCGCCAGATAGCCACACCAATGTTCATCGAGAAAACGCAAACTTAATTACCCTGCACTGACCCGGCTACGCCGATTTCGCGCGGATTTTATGCTGCCTTAACTGGCTTCCTATACGCTCCATCACGGTCTCTTGGTCGGAGGAGCTGTGCATGCAACACGGACAAGATGAGATTCTTGAAGACATCCGGGGTACTTTGGCGGTCCTAATCGACGTTGATCCGGCGCTAATTGTCCCTGACGCGCGATGGGAAGATTTCGGCGCGGATCGGTTCGACTTTTTTGGTGTCTTGAGCGAAATTCAAAAACGATATGGGATTGAAATCCCTGACGACGACGCCTTCGAGATGGACAAAGTGAGCGATCTGATCACGTTTGTAGACGCATACCGCAAATGACTACCAGATCTTGGCCACGCCGCTTCTTTTCGTGAATTGAAGTTAGCCTGCAGCGGCTGGGGCGTCCCGACTGTGAGAATATAGCTGTGGCTGAACCGACGATTGTTCGCCGAATGCTAGGATCCTGCGAGAGCCCTTTTGGGACATCGCCGCACCCACCATGGGCTGATATTGTTGGCAGCTACTTCTGCACCCGGCCGTTCACGCGCATGCCGCGGCCGTGCAAATTCCCGGTCCTCTGTCTACCCCTTCTTCTCCCACTTCCCGGTGTCGCCTTGCTGCCAGTAGGTCGCGGCGGCGCCGGTGGCCTTGACTGCTTTCCATGTCGCGCGGGCGGCCTCCAACTCCCGCCGATCGCCGCCGTCGAACATAAAGACGACGCGCGTGTAGGCACGCAGCTGCTCGTCGAGCGGCTCGAACTGCGCACCATCGACCATGAAGCGCACCGTCGCCGCGTTCGGATTGTCCGTTGCCGTCGTCAGAAACACAGGTTGGCTGTCGGCATTACCTGCCTTCGCAGTCCCGTGCGGGAGGAAACTCTCGTTTTTATAGGTCCACAACAATTGGTCGAGCGCGTCCACGCGCTCGGGACTGGCCGCCTGGATCACGGCACGCCAGCCGCGCTCAAGCGTTTTTTCGATAAGCTGGGGCAGCACCTCGTCGAGCGGGCGGCGCTCCAAGTGGTAGAACAGGACTTCGGTTAGCAACGGCGGCAACGGTGACCTCACGGTTCGACGACAGGCGCGCAAGATTAGCAGCCGCCTGGAGAAACGTCGTGAACCTTTTCGCGCGCGCCGGCGACGATACCAGATGAGGTGGAGCGAATGATGCCGGCTATGGCAACGGCCACTTCAGCGCCGATTGGTTTCGGCTATCGAACCGCGTCGCCAGAATCGCGGAAGTTAACGCCTGAACCAGAGGACGCCATGTCCTCTGGACTTTTCAGCCGCCAGCTCGCGGTCGTCCTACGACCGTCGCAATGAGGGGTGACGAGCCTTTTTATCGACTTCGCCGCTATCGATCAGCGCTTCGATACAACCCCACGAGATTTCGTTCGATTTGCCTTCCATGCATGCGCGTAACTGCGGGGAGTTCGGACGATACTGCGGGCACAGGTTTTTATAATCGGCGAGGCAAGAACGCTCTACACGTTTGCTGTAAGCGCCTGCCGGCGTAATGGCTGCGAATGCCACGGCGAAACCTAGTGTAATGAAGCCAAACGTTTGACGCATCGGTGCCTTACCTATCGTGAGCATATGCTAATCCCCCATTTCGTGCTGCGAATCGCCCCTTCAATTAACAGCATGACATGGGGATGGTTCCCACAATTTATATGCAGGGTTACCGATCGGCATACGGATTGTCACCTTTGCGCAAGTTGAACCGAATCGGTACGCCGGGCAGGCCGAATGTCTGACGCAAACTTTTTTCCAGATAGCGCACGTAGCTGTCGGGGAGAGATTGCGGCTTCGAGCAAAATGCAACGAAAGTCGGCGGGCGGGCGCAGACCTGTGTCATATAACGCAGCTTGATGCGTCGTCCGCTGGTCGCTGGCGGCGAATGGCGGTCCAGCGCCTCGCGCAGCCACCGGTTGAGATCGTTGGTCGATACGCGTTTGTTCCATAAGGCGTAGACGTTCAATACTTCCGGCATCAACTTTTCGAGGCCGCGTTCGCCCAGTGCGGATAGCGTGACGACACGCAAGCCCGGCATCTGCGCCAAGCGCTCCGTCACCGTATCGTGCAGCTCCTTCAGACGCTTCTGTTTCTCGACGATCAGGTCCCATTTGTTGATCGCGATGACCAGCGCGCGGCCTTCGTCGGCGACCATGCTGGCGATGGTCAAATCTTGATGTTCGATGCCACGCTCGGCATCGACCAGTAGCACCACCACTTCGGCAAAACGGATGGCGCGGATCGTATCGCTGGTCGCAAGCTTTTCAGCCGTATCCTAGACCTTCGATTTGCGGCGCAGGCCGGCGGTGTCGAATAGCTTGATCGCGCGCCCCGCCCAGATCAAATCGGATGAAACCGAATCGCGAGTCAGCCCTGGCTCTGGCCCGGTGATCATGCGCTCTTCGCCGAGCAGCGCGTTGACGAGTGTCGATTTGCCGGCGTTCGGGCGGCCGACGATCGCGACCTTGATCGGCCGAGTTGGATCGTCTTCCTCAGGCCCGATCGGCTCGGCACCATCGCCAGCATCTTCAACCGCCGGCTGCTCAAGCTTCAAGGCGTCGACGATATCGCCGTAAAGGTCACTCAAGCCCTCGCCATGTTCCGCCGAGATGGCGACCGGCTCGCCCAGGCCAAGCTTGTAGGCATCGTAGAAGCCTTCCGTGCCTTTCGAGCCTTCGCACTTATTGGCGATCAGGATAACGGGTCGGCCAGACTGACGGGCAATGCGACCGAACTCCTGATCGGCCGGCGTGATGCCGGCGCGGGCGTCGATGACGAACAGCACCAGATCCGCATCCGTAATGGCGGTTTCGGTCTGATGGCGCTTGCGATCCGCGATCGATCCGGATGGCGCCTCCTCAAGACCGGCGGTGTCGACGAGATGGACCGGATGGCCCCAAATTTCCGCTTCGCCCTCGCGCCGGTCCCGTGTCAGGCCGGGCAGATCAGACACCAGCGCGGTGCGCTTTCCTGTCATGCGATTGAACAGGGTCGACTTACCGACGTTGGGTCGGCCGACGATTGCAATTGTCGGAATAGCTGTCATTTGACTTGAGACCTTCGGCCGCACGGCAGTGGCCTTGAGCTAAATGCCCGAAACCTTGTTCCGCTTGCGTTTTGAGTGCCCTTATGCCCGAAATTGGCGTCTGAGCAAACCGGCGATCAGCCGCAAGGGCCTACAGGGAGAAGCGATCATGCGCGAAGTGTTCGTCTGCGACGGTGTGCGTACACCGATCGGCCGCTATGGCGGCAGCCTTTCCAAGGTTCGCACCGACGATCTTGCGGCCCTGCCGATCAAAGCGTTAATGGCACGAAACCCCAATGTGCACTGGGCCCACGTCGACGACGTGTTTTATGGCTGCGCCAACCAGGCGGGTGAAGATAATCGCAATGTTGCGCGCATGGCGCTGCTGCTTGCTGGCATCCCGGCTTCCGTCCCGGGCATGACGATCAACCGGCTTTGCGCTTCCGGCCTCGATGCGATCGGCACCGCCGCCCGAGCGATCAAATCCGGCGAAATGGAGTTTTGTATAGCCGGCGGCGTCGAGAGCATGTCGCGCGCACCGTTCGTGATGGGCAAGGCTGCCGAAGCATTCTCTCGCAACGCCGAAGTGTACGACACGACCATCGGTTGGCGCTTCGTCAATATGATGATGAAGGAACAATACGGCATCGATGCCATGCCGGAAACGGCCGAAAACGTTGCCGCCGAGTTCACGGTGAGCCGCGAGGATCAAGATGCATTTGCGCTGCGCTCGCAACAACGAGCCGCTAAAGCGCAAGCATCGGGCTTTCATGCGCGCGAAATCATTGCCGTCGAAGTGCCGGCGGGGCGCGGCAAAACAGCAACGTTCGACAAGGACGAACACGCGCGGCCTCAGACAACCGCCGATGAATTGGCCAAATTGAAAACGCCATTCCGCAACCCTGGCACCGTGACTGCCGGTAACGCATCTGGCGTCAACGACGGCGCGGCAGCTGTAATTCTTGCAAGTGAGGCAGGGGTCAAGGCGCATGGTTTCACGCCCCGCGCGCGTATCATCGCTATGGCGTCAGCCGGTGTGTCACCCAAAATCATGGGCATCGGGCCAGCCCCATCGACCGAGAAGCTGATGAAGCGGTTCAATCTTAAGATCACTGATTTCGATGTGGTCGAACTCAATGAGGCATTTGCAGCGCAAGGACTCGCGGTAACACGGATGCTGGGATTGCCCGACGACAGCCCGATCGTAAACCCGAACGGGGGAGCGATCGCGTTGGGCCATCCATTAGGAATGTCGGGCACACGGCTGGTGCTCACAGCGATTAATCAGCTAGAGACGATAAAGGGCAAACGGGGTCTCGCCACCATGTGTGTCGGTGTAGGTCAAGGCGTGAGCCTCATCATGGAAAGGGTTTGAAATGTCGGAACGTGCCAACCAAGCTGCGCGTCTGCTGCTCGATGCTCGCCGCACCGGCCGATCGATCGAGGGCTTGCCCGAGGAATGCACACCGCGAGATATCGGCGAGAGCTACGCAATTCAACATGCGGTCATAGCCGAGCTTGGCGCTCGCATTGCCGGTTATAAACTTTCGATTTTCCCCGACGGTTCGAACGCCGTCGCGCCGATATTGGCAGACTTGATCATCGGTGATGGCGCTACGAAAGCGTTGGCGCCAGCGACCAAGATCGGGATTGAACTGGAGTTTGGCTTCCGCTTCGGCGTACCCGTTGCCGCCGAAGCCACATCGGAAGAAATTCTTTCGTCCGTCGAGTCGATGGTCGTGATGATCGAGTTATGCGATACGCGCTACGGCACGATCGACGGCAAGTCGAAGGAAGTGCTTGTTGCCGATATGATTTCCAATCTCGGTGTCGTCGCCGGCACAGCGCATCGCTTCGAGCGCACGAGAGAGTTCAAAACTGCCACCTGCCGCCAGTCATTCGACGGCAAGGTGCAGACTGAGCGAACCGGTTCGCACCCGAATGGCGATCCGCTGATGCCGCTGTCGCTCGTGCCGAAGGCATTGGCCGCTGCAGGCTACACACTGGGCGGTGGCCAGTTCATCATCACCGGCAGCCTCACCGGAATCACTTGGGTGAACGCTCCACTCACCGTATCGGGCGAGATCGACGGCTTTGGTTCAGCCTCGGTCAATCTCGTCGCTTGATCAGGAAGTTGCAGCCTTGCATTCTTCGTCGGCGGGGAGCGGATCACATGTCGTTCCCAATACGCAGGCCTCGAATGCACGGCGCAGCTCGATCGATGATTGGCCGTCTGCCGGACCTTTATATAAGCCGGCGGCGGCTAAACCGCATTGATAGAGCTTAATCATGCGCTGACCGCCGAATGCCATGGCGCGGTCATAGTCCGATAACGCAGCGGAGGGTTGACCTGTCCACTGCTTGATATGCGCTCGCGTATCGTAAGTGTGCGGACTGCTCGGGTCGAGCGCGAGTGATTTTTCGACATCCTCACTCCCCATCGTCGGCCGGCCGGATTTGAAATATGCCCACGCACGATTATTCAATGCGATGGCAAAGTCGGGCATCAAGCGAATTGCGGAATCGTAATCGTGGATCGCTCTGTCGTAAGCACCCTTGAGCGAATGGGATAAGGCCCGCATCGCGAGCGCGGCGCTTTGTGCGTCGGCGGCCAATCCTGGCGTATCGATGAGATCCGAGCACGCTTTGATACGGCGTTCATTGTCATCGCCATAACACTCGTGACCATCGAACGTCTGCGCGGCGAGGGGGACCATGCCGGCGCAGGCCATAACTGCCGCCAGAAGGCCACTTCGCCATCGCACGGATTGCCTAGATGCCATTCAAGCCCCGGTACTGCTATGCTTGTTCTCAGGCACCTCGATTTCGAGGCTGAGTAACAAGGAACTCCATGATTTGCCGTGACTGTCTAAGTTGAGCGAGGTGTTTACACCACCCTCCAACGCGTTATGCGCGACGAAGTTCAACCCAGACAATTCATCCAGGCAATAGCGGACGACGTTGCCACGAATAAGGCGTGGAAATGCGGCTTTGACCCGAGCCGCCGTGAGCTGTTCTTTCACTAAGGCATAGTCGCCTGCGTCGTAGACCCAGACGGAAATCGATGACGTATCGCCTTTGTCGCCAGCGCGAGCGTGCGCCAACTTGTGCAGGGGAATGCGGCGGCTCATGCAACGAGTACCTTTACCGTTGGGGAAACTGATCCGCGATCTATCAGTGCCGAATGGGTGATGACGCTCGGGCTAATCTGGCCACGATAACCACCGCCGCCCGCCGGGCCGCAGCACAGCAGGCTCTCAACCTCCCAGAGCATGGTCTCGATTGCAGACCGGTCCATGCTCCGCATCGCGACCCTAACGCGAATGTCTTGTGACGTGGCGCTCGGCGACTCCCTTTCAGGGAGCCGGCCGCCGGGCGCCGAGGGATCGGGGTCGCCGCGCGCGGTTTGGTGGAGACTGTCTACGCCGATCAAATCGAGCCGGAGGTTTTCAGCAAATCCTGCGTGACGGCCAAGCCGGTCGGCCAGGATGTCGCGGGCGAGCGTTGCACGCGCGACAGCGTTGGGACCCGCGTAACTGATGCCGCCTTCGCCGAGGTGCCCGCCATCGAAGCCGACGGTTACTTTCAAAGTCCGTGGCCGCACCGTGCCTGATGCACCGCTGACATCGACGCGGTTCTGACCACGATCGTCGATACCGACCCGGGAAAAATCCGCGGTGACGTCGGGTGTCAGGTAGGCCGTTGGATCGTGCACCTCATACAGCAACTGCTCCTTTACCGTTCGCGTCGAGACCATACCGCCGGCCGACGCGAGCTTGGTTATGGTCGCATTGCCGTCGGCCGCCACCTCGGCAATCGGATAACCGCAGTCGGCGACGCGCGGCACATCCTTGAAGCCCGGATCGGCGTAATAGCCGCCGGTGATCTGCATGCCGCACTCCATCAAATGGCCGACCAGTGTGCCACGGCCAAGCAGCGGCCAGTCGTCGAGTTTCCACCCAAAGTGATGGACCAGCGGCGACAGGAACAGCGACGGATCGGCGACGCGGCCGGTAATGACCACGTCGGCGCCGGTCTCCAATGCCGGCAATATCGCGTCGATACCGAGATAAACGTTGGCGCCAACGACCGGCCGGCCGACTTCGGCGATGGTGCGATTGCCGTGATCGAACAACACCGTCTCTGAGCCCATCATCGCCGTGACATCGTCACCTTCGACCGTCGCAACTTTGAGCCCCTTGAGACCTAGCTCGCGCGCGATGGTGATCGTCACCTCGGCCGCGGCGGCGACGTTCGCCACGCCCATGTTGGTGACAATACGGGTCTTGTTCCTGCGGCAGTGCGCCAGCACGCCCCGCATCCGCGCCGCCAGTTGCGGATTATAGCCGCGTGTGGGATCGAGCTTGCGATCGCGATGGCCGAACGCCAGCGTACGTTCGCCGATCGTCTCGAACACCAGATAGTCGAGCCGGCCGTCGCGCGCGAGATCGATCGCCGGCTCCAGCCGGTCCGATGAGAAACCTGCGCCACATCCCAAACGCAACATGTCAGTTTCCGTCCAGACCGTGGGCTTCGGAAAAGAACACGTCTTTCCACGATGCTGGCTTATTCTTGATCATGCCCGTGCGATGCATGAAGTCGCCGAAGGCTCCAATCGTGCGCGGTGCCTTCGAGAAGGCGAAGCCCTGTTGAGTTACAAGTGCGTGCAACTCCTCGATCGTGCTTTTTTTATCCTTCGACACCTCGATGTAGATGCCCACCGCGCGCTTCAAGTCCGCGTTGGTGTAGTCCATCGCCTCGTCGAACGCTGCCTTGACGATCTCGTAGACCTTTGGGTTCTCGGTGCGGAACTTCTCAGTCGTCACGAACGTCAGGATCGTGCTCTGACCGCCGATCGCCTCGTACGACGACAGGATCGTCTTGAAGCCGTTCTTCATCTCGACTTCATGGAACGGCGAAGTCGCAAAGTGCGTCTGGATCTCGCCTTGCGGGTTCATCACGGCGGCCAACGCATCGGGATGGCCGAGTGCTACCGTGTTGCTATCGAGCTGGGCATGCTTGCCTGCGCCAAAAACCTTTTCGGCTGCCATCTGCAGATAAATTGCCTGACTTGACACTTTGATGGAAGGCAGCGCGATCTTGTCCTTGTCGGTGAAATCCTTCAGCGACTTCAGGTTCGGATTTCGGGTGTTGAGGAAAATCGGACTGTCGTTGATCGATGACACGGCTTTGACACCGATGTTGCCCTTAGTGCGATCCCACATCAGCATCATCGAGGGGACGCCTTGCGATGAAAAATGCAACGAGCCCGACAGCATGGCATCGACCATCACGGCGGGGCCGGCAAGCCGGGTCCACGTAACTTTAAGATCGGGCATGCCTTTCGCCGCGGCGTGCTTCTCGACCATTTTTTGATTTTCCATCACCATCAATGGTGTGAAAATAATGCCGAACTGCTGCGATAGAATGACTTCGGATACCTCGGCACCCGCAGGCGCACTTGAGGTTGCAAATATAAGTGTCACCGCAAGCGCTGCAGTTTTGAATTTCATCGTCTCGCTCCCTTACTTCGTTTTTCTTCCCGCGACTTCCGGCCGCTCCCCGGCGGGGAGTCGGAAGGCGCCATGCAAATTCAACTAAACAGGCCGATCGCCCTTCTGCACCTTCAGCGTGCGATTGTCAGCAGCTGGCAGCATTTTTGCTGGATCGCGCGTAACGACACAGTCGATAACGGTTGGGCTCGATGTGTTGGCAAGCCCTTCGGCGAGCGCCGTCGATAGCTTTTCCGGGTCGGTAACACGGATGCCGCGACAGCCGAAGCCTTTCACGATCTCGGCGTAGTTGAGATCGCTCAAGTCCGACGATTGGTAGTTTCCAGCACCATAAACCGCGTGTTGCAGCGCCTTTACATAGCCCGATGCCGCGTTGTTGAAAATGATCGTCACGAAGTTGGCACCCACGCGACGCGCGGTTTCCAATTCGCCGAGGCTCATGTTGAAGCCACCGTCGCCAGTCAGTGAAACCACGCGGCGCTTTTTGCCGACGCCGATCTGTGCGCCGATGCCGCCAGGCACGCCGTAGCCGATCGAGGCAAAACCGCGATCGGGCAGGAAGTGACGGCCGGCGGCTTTGGTATCGAACATCAAGCCTCCCCAGTGGGCAGCGAACCCGCCATCGGCCACGAGCACAGCATCGGCTGGCATACTCTTGTTGAGTTCGCCCATCAGGCGGCCGACGTTGATCGGGCTTTCCTTAGACTCCAACCGATCGGCGGCGCTGGTGCGCCAGGCCGACATTTTCACCGGAACCTCGGCCAGATAATCGGCGCGCGACTTCGCCCGCTTGCCACCATCGGATAGCTCATTCGACAAATCGTTGAGTGTCAGGCGTGCGTCACCTGCGAGCGCAACGTCGGTGCGCGTGGTGCGGCCGATTTCCTCCGGCACGATGTCGACATGGATCACCGGCTTGCCGGGCGTCATCAGCGAGAACCGCTTGGTCGCGATCTCACCCAGCTTGCAGCCCAATACGAGCAAGCAGTCGCTCTCGGCCATCAATCCGTTGGCAATCCGATCATAACGACCAAAGAGGCCGGCCGAATGTGAATCAGAGCAGGCAATCGCGCCCTTGCCGCTCATCGTGTGCGCGACCGGAATACCCTGAGCGCACGCGAAATCGAGCAACGCCTGATGCGCTTCCGAGATGTGGATGCCGCCACCCGCCAGGATCAATGGACGTTTCGCCATTGCAAGCAGCCCCGCCGCCCGTGTGAGATCCGCCGGATCAGGACGGGTGCGACGCGCTTGCGCCTTGAGCGTGCCCGGCTCCATCCAGAAATCGGCCGCATCGAAGTCGAATTCAGCGTGCGCGATGTCCTCCGGCACGTCGATCAGCACGGGGCCGGGACGACCACTGGTCGCGACGGCGAAGGCGCGGCGGAAGTGCTCCGGGATCCGTTTGATGATTTCGACGCGAATGACTTCCTTCACGACAGGACGCAGGATTTCCAGCTGCCGCGTCTCCTGGGTCATGTTCTTCCAGGCGTGCTCGCGATTGGTATCACCAATGATCGCGATCATCGGGATGCCGGCGTTGTAGCTCTCGACGAGGCCGGTCACGAGGTTCGTTGCACCGGGTCCGAGTGTGCCATCGGCAACGCCGGGTCTGTTGGTGACTTTAGCGTAGGCGTCGGCTGCGAACGCACCGCAGCGTTCATCGTTGATCAGCACGTGTTGAAGGCCCAGCGACCGGCATGCTTCGTAGAACGGCAATAGTTGAAAGCCGCCCATCCCGAACATCGGGCCGACACCGGCGAGTTTGAGCATCTCGGCCATGGCGTGGCCGCCGGTCATGCGCCGCGTCGTATTCGATTTCTCAAGTGTCATTTCGTGAGATCACTCCAGGAGCTTGCGGACATCTTCGCGGAAGGCTTTGCGTGACCCCTCACGACTGTAGAACATGTGGCCGCCGGGATAGACCGTGAGGGTCAAGCGGGTCGCGTCACCGCCAAATGCTGGGATCTGGGCCAGCGCCATGTCGGATCCAAAGTAAGGCGTGATGGTGTCGTTGAACCCGTGGCCGACGAGCACCTTCAGCTTTGGATCGAGCGCCAGGACCGCCCGCAAATCGGTCATCGAGCCCATGGCATATGGTGAGTTCGGATAGACCCATGAGCGATTTGCGTCCGGACTGCTCAGTTTGTACGTCGCATCGACGCTGTATTTCAGCTGGGTGTTATAAAGGTCGGCAACCGCGCCGAGCATCGGCGCAGCGTACGCCGTCGTAAATGGATCCTCGCTCGAGGCGGGAAAGTACGACGTCGGTTCCGGATCGAACGTGCGCACTGAACTGTCATAGACACTGGCCATGCGTCCGCTCGCTCGATTGGCTTCTCGCCGGTAAATGAAGCTGTCGATGCGCGCGCCATATTGCCGAACGACCTGCTCCGGCAAATTGGTGAGGGCCGCTACGCGTTTCGTCATTCGATCCAACGCCGCAGCATCACTCGGTCCACGCATAAGATCGGGTAGAAATTCGGTACGCGCGTAGGTCTCGGCAGCGGACAGCATCGAACGAGAGAGCTGCACCGTCTTATCCTTCTGCTCCATCGCCGACGCGGCGAGTGACGGCAAGACCGACGCCAATCCCGTCGGGCTAGAGCCGCGCCACGATCCGCGAACGCCGTATTCGATTACGGGCGATACGAGCACCAACGCGTTCACACCAACGCCGAAGCGGGTCTGCAGCGCCGACGTTATCTTGGGTCCACGAATGCCGCCGTAGCTCTCGCCCACGATCATCTTTGGCGACGTGAAGCGGTTCGTCTTTTTCAACCAAAGCTGGATGAATTCGGCAACAGATTCCACGTCGCCATCGACCGACCAGAAGAAACGATTGCCTCCGCTTTCCCGATTGCCAGCTTCGCGACTGCCCGACTGTTGTGGCGGTGTTTGCCCGCCCGGGGCAGCGCCCGCGCCTTGTTGTGGCTGCGGCGGACGGGCGAGGCGGCTGTACCCGGTGCCGATCGGATCGATGAACACGAGATCGGTGAAGTCGAGCCAGGTTTCTGCATTCGGCACACTAAGCGGTGGCGATGATGCCGAGGGTTCCGGTGCATCGAGCGGCAATCGCCAGGGCCCGAGCCCGCCCAGATGCAGCCAGGCCGATGCAGAGCCTGGCCCGCCGTTGAAGGCAAACGTCACGGCGCGTTTCGTCGCCTCGGTTCCAGCCACGGTATAGGCGACGTAGCCGAACTCCGCGAGCAGTTTGCCATCATTATTGCGGAACGGGATCGAGCCTGCCGTCGCGGTAAACTTCAAGCTTCGACCAGGTAGCTCGAGCGTGTGCTGGGTCACCGAATCCGCGGGCAGCGTCCGCTCCGGCTGGGGTGGGCGCTGACCATCCTGGCCGGTGCCGCGCTGTTGATTACGCCCGCTTGCTGCAACGGCTGCATCCGCCTCCTGTGCAGCTGCGGGCAAGCAGGCGATTGCAAAGACGAAGGAAAGTAAAGCGGCGGCGGCAACCCTCACAGACACTCCAGTCCACGCATCGCAACGCATACGCGCATCTCCTCTTTCGTTGGGCGCCACACTGCCCGTGCAATCCGCCGAGCGCAAGGCACGGCGCGACTGTGCTCGCGTGCGAATCCGGCTATAGCTGCGGTGCGAAATACGCATGCGCGGGGGCCGACCGAAAATGCCATTCTACCGGCACACGAGACGAAGTATCCTGGCAGGATTGGCGGCGAGCGCGGCTGGCATCCGCATCGGCGACGCCCACGCTCAATTGCGCGACCCACCAGCCCCGTTCGACCCGGCGACCGGCCGGTTCAAGCGGCCCCATCATGACAAACCGATCCCGGACGGCCGGGTTGCGCGCGGCAACCGGCAGATCATCGCCGCGTGGTTCTCCGACCCGACTCAGCGCTACCGTCACTTCGCGCTGGGGTCGGAACACGAACCAGGTTCGCTCGTGATTTCGACGGCCGATCATCGCGCCCTCAAATTGGTGCTCCCCGCTGATAGCGTGTTTGAGGACCGCGAGCCGCGCATTGTCGATATCGACGGCACCGACATGGTGATCGCCGTGCGCAGCTACCTGAAGCAGGGTGCTGCGCTGGCGCTCGTCGGCATCGTCGGCAACGAGGCCAAGATTATTATCGAAACGCCGCCGATTGGCGCGCCGTTTAAGTGGTTGAACCCGATCGGTCCGGCAAACTTCACCGGCGATGGCATCCTGCAGATCGCGCTCGTGCGAACGCCGCACGTCAATGGCCAGCTACAATTATGGACCGCGCGCAACGGCCAACTCGTGCAGACGTTCGCGATCGACGACGTGTGCAATCATGCGCTCGGAGCGGGATTTTTGCGGCTGCACGCGGTCGCAGACTTCAACGGCGATGGCGTTCCAGATTTAGCCGTGCCCTCGCAGGACCGCCGCCGCATCCGGTTTTTATCGTTCAAGGGTGGGCGCGCAAAAGAGTTCCACCAGGCCGAGTTGCCGGCAGTCGCCTCGGAAGATTTTAAGTTGGTGACGAAGGATGGCCGGCCGGCGGTGCAGGTGGGCATGACGGCCGGCAGGACGATGATTGTTGGGGTTTAATTCAGAACACCTTCACCAGATCTCTCGATCTCCGTAACCAGCCAATTGCGGAAGGCCTGCACCTTTTTGCGCTGAAGGGCGCGCGGAGGGTAGACCAAATAATACGCGAGCCCGGCCGGCATCTTGAACTCGAATGGCCGCACCAGGCGTCCAGCAACCAGATCGTCACCGACGAGCGCACTGCGCCCGAGTACGACACCCTCGCCAAGCACGGCCGCCTGAAGTGCTTGGCCCGACGACGTGAGCCTGGGTCCGCGATGCGCGTCGATGCCGCTGATGCCCGCAGCTCGCAGCCACATCGACCAATCGATGTGGAAATCGTCATGGATCAGTGTTTGATATTTGAGATCCGCCGGTATGCGGAGCGGATGCGCACCTTCAAGCAGCACCGGGCTGCACACCGGAAAGAGATCTTCCTGCATCAGCAGCTCGGCTTCCAGTCTAGGATACTGCCCGCGCCCATAGCGGATGGCGATATCGATCCCGTCGCTGACGAAGTCCGCCAATCTTTCTGATGTCGACAAGCGCACGTCGATATCTCTGTGCAGCCGCCGGAATCCAAACAAGCGCGGCACCAGCCACTTGCCGGCGAACGAGTCGAGCGTGCTGATACTTAGGATTCCCGTCGCGTCCTCGCCCTTGATGGCGGCGGTGGCCGAGGCAAGCTGATCCAAGAGATCGCGAACCTGACCTGCGTAGTTTGTGCCAGCTGGTGTCAGGCTGATTGATCGGGTGGCGCGCACAAACAGCTGCACGCCCAGATGTTCTTCCAGATGCCGCACGGCCCGGCTCACCGCTCCATGCGTGACATGAAGTTCATCGGCTGCCTTCGAAAAACTCAAGTGCCGAGCTGCCGCTTCGAAACTCGGAAGGGCATTCAGCGGAGGTAGCCGACGCGCCATTCGAATAACCTTCCACATGCGTTATAATTATTCACATATAACAGGCCGATTAGTCGTTTGTCACTATGGCCCCGTAAGTCCATCTTCCTTGTCAGCAATGGACTTCAGCATATTGGTGGCAGGAGAATACCGATGACAACCTTGATCAGAACTCACGCATCATCGTCCGTTGGAACGAGACGAATCGTGCCCGTAATTGTCGCAATGACGCAACTGCCTCTTGCATGGGTGCGCCGCATCCGCGATCGCCGTCAACTCATGCGACTGCTGGAGCAGCCTGAATATCTCTTGAAAGATGTCGGCCTGCAACGCGATGCCATCGTCCGCGAAGCGATCAAGCGGTTCTGGGTGGCTTAATGTTGATTAGCGCGGCTTCCCCGCTATTTCCTTTAGCCGATAAAGGACTTCCAACGCGGCTTTCGGCGTCAACTCGTCGGGGCGGATATCGGCGAGCGCGGTATCGACGGCGGAGACAGGTGGCGGCTCAGGCTTCGGCTGGACGATCGGCGCGGCAAACAGCGGCAGATCCTCCAGCGTCGAGCCGCCTGCACCGGCCCGACGATTGTTCTTTTCCAGCCGCGCCAACACTTCGCCCGCGCGTTTCACGACAGCCTTGGGCAGACCCGCGAGCCTAGCCACCTGGATGCCGTAAGACCGATCTGCTGCGCCCGGCTTTATCTTGTGCAGGAACACGATCTCGTCCTGCCATTCGCGCACATCGACCGTCACGTTGGTGATCTCAGCCAAGCGCCCGGCGAGCTGCGTCAACTCGTGAAAATGCGTCGCGAACAACGCGCGGCAACGGTTGCCTTCGTGCAGATGCTCGACCGTTGCCCAAGCAATCGACAAGCCATCGAAGGTCGCCGTGCCACGCCCGATCTCGTCGAGTATGACAAGGCTTTTGTCCGTCGCTTGATTTAGGATTGCCGCCGTCTCCACCATCTCGACCATGAATGTCGAGCGGCCGCGTGCCAAATCATCCGACGCACCAACGCGGCTGAACAAGCGATCGACGACGCCGACGCGGGCACTCTTCGCCGGCACGAACGAGCCCATCTGTGCCATCAATGCGATCAGCGCATTCTGCCGCAGGAACGTCGATTTGCCGGCCATGTTCGGACCGGTGACCAGCCACAGCCGGCCAGCGCCCGGCTCGTCGAAACCGTTCGGAACTGCAGCAGACGCGACCCGGCCCAGCGTGCAGTCGTTATCAATGAAGGGGCCAGCCTTGGCCCGTTTCAAGGCCTGTTCGACAACCGGATGCCGGCCACCACGAATGTCGAACGCCACGCTATCGTCGATCTCGGGCCTGACATAGTTCTCGCGCCAGGCAAGGGTCGCCAACCCGCACAGATGATCCAGTTCGGCCAAAGCGGCAGCCGCCTCACCCAGCACCGCTGCATCGGCCAGCACCAGTCGCGACAACTCGGCAAACACTTCCTGCTCGATGCCGAGCGCGCGTTCCGATGCCGTCGCCATCGCGCCTTCGATCTGGATCAATTCGGGCGTCGTGAAGCGCACCGCGTTCGCCATCGTCTGCTTGTGGCGGAAGAGAACGTCGTGCGGCGGCGACTGCAGCGGCTTGGCATTCAGCTGCGTCGCCTCGACGAAATAGCCGAGTATGTTGTTGTGGCGAACCTTGAGCGTCTTGACGCCCGTCATCTCGATGTACTGCGTCTCGAGCGCGGCCAGCACCCGCCGGCTGTCGGCGCCGAGCGAGCGCACCTTGTCGAGATCTTCGCGATAGCCCTCGCGGATGAATCCGCCGTCTCGTTTCAGGTGCGGCGGCTCATCCACCAGTGCTCGGGAAAGCTCGATCGCGATTTTAGGCGACACGCCCTCGAGCAGGCTGGCTGCTTTCGCTAGATCATCCGGCAGCCCCATCGCTTCTTCTCGAAGACGACGACCGCACATCCCAGCCGAAGCAAGACCCTGAGCGATCGCACCGAGATCGCGCGGCCCGCCTCGTTGCAGTGCGAGCCTCGAACTTGCGCGGGCAATATCGGGTGCTAACCGCAATTGATCGCGCAATCGCTCACGCAGGCTTTCCCGTTCGACGAGGAAGCCGACCGCATCGAGCCGCGCGTTGATTGCCGTCGCGTTTTTCAACGGACTGGCGATGCGCGCAGCTAACTCGCGGGCGCCGGATGCCGTCACCGTCATGTCCATCGCGCCGAGCAGACTGCCGTCCTTATCACCGGCCGATGAGCGTACCAGTTCGAGGCTTGCCCGGCTTGCGGCATCGATGACGAGCGTCGCCTCGGGGCCACCGCGGCGCGGTGCGCGCAATGACGGCTTGTGACCCAGTTGAGTGAGATCGACATAGGTCAGCAGGGCACCGATAGCCGCAAGCTCCGCCCGCGAGAAGCCGCCAAAGGCACCTAGATCGACGACTTTAAGCCGCTCCTTCAGCGTGCGTTCGCCGTTCATGGCGTCGAAACTGGCTGGCGCAACCGGGGTCGACGCCGCGCCGATCACGGTGAGCCAACGCTTGAATTCCGCATCGCGCAGAACGTCATCGCCAGCGATCACCTCGCCTGGCGACAACCGCACGATCTCGCCAGCGAGGTCGGCTGATTGAGTAGTGCCGACTTCGAACTCACCGGTCGAGATATCAAGGGAGGCAAGCGCGTAGCCGCCTCCGGGCGCGGCGTATGCAGCGGTCAAATAGTTGCGCGTTTTGGAATCGAGCAGCGCGTCTTCGGTCAAGGTCCCCGGCGTGACAAGGCGTACCACGTCGCGGCGAACCACGGCTTTGGAGCCGCGCTTGCGCGCTTCCGCTGGATCTTCCAGCTGTTCGCAAACAGCGACCCGGTAGCCCTTGCGGATCAAGCGTTGAAGATAATCGTCGGCGCGCACTACCGGCACACCGCACATCGGGATATCTTGGCCCAGATGCTTGCCGCGCTTGGTCAACACGATACCGAGGGCTGCCGATGCTATGACTGCGTCGTCAAAAAATAACTCGTAGAAATCGCCCATCCGGTACCAAAGGATGCTGTCAGGATTGGCCGCTTTGATTTCGAGAAACTGCGCTATCGAAGGTGTGACGCCAGCAATGGGAGGGTCAATGGTCGCGGCCGGCCCGCGCGAAGCGTCCTGCATGATCGGGATTTCCGCCATATCAACTTCCGGGACCGGCGCGCCCGTAGACTTGCTCTCCCGAAATTTTGTCGTGCCCGTCATTGTGCCCCTGGTGTCTCACCTGACCGAGGCACCATTCCTACCACTTCGCTGCGGAATTACAGCACCTCGATGCTCGACGGCTATCGGCGCCGTGCGACCCTTAATTCCAATCTCCATAAATTTGTGCGCCGTCTTTTCAGTTCCTATTAAATCTTGGCCGCTATTCTTTCTGGCGCGGGGGACACTCATTTGAGGATCCCAATTGATGATCGACAAAACTAAACCACCCGACCGTCGCGAATTCGGCCGGCGAAAGGTCGCTCTGGAAGGCCTCATATGGGTGCCGTGCCGGGGTAAAATTCCGTGCCTCGTGAGCAATATCTCGATCATGGGCGCACTTCTGGAGCTCGATCCACACACTTGGCTTCCGGCCAAATTCAGGCTCGTCGTCGGCGATAAATTCGACGTCGATTGCACGCTGGCCCATCGAACGGCGATTACTGCCGGCGTAAACTTCGTGGCGCCGATCGCGCAGATCCCTGTTGGGTGCCGTTAGACGGTCGCCTCTCGCGATGGAAGTTTGCGCTCGACAGCACTGGGCAATTCAGCAGAGGTTCTTCGAATGTCGACCGGCGACCGAAATGGTCGTCGCGATGCTTGGAGAGGAACCTGATGTCATTCGAAAAATTGCGTTCGCTTATCGGAATGTGGCGGCTGATTGCGACAAGCGCTACGGATGATAATGGCCAGGCGATGCGGCAGCCTTACGGTCCAAAACCGCACGGTGTAGTGGTGTTTGGCGCTGACGGGCGGATGATCGCCGTGTTATGCGATGCGCGCAGCGAGCTACCGTCCGGCGAAACCGTTCGGGAATTCAACTCTTACAGCGGCAACTTCGAATTCGACGGCGAAACCCTGATCACCCACGTCGATGGCTCGTCCAATCCGCCGTGGGTTGGGGGCGAGCAAGTGCGCACCGTGAAATTTGACGGCGACCGGATGATCCTTGTTCCCCCGCCCCGGCCGTGGCAAGGCATCAACCAGCATCGCACGCTCGTCTGGGAACGGGTCAGCGAAGTGATCTGAGGAGCGCGCTGGCCGATGACTGCCGAACTGACCTTCAAAAAGACCATGGAATTCGACTACGGCGTGCCAATGGAATTGGCACCTGGTGTCGCACGCATCGTCGCCAACAACCCGAGCCCGTTTACGTTCAAGGGCACCAATACATATCTCGTTGGCACAACGGATCTTGCGCTCATCGATCCCGGCCCCGACGATCCGGCCCATTTCGATGCCACCATGAAAGCGATCGCCGGACGCCGCGTCAGCCACGTCTTGATTACGCACACGCACCGCGACCACACCGATGGTTTGACTAAAATTCTCAACGCCACCGGTGCTCTCACCTGTGGCTTCGGGCGAACCGCGCTCAAGGCAGGCGACGTCCGTTTGAGCCCGTCCGGCTCCGAGTTCGTCGATCAGGATTTCGCGCCGGACATCGTCATGCGTCACGGTGACACGTTAAGCGGGTCCGACTGGGAACTCGAAGCGATCTTCACCCCTGGCCACGCGCCGGATCATTTGTGTTTTGCGCTGGCCGATCGACGGTTGCTGTTTTCCGGCGATCACGTGATGGCCTGGAACACGACCGTAGTCGCACCGCCCGAAGGCAACATGGCCGACTACATCGCCTCGCTGAATGTGCTGCTCGACCGGGCGCATGGGGATGATGCGTATCTGCCAGGACATGGTGGCCGCATTGAAAGCCCGGCACGTGTCGTCAAGGCGTTCATCGTTCATCGCACGTGGCGGGAACAGGCGGTCCTGGGGGCCATCCGCGACGGTACGAATACGATCACGACGATTGTCAACCGCGTGTACCAGGGGCTTGACGAGCGTCTCGTGAAGGCAGCTTCTCTTTCGGTCCAGGCCCACGTTGAGCATCTGATTTCGCGCGGTCTTGTCCACTGCGACGGGCCGACGACGTTTGATCAGACTCTTTTTGCCGTTTCGGCACCAACGCTTTCGCGCCTCGCCCCCTGAGCCGCGCGACGCGGGTCCCGTCCGAGTTGGGCACCGTCGCCTCTAATTGTGCCTGTATTTCTTTGAGTATCCGGCGTACGCGCTGCGCATTGCGCCCCAGGTCATGCGAGCCGTATCGAGACGAGGAGCGAACATCGATGCGAGCATTATTGGCGTCGCCATCGACCCGGATGATTACATCGTCGGTAAAGCCCAAGACGAGCGTGCGATCGACGACTTCAATCCAACCCGGTTGCCCGAACCGACCTTTCGGCGGTTCCTCACTCACCGGTTTGAATTTCATCGTCTTGGATCGCAGTGCGGCGAGCACTAGCTCGTACGCCTCTTCTGCCGAGCGATCGACTTGGAATGTGCGAATATCGGGATAGGCTTTGAGCTGGGCCGTGGCAAAACCTTCACCCGGATAATTGACGCTGTTGGCCCCCGGCGCGCGCGCCTTTGCAAGGCTGATGAACCGCGGCGGCGACTGAACGTCGGTCGTGATGTCGTTGATGCGTGGCAAGCTGCGCATAGCTGGCAACAAGGCTGCCGGCCAAACAAGGAGACCACCCGCGACGACCATTCCGAATAAGGTCGCGAGGGCGCCGCCGGTGCCGCGTTGCCATATGCGCAGGCTCGAAACAATGCCAACGATGAGCGCCAACGCGGCACCGCCAAGCACCACTTTGGCGAGGTTGAGCGCAACCGGCGTCGGCATGGCGAACAGCCGATGAGCTATCACCGAAAATGCGGCAAGCGCTGCGCTGAACAGCGCGAACCGCACCGTCCATCGGCTCAAACCCTTTTGGTCGTCGGGAAGTTTCAGTGCCATTGCGTATCGAGCTGACGTCGTCCCTATGTTGTTGCGATGTTCGGCATATCACAATCAGCCATGCGTCGTGGTGTTATCGCAAGCACATCTGAGTTTTTGCGTCGACGGCGGATCGGCGCTAACGTCCGATTAAATTGAGGCCAAACACCGAGGTGAGACTGCGATGCGGCAATTGACCAATTTCGAAACGCGGGACGTCGAGACACTACTTCATCCGACGACCAACCTCGCCACCCATCGTATGACTGGTCCCCTTGTACTCGACCGCGCGCAAGGCGTGTACGTTTACGACACCAATGGTAAGCGGTACATCGAAGGTCTCGCCGGTTTGTGGTGCACCGGCCTCGGCTACGGCAATGAGGAGCTGGTGCAGGCCGCCGCCGAGCAGATGCGCAAGCTGTCGTTCACCCACTTGTTCGGTGGTCGCAGCCATGAGCCGGCCATCGCGCTCGCCGAGAAAATAAAGGAAATTTCGCCGGCGCCGACCTCGAAGGTTTTCTTCACCAGCTCGGGAAGCGAAGCTAACGACACCCAAATCAAGCTGCAGTGGTACTACAACAACGCGCGCGGCAAACCGCGGAAGAAAAAGATCATCGGGCGGATGCGCGGCTATCACGGTGTGACAATCGCCTCCGCCAGTCTCACCGGACTACCGATCTTCCACGCCGACTTCGATTTGCCGATGTCGCGCGTTGTCCACGCTGAAGCGCCGCATCATTGGCGGATGGCCGAAGCTGGCGAAACCGAGGAAAATTTCGCGACGCGACTGGCGAAAAACCTCGAAGATCTGATCCAAAAAGAAGACCCGGAGACGATCGCGGCCTTCATCGCCGAGCCAGTACAAGGTGCCGGCGGCGTCATCATTCCGCCCCGCACTTACTTCGAGAAAATCCAAGCGGTACTGACCCGGCACGACATTGCTTTCATTGCCGACGAAGTCATTTGCGGGTTTGGCCGCACCGGCAATTGGTGGGGTTCGGAGACGTTCAATATCCGGCCCGATACTGTCTCGATGGCGAAAGCGATCACATCGGCCTACATGCCGCTCGGTGCCATCACCGTGTCTGAGCCTGTGTATCAAGCCTTGGTCGACGAGAGTAAAAAGCTCGGTGTTTTCGCGCACGGCTTTACTTATTCCGGCCATCCGGTCGCCTGCGCTGTCGCCAACAAAACAATCGAAATTTACCAGCGCATCAACATTGTTCGTCACGTGCAAACGGTGTCGCCGGTATTCACGTCGCGACTGAAAGCACTCGGCGATCATCCGCTGGTCGGTGAAGCGCGAGGTGTCGGCTTGATCGGCGCGCTCGAACTCGTGAAGAATAAGAAAACCAAGGAAAGCTTCGACGCGCGCCAAGGCGTAGGCGGTAAAGTCGTGCAGTTGGCCCAGGAAGAAGGGTTGATCTGCCGTGCGGTTGGCGGCGATTCGATCGCTCTGTGTCCACCTCTGGTGATCACCGCCGAGGAAATTAATTCCATGTTCGATGCTTTGAGCAAGGCGCTCGATCGCACGCAACAATGGATCGAGAAAGAACTCGGCGTTTCGCTGGGGAGCTGAACCCTTTTAAATCGAGTGCGACGCAGTGCGCGCCGTCCATCGGTCGTACTGCATCTGCAGACCAAGCCAAAACCTCACGGAATGGCCGAAATTTGCAGCGAGGCTGGCTGCGATTTCGGCCGTCACCGCGCTCCGTTCCGCCAAGAGATCGTCGATGGCTTCATCGGACAGATGCAGCTTGTCGGCGAGGCCCGCGGTCGCCAGATGGAGGCGAGGCAACATGTCCTCCCGCAGAATTTCGCCGGGATGAGGCGGGCCGAGATCTAGGTCGCGAAGATGTTTTAGCACAGCACTTCTAATGTTCATGCAATCGTTCAGTCAGACCGCCAAGGTGCTTTGTAACTGCGCGCGAATTTCGACGCTTCCCCGCCGCTAATGTGGCGACAGGGTGAAGTCTTGTTCATATGGAGCGACGGCCATTTTTAGGGACGAACAGCTTTGCCTGGAAAGTTTGGACTTTCGTTTCGTGCGAGCTCTTCGACCAATCCCCACGTCGCGATGGGACGCAGCCAGCAAAAACAACACACATGCGGCATCGCGTGCGTATCACACCTAGTTGATGCTCTTGCCGACCCATGCTAAGGCCAGCGCAACTTGATGAACGGGTCGGGTGGCGCCATTAGCGCCGTCCGTTTTATTTTGTTGAGCAATGGGCTGCGCGGGCGACCGCTGCGACCGACGTTTTCCCACCATGATACTCACCCCTAACGAACGAGAGCGTTCGACGTGGCGACCGATGAAGCAATGATGGCCAGTGTCGCCGGACGTTATGCGTCCGCGCTGTACGATTTGGCGACCGAGCAGAACCAAGTGAAGCCAGTCGAGCAGAGCGTGATCGCGCTGCAAGGTCTGCTCGACGAGAGCGAAGATCTCCGCCGGCTGGTTCGTAGTCCTGTCTTCTCAGCTGACGAGCAGACCAAGGCGCTCGAAGCGGTGTTGACCAAGGCGGGTATCACCGGGTTGACCGCGAATTTCGTCAAGCTGATCGCCAAGAACCGTCGCCTGTTCGCGGTGCCCGACATGATCAAGGCATTCCGCACACTAGCGGCACGCGGCCGGGGCGAAGCCTCAGCCGAGGTAACGTCCGCCGTCGCGCTCAATGACGCACAAATGCAACAGCTCAAAGATATGCTGAAAGCTTCGGTTGGCAAGGATGTGGCGATCTCGTCACGCGTTGAACCGAGCATTCTGGGTGGCCTCATCGTCAAGGTGGGCAGCCGCATGATCGATAGTTCGCTTCGTACGAAGCTGAATAGTCTCAAGACCGCCATGAAAGAGGTTGGCTGATGGAAATTCGCGCCGCTGAGATCTCCTCAATCCTGAAGGAGCAGATCAAGAACTTCGGCAAGGAGGCGCAAGTCTCCGAGATCGGTCAAGTGCTGTCGGTTGGCGACGGTATTGCTCGCGTCTACGGCCTCGATAACGTCCAAGCGGGCGAGATGGTCGAGTTCCCGGGCGGTATTCGCGGCATGGCGCTGAACCTTGAGGCCGACAACGTCGGCGTCGTGATCTTCGGCGACGATCGATCCATCAAGGAAGGCGATACCGTTAAGCGTACCGGTGCCATTGTGGAAGTCCCGGTCGGCAAGGGTCTTCTCGGCCGCGTGGTTGATGGGCTTGGCAATCCGATTGACGGTAAGGGCCCTATCAACTCCGACAAGAAATCCCGCGTGGACATCAAGGCGCCTGGCATTTTGCCGCGCAAGTCCGTGCATGAGCCCATGTCGACCGGTCTGAAGGCGATCGACGCTTTGATCCCCGTTGGTCGCGGCCAGCGCGAGCTCATCATCGGTGATCGCCAAACCGGCAAAACTGCCGTCGCGCTCGACACCATTCTAAATCAGAAGGCGCTCAACAAGGGCACCGACGAGAATCAGAAGCTGTACTGCGTTTACGTAGCGATCGGGCAGAAGCGCTCTACGGTTGCCCAATTCGTCAAGGTGCTGGAAGAAAACGGCGCGTTGGAATACACCATCGTCGTTGCCGCCACCGCTTCCGATCCCGCACCGATGCAGTACTTGGCGCCGTTCACCGGTTGCACGATGGGTGAGTTCTTCCGCGATAATAAAATGCACGCCGTCATCATCTACGACGACTTGTCGAAACAGGCTGTCGCTTACCGCCAGATGTCACTGCTGTTGCGCCGTCCGCCAGGCCGCGA
>JANLXZ010000182.1:0-15925 GCA_031365375.1 Hyphomicrobiaceae bacterium | reverse complement strand
GACTTGGCGAACATTTCCTTCTCGGCCGCATCGAATGCGACTTCGACGATGCGCTCGACCCCTTTGGCGCCGATCACACACGGTACGCCGACATACATGTCGTTGATGCCGAACTGGCCGGTAAGGTGAGCAGCGCATGGTAGCACGCGCTTTTTGTCCTTGAGATAACTTTCAGCCATCGCGATTGCGGAGGCAGCTGGTGCATAGAACGCCGAGCCGTTGCCCAGAAGGCCGACGATCTCGCCGCCGCCGCCACGCGTGCGCTTGATCATCGCGTCGAGCTGCTCTTGGCTGAACATGCCGAGTTTGACGCAGTCGGGCAGGGGAATGCCGCCGATCGTCGAGTAGCGGACCATGGGTACCATGTCGTCGCCGTGACCGCCCAACGTCATGGCCCGCACATCTTCAATCGAAACGTCTGCCGCTTCGGCAAGGAAACAGGCAAAGCGCGCGCTGTCGAGGACGCCGGCCATACCGATCACCATGTTGGCTGGCAGACCGGAAAACTTCTGCAATGCCCATACCATGGCATCGAGTGGATTGGTGATGCAGATGATGAAAGCCTTTGGTGCGTATTGCTTGATGCCGGCGCCGACCTGCTCCATCACTTTTAAGTTAATGCCGAGGAGATCGTCGCGGCTCATTCCGGGCTTGCGCGGCACGCCTGCCGTGACGATGCAAACATCGGCACCGGCGATTGCTTCGTAATTCTCGACACCCGCGCCTGATAGCTTTGCGTTGAAGCCCTCGACGGCGGCCGTCTGCGCGAGATCGAGTGCCTTGCCCTTGGCCGTGCCTTCCATCATGTCGCACATGACAATGTCGCCGATCTCTTTGAGACCGGCAAGCAATGCGAGGGTTCCACCTATCTGGCCGGAACCGATCAGGGCAATTTTGGTACGCGCCATGGCTATGTCTCTCCTGGAGGGCGCTGGAAGCGGATTTACCCGGCATTCGCAGCAGCAGCGGGAACTCGGATCACTGGCGGTTCGTTAAACCGAAATTCAGTGTCGTTCAATGCATGTTCTTGGGCGAACCATCGCCTTCTGCCGCCGTTATCTCGAAAATTTATCAATTTAGCAGTTTGAGTTTCATCTTCACCAAGAGTTATTGCACGTTCGGTATGACGGAGTTCGTGTTTCAAGGTTGCAAGCAGTGACGTATTACCGAGGTAAGTATTGCATAATCGGCGCGGGCGCTTCGGGCCTGGGCGTTGCCAAAAACTTTAAGCTGCACGCAATTCCATTCGACTGTCTCGAGCGCGAACCGGACATTGGTGGTCTCTGGAACTTCCAGACCCAAACTGGTGTGGTCTACGAGACGACCCATTTGGTGTCGGCCGCGTTTTCGACGTGGTTTGAGGATTTCCCGATGGATCAAGCGGTGACGCCCGCCTATCCGAGCCACTCGCAGGTGCTGAATTACTTTCGCGATTTCATTAGCCATTTTGGGCTCACGCCGCACATTGAACTCGGGCGCACGGTGGAGCGCGTCACTCCGCGCGACGACACCTTGTGGGACGTGAAGATTGAAGGCGAAGATGCGCCTCGCGTCTATCGCGGGGTGGTGCTCGCAAACGGTCATCATCACACGCCGCGCATGCCGATAATACCCGGAAATTTTGCCGGCGAGATTCTGCATTCCTCCGCCTACCGCTCGCCGAAGCAGCTGCGAGACAAGCGCGTCCTCGTTGTCGGCGCCGGTAACTCGGCGTGCGATATCGCGCGCGATGCAGCCCACAATAGCGGCACCACAGTCGCCATGAGCTTCAGGCGCGGCTACTGGTTCGTTCCAAAGTTCATGCTGGGCTTTCCCACGCACGATGTCGTGGCAACGATCGAAGCGATCCCCCTTCCGCGCGCCATTCGCCGCTTCATATTCGAAACGAGCCTTTGGCTTCTGCAGGGGCCACCATCGCGCTATAACCTGCCGGATCCCGATTACCATATTGATCAGGCTCATCCGACGATGAGCGACGACATCCCTCGTTTGTCGGCGCACGGCCGTATCGTGATCAAACCCGAGATTGATCGCTTTGACGGCGCCAAAGTCTTCTTCATGGACGGCTCCAGCGCTGAATTCGACACGATCGTGTTCGGTACCGGCTACAAAATTGAATTCCCCTTTATCGACAATGGCCTCATCAACGATGAAGCCGGCCGGCCGAAGTTGTTTCAATTCACCTTCCATCCCCGGTTCGACAACCTGTTCGCTGCCGGTCTTGTGCAAGCAAACGGCAGCATTTGGCGGCTCGCAGACTATCAGGGCCGATTGATCTCGCGGTTTATCCACGCGCAGGATTACGCCCCAGCGCGTGCGGAATGGTTCCGCAAACTCAAGGCTGCCATCAGCAAGCCTCTGGACGGAGAGTTCGTCGCTTCTGACCGGCACGCGCTCGAGGCCAACTATTACGTTTACCGCCGGCAGCTGAAACGCTTGACGAAAGCATTTGGGCGCGAGCTGGAGAAGCTCGAATCTATAGCACCACTGCCAGCACACATGGCCGATAGCGTAAGACCCGCATGGTTTAAATCCGCCGCAAGCCCTCACCGATCGCCGACAGTCCCGGCCGAATAACTGCTCAATCGGCGCGCTTCGACCGGCTGGCCAAATAATCCTCGGTACGCATTTCCATGAGGCGCGAAATCGTTCGCTCGAACAGGGCCGTACCGTCACCGGCGACGTAGAGTTTGTCAGGTTCTGCCTCGGCCGAAGCGATCAGCCCGATATGATTGTCGTAAAGAGTATCGATCAGGTTGATGAACCTGCGCGCCTCGTTGCGCTTCTCAGGCCCCATCACTGGTATCGCTTCGATGATGATGGTGTGAAACGCGCGTGCAAAGGTAAGATAATCCTGCGCGCCCAAAGGTTGCTCGCACAGATCGGCGAACGTAAAACGAGCGACGCCGCGGGCGGCCTGCGGCACGTGAAGGCTGCGCCCGTTGTTGGACAACTTCATCGGAGCACCATTCCACACGCCAGTCATCCGAGTGAACGCAGCGCTAATTGCGCGGCGGGCTGCCTCATCGAGAGGTGCGAAATACAGCGACTGACCGGACAGGCGGTCGAGCCGGTAATCCTTGGCAGCGGTCAACTCGACGACGTCCAGCCGCTCCTCGAGGAGGGAAATAAAAGACAGGAAACCGTCCCGTTGCAATCCATTTTTATAAAGGTCTCGAGGCGCGACATTCGACGTCGCAACCAGCACGACCTCAGCATCAAATAATTTCTTGAACAATCTGCCGAGGATCATCGCATCGGCAACGTCGGTGACGTGAAGCTCATCAAAACACAGCAATTGCGCGCGACGGGCGATCGAGGCGGCGACGTGGGGAATTGGATCACCTTCGACGGCGTGGCGCGCCTCCGCCAGCAGCTCGTGGACTTCGCCCATGAATTCGTGAAAGTGTAGCCGCCGTTTCGGTTCGAATTCAACGGCGGAAAAAAACAAATCCATCAATACCGTCTTGCCGCGTCCGACCGCGCCGTGGATGTACAGCCCTTCAGGTATCTCGGTTCGCGAAGCGAACATTTGGGCAATAAAGCCGCTACGCTTCGGCTTCCACGTCCTAAGGGTCTCGGCAAGCACGTCCAATCGCTCGACGACCGCGGTTTGAGCCGCATCGCCCTCCATTTCGCCCGCAGCGATGCGAGCCCGATAACGCTCCAGTGGCGATCCCCTCATTTCCGCCCCGGTACACGCAGCGCATACGTAGGGTCAAGTACCCCGTTCGATGGGCGAGCGCACCCTTCGTTCCGAAGCGCCCTTAAAATGACGATCCATTGGCACAAAGCGGACGCGCGACCGCAATGCAACATTGATGTAAGAAACTGTTTTTCTTCATAAAATTGCTTTTTCGACTAGCGTGGCTGTCACGCGATTGTGCGTTGCACAATATGTTTGTTAACTATAGGCTCGATCATCGAACAAATGAGATTTGCGTAACGATGGAACCAAGCGTTTGCCCAGCAGTCATACTGGGGGTTTCCGGAGGGTGAATTTATGAATGAGAATAAGGTTTGGAGCGGCAGTATTCGTAAGTTGTGGCCGTCGGAGGCTGATAAATTCGCCGCTCATCTGCTGCGGCTAGACAAAGATAGTCGGCGGATGCGCTTTGCACATGGCGTGTCCGATAGTTTCATCGAAGATTATGCAAGCCGTATGAGTGATATGGGCAGCGTCATTTACGGATACAGCGTCGAAGGTCAACTGCATGCTGCCGCGGAACTGCGCAAACTCGGTGATAGCTGGGCGCCTGAGGCCGAAGCGGCATTTTCGGTCGAGACAGGTTTCCAAGGGCAGGGATTGGGTAACGAATTAATGGGACGCGTGATACGCGCCGCGCGTAATCGGGGTGTGCAGCGGCTGTACATGAGCTGCCTTGCGGAAAATAGTAAAATGCAGGCGATCGCTCGAAAGCACGAAGCCGATTTGCGCTTCGAGTACGGCGAAGTAATTGGGCAGATCGTGCCGAACGAACCCAACTATTTTTCGATACTACAGGAGGCAGTCGAAGATCGCGTGGGCTACATGATGGCGGTGCTCGATCTGCAGAACCGCTTGGTCAAAGCCGCTTGAACTTTGAAAGTCCAAATTTGTCGAACATGGAGCAGCAGGCCTCATGCTTTAGATGCCATCTTTTCCTCGTCGATAAATGCATCCACCGTTTTTCTTATTAGATCGAAAACGCCCCGGAACGTCGCCATTCGATCTTCGATGGTCCCTTCTACGCTGGCTGGATCGGGAAATGGCCAGTGTAGTGTGCGGGGGCTGCCCGGCCAAAGTGGGCATGTTTCATCCGCGGATTTTTCACATACGGTAATGACTACGTTCATGATTGGCGCATCCAACGCGCAAAACTCGTCCCAACTTTTCGAGCGGGACGCTTTCGGACGCAAATCAACTTCCGCGAGTGTCACCAGCGCCAGCGGATGCACAAGGCCATCCGATTTTGATCCTGCGCTGAACCCACGCCAACGCCCCTTGCCTGCAGCGTTGAGGTAGGCCTCTGCCATGATGCTGCGAGCCGAGTTGCCAGAGCACAGGAACAGGACATACCAATTGCCATCGGTCGGCCTCCTTGAAGCATATAAACAATTGCAGACGCCAAGTCGCCGGAGTGTGCCGGAACGACTGCGCATGCTGCTGATGCTGGCTTGGACGACCGCGTTATAGGCCAGCAGTTGTGACCGGCATATGGCACTTGCAAGCAGGATGCTTCATGATGACCGGGGCGCGCATTGCGGGCCGTCTTATCCGACACTTCATACCACTGCGCATAACCGAGACCTTGATTGGCCAAGTCACTACAAGAGAGGCGGCACGTGAACCGTATTGCACCATTATTCTGCGCGGCGGGCATTGTCCTCACTGGCGCGATACTAGCAGACGTGCCAGGCGCTTTTGCCGCCGAGAGTTCCGTGGAGTTGGCCGCGGGCGGTCTCGCGTTCGCTGCAAACCCGTCCATTTCAATGGAGCGCCAAGACGTTCTCGTCAGTCCTGACATGATTACGCTGACTTACACGCTCCACAACGACGCGCAATTGCCACAAGCGATCCTGATCACGTTCGCATTGCCCGAACTGGACACCAACGCCGTCACCGATGGCGAGGTGATATTGCCATCGGCCGATCCAAACAACTACGTTCAATTTTCACCGAAGGTAGATGGCCAAGCGCCACCGTTCAAGATCGAGCAACGCGCAACAGCACTCGGCTTGGACGTGTCCAACACTCTCGCTTCGGCCGGCATCGCGCTCTTTCCATTTGGCAGTGCATCATCGAGCAAACTCTCCGAGCTCAGCGCCGCCGATCGGCTCGCCTTTCTCGAGCGCGGGATACTCAAAGAGGAAGGGTCGTCAGTCGTTGCGGCGTGGACGTTGAAAACAGTCGCGCATTGGCGTCAGGTGCTTCCAGCGGGGCAACAGATCAACATCGTGCACACATATCGACCGATCACGGGAGTGACTTCTTATAAGACTGAGACACTGCAATCATCGCGCAGGCGATCCTGCCTGACAGAAGCGCAAGAGACTGCGATTGCAAAATTACCGACCGAAGGCGGCGTCGCACCGACTTTCACGAGTGTTGGTTTCTTGGCTGCGAGTGGCTCGGATCAACTCGGACCAGCACGCCGATTTCGCATTCTGATAGAGACCGCCGATCAACTCACAATTGTTGCGACATGCCGCGACGGGATGAAGCGGACTGGCCCAACGCAACTCGAATGGACGGCCACGGATCATGTGCTGGACGAAGATTTACAAATTTTATTCGTCAGGTAATGAACGATCATTTGAACCCCTCGGTTCAATTCCGATCTCCGCGTTTCTCAATAAGGCATTCAAATACTCGCTTTTTGATGATTTTCTGCAACACAATAGATGCAAACTCCCGAATTCATCCGCCCGAATCCATTTTTGGTGTCAACAAATCAGATGAACTTGCACATGCTGAAATTGTTCGAGCTGATTCGAACTCTAGAGGGAGATATTACGATGGCTAAAGCAGCAGTGAAGGCGAAGGCGAAGGCTCCGGTCAAGAAGGCCGCAGTGAAGGTTGTGAAGAAGGTTGCGGCCAAGAAGGCCCCTGCCAAGAAAGCGGCAACGAAGACAGTGGCCAAGAAAAAGGCCGCCTGAGTCTGAGCGCTGTCTCCGGGTTTGGGCGCCTGGATAGCGCGACAGAGCTTCAACAGCAAGCTAACTTGCTTGATTGTTTCGAGACCGGAGGAATGCGAAAGCACCTCCGGTTTTTCTTTGCCTACTTTCTACATGGCCGCCTATTTGAGTTGTATTCAAACTCGGCGTTCGACCATCAGCTTTTTCAATTCCGCAATTGCTTTCGCAGGGTTTAATCCCTTCGGGCAGGCTTTGGTGCAATTCAGAATTGTATGGCACCGATACAATCTGAATGGATCTTCCAAATTATCGAGACGCTCACCTGTGGCCTCGTCTCGGCTGTCGATAACCCAACGATAGGCCTGAAGCAGAATTGCAGGCCCGAGATAGCGGTCCGAATTCCACCAATAGCTCGGGCACGACGTGGAGCAACAGGCACACAGAATGCATTCGTAAAGACCGTCGAGCTTCTCGCGATCCTGGCGAGACTGCTTCCACTCAGTCGGCGGCATCGGTGTTTCGGTCTTGAGCCAAGGCTCGATCGAGCGCAGCTGAGCGTAAAAATTAGTCATATCCGGCACCAGATCTTTGATTACCGTCATATGCGGCAATGGATAGATCTTCACCGCGCCCTTTACGTCGTCCATCGAGTGCAGGCAGGCGAGACCATTGGTGCCGTCGATGTTCATCGCGCAGCTACCGCAGATCCCCTCGCGACAGGAACGACGGAAAGTAAGTGTGGAGTCGACGTCGCCCTTGATCTTCATCAAAGCATCGAGAACCATCGGGCCGCAGCTGGCGCGATCTACCCAGTAGCTATCGATGTGCGGGTTCTTACCATCATCTGGATTCCAACGATAAATCTTGAACTCTTTCCAATCCCCTTTGGCCTCTGGCTTGTTCCAGATCTTACCAGCTTCGATTTGGGAATTTCTCGGTAATGTCAATTGAACCATGAGAATTGGATCCTAGGAGTTCAGAAGAGTCGGTTGGCGCGTTTCGCATCTGCACAAATCACATGAAAGCATGTGAACGCTCTGTCAACGCCATCGTTTGGCTAAGCAGACCTGTGCGGCACACTGTCCTCGAGTTGGCACAAGTCACAATTGAAGATACTAGTCCGTAAAAATTCCAGCGGCTTGCGGAGTATTAAATCATGCCGGACCTACGCCCACGTCGCAGCGCGTTATATATGCCCGGGTCGAACGCTCGCGCCCTCGAAAAAGCTAAGACGCTAGCGGTCGATGTCGTCATCATGGATCTAGAGGACGCGGTTGCACCCGAAGTGAAGGCGATCGCGCGCGACCAAGTTGCCGCGGCAGTCGCCAGCGGTGGCTTCGGGCGAAGGGAGGTCGTCATTCGCATCAATGGCCTCGACACCGCCTGGGGGCTCGACGACTTGGCTGCGGCCGCAGCATCCAGCGCGGACGCAGTGTTGATACCCAAAGTGTCCAGCCCGGAAATGCTCAGCGATGTCGAGCGCGCGTTGGCCGGCACGGGCTCGACCAAGCGCATATGGGCCATGATCGAAACACCGCTCGGCGTGCTCAATGCAGGCGAAATTGCCGCGGCCGCTCGTCAAACTGGCAGCAGGCTCTCTTGCTTCGTGATCGGCACCAATGACCTCGTCAAAGAAACCAGGGCTGAGCTCGATCGCGATCGAACGGCAGCTCTCTATTGGCTCTCGGCGATCATGACCGCAGCCAAGGCGTACGGCCTCGATGTCCTCGACGGCGTGTACAACGACTTCAAAGATACCGAAGGCTTGCTGCGCGAGAGCCGGCAAGGACGGCAACTCGGTATGGATGGGAAAACGATCATCCACCCCGGCCAGATCGCGATCGTCAACGATGTCTTCCGTCCCTCCGCAGATGAAATCGCTGCGGCAGAAACGATTATCGCCGCATTCGAGCGTCCAGAGAATAAAGGGCGCGGCGCCATCACGATGGACGGCCGGATGGTTGAACTCCTGCATGCGGAGATGGCACGCCGCACCGTTGCTCTTGCGAAGGCAGTAGGCTGAAAGCGTATCGAGCGACCACAGCAGCGCCGCGTTTCAGGCTGGAACACGCCTTAATGCTCCGCTAACCCCCTTAATGTACGCCACTCGAAGTGCGCGTTCGCCTGCGCCAATAAACGTGGGCTTTGTGGGAGAAGTTATGCGTCGAGTCGTATTGTCGGCACTCATAGTCACGATCATTACCGGTAGTCTTGGGGCCTGTGCGCCAGCGCCCCGCGAAGCGGCCTTCGCGACGCCAGCGAGACCACGTGGGCTGACCTGTGACACCGCAACCGCAAATGTTGTCACGTTCGGACGTTCGAATGCCAAACTTTATTCGGAAGTTGCATTGAAACAAAAGCTGGCGGAATTGCGCGGCTACATGTTCAACAGCGGCATTCGACGGATCCAACTCGTACAGAAAACGAACGTGTGCGAGTCAGGCGGTCCGTTCGCCGGCCTTTTCCAATGTACCGCACGCGCCCAACTGTGCGGGCACTGACAGATCCAGTGCCTATTGCAAAACAGCCCAACGTTGCCTCAAACAAGGGCGGGTCACGACGCCCCCCCCACCTCAACGAGGCAACGCATGAGTAATGCCAAGACGATCGTTACGAACTACTTCGAAGATTTCCGCTGCGGGCAAACGTTTGCCCACGCAACGCCGCGAACCGTAACCACCGGCGACGTCGCATTGTATACAGGTCTCTATGGTGGCCGATTTCCGGTTCAATCGGCCGACCCCTTTGCGCGATCAATCGGCTACCCGCAATCGCCGGTCGATGACTTGCTCGTATTTCATATTGTTTTTGGCAAGACAGTGCCGGACATCTCGCTCAACGCAGTTGCCAACCTCGGGTATGCCGACTGTCGTTTTCTTGCCCCCGTTTATCCGGGCGACACCCTGACAGCCGACAGCGAAGTTATAGGCCTGAAGGAAAATTCGAACCGCGAAACCGGCGTCGTGCATGTTCGCTCGACCGGTCGCAATCAGCGTGGCGAAGCGGTACTTAGCTACGTGCGTTGGGTTATGGTTCGCAAGCGTGCCAAAGACGCGATGGTGACGCAGAGCCCAGCGCCGGCCTTGCCGAGCCGGCTCGATCCTTCGGACTTAGGCCTCGCGGTGCCGCCACTAGACGTCCAGCGTTGGGACAACGCGCGCGGTGGATCGCATTTTCGCTGGGCTGACTACTCGGTCGGCGAACGGATTGATCATGTCGATGGCACGACGATCGAGGAAGCGGAGCACCAGATCGCCACTCGACTTTATCAAAATACTGCGAAGGTCCATTTCAACCAGCACACCGAAGGGCAGGGGCGGTTCGGCCGGCGCCTTGTCTATGGCGGCGTGATCATTTCGATAGCACGCGCCTTGTCGTTCAACGGACTTGGATCGGCATTCCACATAACGGCGATCAACGCAGGTCGACACGTGGCTCCCGCTTTCGCGGGCGATACAATATATGCTTGGTCAGAGATTTTGGAGACTGCAGCTCTTCCGTCCCGACAGGACGTCGGTGCACTGCGCATTCGAACGATCGCAACAAAAAATGCCGATTGCGCGGGGTTTCCCGGAGCCAGCGAAAGTGGCAAATACGCCGACGGCATAATCCTAGATCTCGACTACTGGGCCGTATCTCCCCGATAAATATCTCTTTCCAAATTCGCCGGTGGTCTGTCGCGTTCAACACGCTATAACAACTGGCTTGAAGACTGGTGGTCGACAAACTTGGGGTCGCCACGCCTGCAGTATTTGGGGGGACTATGTCGCGAGTTGCAAGCATAATGCGCGGCGTTTGGTGCGCTGTGCTGCTGATTTCTGTCGCGGCCGCGACGGCACCCGATGCCACCGCAGTTGGCGAGAAAGCTTTCGCCGATGTGCGGCTGCGGGATGGCCGTGAGCTGGGCCGCATCAAGCTCGTCGAGACGACGGCTGGGATACTCATTCGGCTGAAACTGAAGGGGTTGCCGCCCGGATCGCATGGCTTCCACATTCACGAGAATGGGAAGTGCGATGGCGACTTCGAATCCGCTGGTGGAATCCTCAATCCGCTAGGCGCAAAGCACGGTTACCTCAACGACGAGGGTCCGATGATGGGTGATCTCCCCAATCTCATCGTGCCGGCGAGTGGTGAGATCGAAGTTGACCTCGTTAGCGCTTTTGCGACATTGGCAAAGGACGCGGAAGACGCGCTGATCGATACCGACGGCGCGGCGTTCGTCATCTTCGAGCGTGCCGACGATTACACCGCAGATCCGATTGGCAACGCCGGAGCTCGTCTCGCGTGCGGCGTAGTTACTGTTCACAAGTGATCCGCCTCGAGGCGCATTTCGTTAACCAATTATGGAATTTCGCCTGCTAGGATGAATCACACCCACGATCGGGTATTGTCTCGACTAGGATTGGACTTTGACCCAGCGCGTCGCAGTCATCGGTGCCGGCCTTGCCGGATTGTCGTGTGCGCGAGTTTTGCGCCGCGCCGGTGCCTACGTGGAAATTTTTGAACAAGAGCGCGTCATCGGCGGCCGCGTCGGCACGACGAGAATCGGCGTTATCCCGTTCGATCACGGGGCGCAGTATATCACCGCTCGCTCGGAACGGTTCAAAACCTACATCAATGAGCTCGTCAGTACCGGCTATGCTGCACGATGGACACCTCGCGCCCATGCCGGCGAAAAGGGCGGCGGTCAAATGCAACCCTGGTACGTCGGCATGCCGGGCATGGGATCGATTGCTCGCCCATTGGCCGAGAGCGTGCGCGTTCATACCGGCCGCCGCGTGCATACGATCAAACGCGTCGACAAGGGTTGGCATCTGTGGTTCGAGGATGAGACGTCAGCCGGGCCATTCGCTCAAGTCGCTGTGGCAGTCCCGGCGCCAGAAGCGCGGCTGTTGCTCGGCCGGTTGGACGAATTGGCCGATCCCTTGGCGCGCGTCCGGATGTCACCTTGCTGGGCATTGATGGTGCGCATCGACGAACGCGTGCTGCCCGATCAGGATGTGTTCTCGGACATGAGCCAGGTCGTCCGTTGGGTCAGCCGAAATAATTCAAAACCTGGCCGCACCGGACGCGGCGAAACAATTGTCGTGCACGCCTCGCCGGTTTGGACTCGCGAGACAGAGGATGCCGATCCGGAAGCCGTCGCCGAGGAGCTGTGGGGAGAGGTTAGCCACGTGCTCAGTTTACCGCCGATCCGCCCGGCGCAGATGATCGCCCATTTGTGGCGTCACGGACTAGTCGACACGCATTTAGGTGAGACGTTTCTGTTCTCGCGCGAACATATGGTTGGCGTAGCTGGAGATTGGTGCCTGGGCAGGCTCGGCGAACATGCCTTCGACAGCGGCGCTTTGCTCGGCAAGGCGATGGCCGAGGCTTTGAAGTAATTCCCACGCGTCAGATTAGCTCCGTAATGCGCACAATGCGACCTAGATGCGCCGAACGACGCATTGCCGCTTATGTTGCAGCGCGCTAAAAGCCATCCGACACGATTGGAGATCAAACGATATGGCGCATTCAAAGCCTGCCACCGGTGGGGCTGGCGCACGGCCGCTCTCGCCGCACCTGCAGATCTATACACCGCTCATAAATATGGTCGTTTCGATCCTGCACCGCATCACCGGCGCGGCATTGTATTTTGGCACGATCTTATTAGCTTGGTGGCTGATCGCGACAGCGACCAGCCCGGACCATTTCGAGATCGTCAACGGGTTCTTCGGCAGCTGGCTCGGCCGGCTTGTATTGCTCGGTTATACGTGGGCACTCCTCCAACATATGCTTGGCGGCATTCGTCATTTGATCTGGGATACCGGACGCGGTTTCGATGTGCAAACAGTCGACCGATTGTCTTGGGGATCCATCGTGGGATCGGTCGTCCTCACAGCAGTCATCTGGGTCGCGGCCCTAAATATGCGCGGAGCTCTCTGATGGCGCACGATTCTCCCGGCAGCATGCGCACCCCTTTGAAGAAGGTTCGAAGCCTCGGCTCCGCTAAGGAAGGCGCGACCCACTTTTGGCAACAGCGACTGACGGCTGTCGCGAACTTAGTTCTGGTCACGTTTCTGGTAGGACTGGTCGTGTATCTTGCCGGCGCCGATTATATATTGGTGAAGCGCACCCTGGCGAACCCGCTGGTCGCACTCATGTTACTTCTGCTGATCCTGTCTGGCATCTTTCACATGCGGCTCGGCATGCAGGTGATCATCGAAGATTATGCTCGACCAGAGGGGCGCAAAGTCGCTCTGCTGATGTTGAATACATTTTTCGCAATATGTGTTGGCACCGCCTGCATTTACGCAGTGCTGAAGCTTAGCTTCGGAGTTTGATTGATCATGGCCTCAACAGCGAACGGTAAGCTCAATGGCCACGTCAATGGCATGGCCAACATGGCGGTAAAGCCTAGCTATAATGGCAACGCCTACAAGATCGTTGATCATAGCTACGACGTGGTGGTGGTCGGCGCTGGCGGCGCTGGACTGCGCGCAACACTGGGTGCCGCCGAAGCGGGCTTGAAAACCGCATGCATCACTAAGGTATTCCCCACACGGTCGCACACGGTCGCAGCGCAAGGTGGCGTCGCTGCTGCCCTCGGTAACATGGGTCCCGATAATTGGAAGTGGCACATGTACGACACCGTCAAGGGCGCGGATTGGCTCGGCGATCAAGATGCGATCGAGTACCTTTGCCGCAATGCTCCGGAAGCCGTGTTCGAACTTGAGCATTACGGTGTGCCGTTCTCGCGCACCGAAGAGGGCAAAATCTATCAGCGCCCGTTCGGCGGCATGACGACCGAGTATGGTGAAGGCCCACCCGCCCAGCGCACGTGCGCGGCCGCCGATCGTACTGGGCCCGCCATGCTGCACACGCTTTATGGCCAGACGTTGCGGCACACGGCGGAGTTTTTCGTCGAGTATTTCGCGCTCGATCTGATCATGGATCAGGAGGGTGCTTGCCGCGGCGTCGTCGCCATGTGTCTCGATGATGGCACAATCCACCGTTTCCGCTCGAAGAAGACCATACTGGCGACCGGCGGCTATGGTCGCGCATACTTCTCGGCAACGTCGGCGCATACCTGCACCGGCGACGGTAACGCCATGGTGCTGCGCGCCGGGCTTCCCCTACAGGACATGGAATTCATCCAGTTCCATCCCACCGGCATTTACGGCGCTGGTGTGTTAATCACCGAAGGCTCGCGTGGCGAAGGTGGCTATCTGACCAACTCCGCCGGTGAACGCTTCATGGAGCGCTATGCGCCACATGCGAAGGACTTGGCGTCCCGCGACGTGGTCTCCCGCTCGATGACCATGGAAATTCGTGAAGGCCGTGGTGTGGGTCCAGAGAAAGATCATATTTTCCTGCATCTCGACCATTTGGATCCCAAAATCTTGGCTGAGCGGCTTCCGGGCATCTCGGAAAGTGCGAAGATTTTTGCCGGCGTCGACGTGCGCCGCCAACCCATCCCCGTTTTACCGACGGTTCACTACAACATGGGTGGCATTCCGACAAATTATCACGGCGAAGTACTTACCTCGAAGAATGGCAATCCAGACACCATCGTACCGGGATTGATGGCGATTGGTGAAGCTGCGTGCGTTTCGGTACACGGCGCCAACCGCCTCGGCTCGAACTCGTTGATCGATTTGGTCGTCTTCGGCCGCGCCGCCGCCAATCGTGCCGCGGAGACGATTGAGGCGAATGCGTCGCATGCACCGCTGCCGGACGATGCAGCCGATTTGGCGTTATCGCGGCTGGACAAGATGCGTCACGCCAATGGCGCGAGCAGTACATCGGCTCTGCGTTTACGTATGCAAAAGGTTATGCAGACCAACTGCGCGGTATTCCGCGATGGCCCCATCTTGGCCGAGGGTGTGCAGAAAATCTCGCAAATTTGGAAGGAGAGCAGCGACATCAAGATATCCGACCGCTCGCTGATCTGGAATTCCGATCTCGTCGAGGCGCTGGAATACGATAATCTGATTGCGCAGGCCGCTGTTACTGTCGTTAGCGCAGACAACCGGAAAGAGAGCCGCGGCGCGCATGCCCGGGAAGATTTCGCCAAGCGGGACGATGTCAACTGGATGAAGCACTCGTTGGTTTGGGCCGACGACGCGAAGAAAACCTGCACGATCGATTATCGGCCGGTCCATGCCTTCACTATGACCAATGAGGTCGGCTACATCGAACCGAAGGCACGAACATACTGAGGCTGACAGAATGCGGCAGCGACGTGATCTAGATGACGCCACTCCTCGTGCGCTGCATAGGTGACAACCGAAACGGACGTAAGCGACAATACCGAGTAGCGCTTGGGCTAAGGCGGCGAATTTGCTACCGTCGGTTTAAATCGCAAACCGGATTTGAAAGTGGCAACACCACCGCGCGCTAACACTGAGCCAACCGATCCCGATTCGCGGATCGCGCCGGACCCATTTGCGGCCGTTCTACCTGCTATCGCAGCGTTAGGTGCAATCTCGTCGATTGCTGCGATCAACTGGGTGGCGCAGGAAAAGTCCGTGACGCGCGCTAAAGTCAAGCGTAAGGCGACCATGGCACTGCGTGATCTTGAAAGCTGTTGCCTCGGTCTGACGGAGGTTTTCCGCAGATTTCAAAAGCATCCGCGCATTTTCGCGGGCGACGGCGCCACCTCATCACCGATGAAATTTGGCGTGCACGGCCCACGCATCGATGAGGATGGCGCGCGCCTCTACCGGGCGTTGGTCAACGATACCGCATCGATGCTCGTGCTGGCGTCGCAGAACTCGTTCGACGTGATGGCTGCGATCGAGGACGGCGAGATCGTCGCGCCCGAGGAATTGTTTTTCGGATTCGGCGAGGTGCAGGAGCGGCTCAATAAATTAATTCAAGGGCGCGCTACAATCAGGGCTTGCGTCGATACTGGGCTCGACTCATCGGAACGTCTGACTATTCTCGTGCGCGAGTTGAAACGTCACAAGATCGACTGAGCGCGCGCATGACCGACGTAAAAACCGAAACCGCCGATGTCGTGATTGTGGGTGGGGCCGTCATTGGCAGCGCCGTCGCCTACTACCTCGCGACTCTTGGGCGTTTCAAACCTGGCCGCATCGTCATCGTCGAGCGCGACATGACATTTGGCGAGTGCAGTACGGCGAGGTCCGCCGGCGGTATTCGCCAACAGTTTTCCACGCCGGAGAACATCGCGCTTTCGCAAGTGTTGCTGTCAATTCTGCGCAACCTGAAAGATACGTTTGGTCCGGACGCCGATGTCGGCTTCAGGGAGCGTGGTTACTTGATACTGGCCTCCGAATCTGGCGTTCCGATCTTGCGCGGC
>JANLXZ010000140.1:0-12073 GCA_031365375.1 Hyphomicrobiaceae bacterium | reverse complement strand
AACGCGATCAGCACCACCAGCGCCGAACGCACGATGATATCGTCGCGGGACAGCTTGCGCCGAACTGGCACGGAACCGGGACTAGCCGCGACTGTCACGACACAACCCCAGTTTTTGCTGGCCCGGTTTTTGCTGGCCCAGTTTTTGCTGGAAAGATCCGCAAGACATTCGGTGGTAACGCAATGACCAGCGGCTGCCCGGCGACGATGCCGAGATCGCGCATCGCGTTCGCCGAAAAGTCGGCTGTCAAAGCAACTCCCGGTGCGCCCGTCGGTTTGAGAGTCGCCCGGCAGAACGCGCCGAGATACTCCAACGTTTCGACGGTGGTGGACAAGGTATTGGGGGTGCCGTCGGCGATGCCGCGAACCTGTACCTCCTCTGGTCGGAAACCGAGCTGGATTGCGCTGCCAACCGGTAATCTACTATCAATCACACTGACGAGTTCGATTGTGCCAATGCGTACGCGCTTGTCATCCACCAGCATACCGTCAAGGAATGTCATCGTGCCGACGAAATCGGCGACAAAAGCCGTGCGCGGCCGACCATATACTTCGGCCGGAGTGCCGACCTGCTCGATCACGCCCTGGTTCATGACGACGATGCGATCAGCCATCGCGAGCGCCTCTTCCTGGTCGTGCGTCACCATGATCGTCGTGATGCCGAGGCGTCGTTGCAGCGCCTTGATCTCATCGCGCAGCCGCACACGGACACGTGCATCAAGTGCGGACAATGGTTCGTCGAGAAGCAGGAGCGAAGGCGATGTCGCCAGTGCGCGCGCGAGGGCGACGCGCTGTTGTTGGCCGCCAGATAGCTGAATGGGATATTTCGCGCCCTGGTCGCTCAAGCCGACGAGCGCCAACAACTCGGCGACGCGAGCGCGTCGCTTGGCACGCGGCCAACTGCGATTGACGAGGCCATAACCGACGTTGTCGGCGATCGAAAGATTGGGAAATAATGCATAGGATTGAAACACGATACCAAAGTCGCGTTCGGCCGGCGGCAAGTTCGAGACATCGCGACCAGCAATTTCGATCGCGCCTTCGCTTTGCAGATCGAGACCGGCAATCGCGCGCAGCAGCGTGGTTTTCCCGCAGCCCGACGGCCCTAAGAAGCAGACGAGTTCGCCCTGAAGCACATCGAGGGACACAGATTTCAAGGCGATGAAAGTGCCGAATCGCTTGGTCAAATTTCGAACGCGGCAGTGTACGGCGCGGCTTACACCGTCGGTTGCGGTCAATCCGGCACGATCGAGAGCTTGAAGCATCGGTAGTCCCATGTGGAGCGGCCTCCCCCAAGGTTTTGTTCGGGGGAGGCCGCAAGTCTGGTTCGCTAGAATGCGATCATTACTTCGGCTGCGCCTTACTCTCATAGCGCTTCGACCACTCCTTCAGAATGCGATCGCGGTTTTCCGCCATCCAACCAAAGTCGTTCTTTGCCATCTTGGCTTCACCGTCGGTCGGGTAATTGGCAGGCGCTGCCTTTACTTCCGGGTTGGCAACGAGCGCATAATATTTCGCGTATAGTTCGTTGGCCTTTTTGGAAGCTGAGAAATCGGCGACCTTCTTTGCCGCCTCGAGGTTCTTGGTGCCCTTGACGATTGCAGTCGCTTCCATGTCCCAGCCGATGCCTTCAGCTGGCACGATGAGATCGATCGGCGCACCCTTGGTCTTTTCCGAGGCGCCACGCATGTCAAACCCGATGCCGATCAGCCGTTCACCCTTGGCGGCCTGCACGCAAGGTGCCGAACCGGAGTGGGTATAAACGGCGATGTTCTCGTGCAGCTTGTCCATGAAGGCCCAGCCCTTTTCCTCGCCCATGATCTGCAGCCAGGCGGCGATCGCCAGATAGCCAGTGCCGGACGAGGCCGGATGCGGCATTACGATCTGCCCCTTGTAATCGGGCTTGACGAGGTCCGCCCAAGATGCCGGCTTCGGCTTGTTGCCCTTGCCGGCTTCGGCGGTATTGAAGCAGACGACGGCAAGCCAGGCGTCCATGCCGGTCCACGCTGGGGCAGCTTCCGCATCCCTATATGCCGGCTTCAATGCAGCAAATCCGGCTGGCGTGTAGGTTTCGAGCAAGCCTTGCTTTTTGAAAAGCAGAAGACTGGTTGCCGCCAAGCCCCAAACCACATCGGCCTTGGGATTGTCTTTCTCGGCCAGGAAGCGAGCGGTGATGACGCCCGTCGAGTCGCGTACCCAGGAAATCTCGATGTTCGGATTTTCGGCCTCGAACGCCGCTTTGTAAGGGGCGACCTGATCGTTCTCCAGCGCAGTGTAGACGGTGACGGATGTTTTTTGCGCCAAAGCCGGGCCGACAGCAGCAGCCAGCATGGCCGTCGCCAGGACGCTGCCCTTTATTAGGTTCTTCAACATACGAGATCCCTCCGTTTTTTGAGCCCAGGCGACACGCACGAACGGCGCGCTGCCGCATAAACTTATTCCATGAAGCTACGATGACGAGGGCAGTTTACGCCAGCGCCTTTTGCGGCACCCTCGCTAAAGCATAATAACCAGCGTACGCTGCGATGGCACGCGAGTTGAGCACATCGAGATCGCGGGCGATCGCGCCGAACCGTGTTGGGTCAAGACTTGGTAACGGGAAGGTTGGCTTTCCCGTGACGACCCAGTCGGCAAGCGCGCACCCCGCACCACCTGATGCCGCTATTCCCGATGTGAACCCAGCCGCTAGCCAAACGTTTGCGGGTTCAAGCGCCGGACCTAGGATCGGCTCGCCATCTGGCGTGACCGGGATCGGGCCGTTGATGATGGTGCGCAGACCCAGCTCGCCAATGATCGGGATGCGACGCGATGCAGCTTCGAGTATCGGCGCCAAACGATCAAGCTGGTTCGGCAACAATTCGCGTCCGAACGAAAATGGCATATCGCCTTGGACCGCCGGTTGTGTCGCCAGCTCCCAGCCACCGATCGCCAGTCCGCCGACCTCGGGTTTCAAATAAAAGTTGAGATCCGGATCGCGAAGCGCCGGTAGGTCGCGGGCGATATTCGGATGTTTCTGCGTTACAGCATATTGATGCTCAAGTGCCGCGACGGCAAGATCGACGCCGAACATGCGACCGATTTCGCGGGCCCACACACCCGGCGCCAGAATTACGGTCGTGCAGGCGATGGCGCCCTTATCAGTTTCAATCGTCGTGATCCGACCGAGGTTCTCGACGGCGCCGATCACTCGAACATTTTCGTGAAAACGCACGCCGAGTGACTTGGCGCGTGAAGCGTACGCATTCGTCAGGCTTGTCGGATCGACAAAACCGTCGCCGCCGACGAAGGCCGCGCCTTCGACTCCCTCGATCGAGATGAGAGGAAACCGGCGCTGCGCCTCGGCCGCGTCGATAACGGTGAAATCAATGCCGTAGCGCCTAGCTATGGGTGCCGCCGTCACATACTCGGCAAGCCGGGCTTTTGACGACGCGATCCGAAGCGAGCCCACCGCATGCCAGTCAATCGGTGTTTCCGCCTGGATCTCGTCGTAGACCTTGACCGAAGCCTGCATCAGCCGCGTCAGGTCTTCAGCGGAACGGTACTGCCCGATCAACCCGGCTGCATGCCACGTCGACCCGTGCGTGATCGCGTTCTTCTCCAGCACGACGACATCGCGCTCGCCTGCCCACGCAAGATGCATGGCAATGGAACAGCCAATGGCGCCGGCACCGACAATTACAATCTTCGCGGATGACGGGAGCTGCTCAGCCACTGGGTCGATCCTTATAACCGAGTGAGCGCCATTTCGGTTTGTCCGGTGTCGCCACTGCGGGATCACCGACGTCGAGGCTGGCCAGATACCAATCAACGAATTGCTGGACGTTGGTCTCCCGCGTTTTGGAATAGGGGCCGGGGATGTAAGCCGGTGATGTGACGCCCGATTGGTTCGCCTGGCAAATCACCCAGTCCTGCTCGGACGTGCGCTGCCAGAACGGCAACAACCGGTCGAGCATGTAGTCGCGATCCTGTCGAGCATCTCTGTGCACAAACCACGACACGTCGACTTGCGTGCTGGTAGCCGACAACGGCGTGATGCGCGTTGCGACCGCATGATCATCGCTAGCGTGCTGCCAGAAATTCGGAAATACAGTCGTCCGCAGCGTGCCTCCGCTCCAAGTATTGCGATCACGGAATGTTCCCATCAGCGGCGCGATCGGTTTGCCATCGAGGCTCTGGGTCTTCCAACCCTCCACCAGCGGCGCACGTGTGACGCGCCAAAATTTGCCCGTCATGTCAGAAGCCGAAGCGGCTTTCCCAAGTCCCAACGCTTCGAACCTGGCGTCGGCGAGCGCGGTCTGCCGATCGACTTCTGGAATATTTTTGTCGTTGAACCGCGCTGTGTCGTAAACGCCCTTTACGTATTCGGGGTGGACGTTATCGCAATGGTAGCACTCGCGATTGTTCTCGAAGATCAGCTTCCAGTTAGCCGAGACCATATAGCGTATCGTGTGGGCGAGTTTGGCGTCGGCGAACCCCTGATGCTGCATTTGCGCGGCGATTTCGGCCGCACCTTCATCGAAGGGAACAGCATCGCCTCCCAAGCAAACAAACAGCACGCCGCCAAGGTTCTTTAGCGCGACCGGATGCAACCCCAGTTGCGACTGGTGGATGCCAAACTCGCGCTCGGTCGGTGTGCGCAATCGGCCATCGAGTTCATACGTCCAGGCGTGGTAGGGGCACACGAAAGATCGGCTATGACCGTGCTCGGCGTTGCAGAGTCGTGAACCGCGATGGCGGCAGGTGTTGTGGAATGCGCGAACATCACCATCAACGCCACGCGTAAGCACGATGCGATCAGCGCCAACATCCCACGTCATCCAATCGCCAGCACTTGGGATCTGGCAGGCATGCCCCGCATAGAGCCAATGCCGCCGCCAGATGCGATCGAGATCGGCGTTGAAGACGTCAGGCGACAGATAAAACGAGCGGGGAAGTGGACCACCGTTCGCGTATCCCGCCTTTAGCCGACCGACCCGACCGGCGTCATACTCATAAGCTGACGCAGTGGAGGTGGTCATGGCGTCGACATCCTCAGCTATTTATCCGCACGTCGTGCCTCACCACCATGTTACAGATCTACACCGGCCAGGGGAGCGAGTAGGTCTTGACGTTGGAGTAGCTCTTCATTGCTTCCCACACGCCTTCTTTATAGCCGAGGCCGGAATCCTTGATACCGCCGAACGGGCTCATCTCGATCCGATAGCCCGGCACTTCCCAGACGTTAACGGTACCGACGTCCAATCCGTTGATGAAGCGCGTGACGGTATCGAGCCGGTTGGTGCAAATGCCTGACGACAACCCGAATGCCGTCGAGTTGGCGATCCTTATAATTGCATCGATGTCGCCGGGTACGCGGATCATCGGCACCACCGGGCCGAAGGTCTCCTCGTGCACCAGCTCACACGTGTGCGGCACGTGATCGACGACGGTGACCGGAAATAGCGCGCCCTTGCGTTGATCGCCGTAAAGTAGCCTTGCGCCCTTCGAGACCGCATCCTGCACGCGTCCCTCGAACTGTTTGGCCGCGCCCTCATGGATCACCGTGCCGACATCGACCGTCGGATCCATCGGATCGCCACACTTGAGCTTCTTAGCCTTGGCGAGAACTAGGTCGGCAAACTTGTCCGCAACCTTCTCGCAGACGAGGATGCGCTTCACCGCCGTGCAGCGTTGGCCGGAGTTTTTCGTTGCTCCCTGCACCGCAAGATCGGCCGCGTGCTCGAGATCCGCATCCGATAGATCGTCCATTACGATTAGCGGATCGTTGCCTCCCAACTCGAGAACAAGCCTTTTGTAGCCGGCCTTTTCCGCGATGTACTTGCCGACCTTCACTGAGCCGGTGAACGTCACGACATCGGCATGCGGGTCGGTGATCATCGCGTCACCCATCGTGCGCGGATTGCCGGTGACGATCGACAACATTTCCGGCGGCAAACCCGCCTCGTAAAGGATGTCGGCAAGCACGAGTGCCGTCAGCGGCGTCAACTCTGTCGGTTTCGCGACCATACGATTGTTCATCGCAATCGACGGCGCAATCTTGTGGCTGATCATGTTCAATGGATGATTAAACGGGGTGATTGCCGAGATGCAGCCCAAGACCGGCCCGCGCGACGTATAGATGCGCCGGGCCTTGCCATGGGGCGTGATATCACAACTGTAGACTTCAGAGTCATCGCGGATCGCAAGCTGGCCGGCGAGTGAGTAGACGTCATAGGCACGCCCGACTTCGTAGATGCTGTCCTTCAGGCACAGACCCGACTCGGCCGTTATAAGAAGCGCGATTTCGTCCCGGCGGCGCGCCAGAATCTCGGCGGTTTTCATCAGGATTTTCTGGCGGTCGTACTTGGTCAGCTTGGACTTATAGGCATGTCCGATTTTGAACGCCTCCGCCACCTGGCGTGGATCGGCGGCCGGCACCGTCGCGACCACTTCGTTGGTGTAGGGATTGCGCACCTCGACCTGCGCGTCGGCATCGACCAGCTTGCCCGCGATCCTCATCTTTTCGTGCGATTTGACCGGCAGCTTCGGGCGCGAGACTTGCTCTTGCATCGACTTTGGTGACCTTTCAGACAACCCGATTGAGCGCGACATCGAACACGTCGAAATTGCGCAATGAATGGTTGGCGGCGATCTCGATGCGGCGGTTGGCGATCATCGGCACCCGCTGTTCGGTGATGCCGCCGTGGCTGCGTAGCGGTTCGGTGAGACCCGATAAATCGTGCTTCGTGGCGGACGTGCCAAGCGTCATATACCGCGTCGATATCACGACAATGTCGCCGATACGGTCGGCCGGCAGATCGAAACATTTGCAGGCATCTTCGCGCGACAAGGCCATCTCGACGCCAGGTGTCGCCCGCAAGCGGGCAAGAAGCGGGCGGTAGTCGGATTTGGGATCGACGTGCACGGTCGCAAAGGATCCGAGCGCCCCGTGATGGACAACGTAGGGGTCGGTGATCGGCAGGATTACGCGGACTTTGTCGGGGCCGATCCAGCTTTCGATTAGCGTCTCAAGATAGATGACATTCGGTTGCTTCGTTTTGGGATCGTGCTTGTCGTTCATGCCGTGATCGGCAGTCGCGACGATGATTGCGCCGCTCTTGTCGAGCGCCGCCAGATAGCCATCGATCATCGCGTAGAAGTCGTTCGCGATTTTCGAACCGGGGCCGACCTTGTGTTGAATGTAGTCGGTCGTTGACAAATACATGAGGTCCGGTCGGTGACGTTCCATCAGTTTCACGCCGGCCGCAAACACGAATTCTGAAAGGTCGGCCGAGTAAACCTCGGGCAGTGGCTTGCCGACAAAGCCCAGCACGTTGTCGATGCCGTTGTCGGGCTTGGTCGCCTTGTCAGCGTGCTCGGATGAAAAAGCGATCGCTCGACCCGACGCGTAGTCGAGCCCGTTCGAGAGTAACAGGCGAAGCTTGTCCTTGGCCGTAACCATCGCCACCTTGGCGCCAGCATCGTGGAAAGATCGGATGATCGTCGGCGCCCGCAGGAACTTCGGATCGTTCATCATCACTTCGGTCTTCGTTGCCGGATCATAGAAAAAATTACCCGCGATCCCGTGAACCGACGGCGGCCTGCCGGTGATAATCGACAAGTTGTTCGGATTTGTGAAGCTCGGGATCACGCAATCGGCAAGCAAGTTCACGCCATCCCGCATGAAGCGGGCGAAGGTCGGCGCGCGCCCGGCCTTGATCGCCGCCTCGATGTAACCGGGTTCCGATCCATCCAGGCAGATCACGACCGTCGGCGCCTTTGGCCAGGCGTACGAGCGGCCATTGCAGTTGACGGCATTGATCGAGAGCGGAAGCTTCGCTGCATTGGTCATGCTGCACTCCTGAGATCATTAACGCCCAACTTGGCCAAAACATCGGCGACGACGGCAAGGAAGGCGCGCATGTCACCGGCGTCGATCCGACCGATGCAACCGATGCGGAAACTATCGGCGACGGTCAGCTTGCCGGGATAGATTACGTAGCCGCGATCTTTCAGGGCATCGTAAAAAGTCTGAAAATTGAACGCCGGATTGGTCGGCATGTGAAATGTATAAATGATCGGCGCCTGCAACCGCGCCGGTAGTAGCGTCTTGAAACCCAGCGCTTGCATGCCGTCTGACAGTACCTTGCCGTTTTCTGTATATCGACCGCCCCGGCCCGGTTGTCCGCCCTCGGCAAAGAATTCCATCAACGCTTGATGGAATGAGACGATCACGTGAATGGGCGGTGTGAACCGATATTGCCCGGTCTTTACGAAGTTCTGCCACTGATCGTACAGATCAAGCACCAGCGTGGTTGCATTTCCCTTGGTTTCAGCCAGCGCCGCTTGCTTGGCGATCACAAATCCAAGGCCGGGCACACCTTCGATGCACTTGTTCGACGATGCAGCAATTGCATCGACGGCAATGGTTCGCACGTCGAGAGGCAGGGCACCAAATGCGCTCATGCTGTCGAGCAGGAAACGCCGGCCATGCCGGGCGGTAAGTCCGGCAACTTCGGATACCGGATTGAGGATGCCGCTGGTCGTCTCGCAGTGGATCATGATGACATGGGTAATCGCCGGATCAGCCTTCAACAGGGCGTCGATCTTGGTGAGGTCAGGCGGCGTATCTTCCGGAGTTTCGTGAACGATAACCTCGCGCCGGGCGATCTCGAGTATACGGCGCGCGCGCTGGCCGTAAGAACCATTGATGATTACCAGCACTTTGCCCGTTGGCGGTACGAATGTCGTCAGCATGGCTTCGACAGCGAAAGTCCCTGATCCTTGCATAGGGACCGTCACATAGCGGCCTTGACCGTGAACGATCTCAGGAAGCCGCTCCATCACCTCGCGATTGATCGCCAAGAACTGGGCATCGCGCGATCCCCAATCATGCACCATCACTGCTTTTACAGCCCGCGAGGTTGTCAAAGGCCCGGGAGTAAGCAGCAAGGGATCGCCCGTTTGAGATTTTCCGATGTGCTGTTCGACAGCGTTGCTCATTCTCGATTGCCCCCAATTCGCGTGAGATCGCGACCAATGCTAGGACAATAAATGCCATTGATCCAATCTGTCGTTTCGATTGGTCCGATAGGTTTTATCAATGTGACAGCAATTTCGCCGCAATACATCGCGACATTTATATTGCAATCGGGAAGGAGTTGCGGACACTTCATTCGTTCTACGAATCCGAACCGCGCAAAAGCGCATCATCGGCGAAAAGGACGGCAATGGGTGGAAGCGAATTACTGCTGACGTTGTTGGGAGGCGTCGCCCTGCTACTCTGGGGGGTTCGTATGGTCCGCACGGGCCTGACGCGAACCTTCGGAGCGGCATTGCGCGGTGTTCTCAATCACGCATCGCGGAACCGGCTGGTCGCTTTCGGATCGGGCGTCGGCGTCGCAGGTGTCCTGCAGAGCGCCACGGCCACCGCACTGCTACTCGCATCGTTCGCCGGTCGCGGCTTGCTGACGCTACCGATCGCCCTTGCAATCATGCTTGGTGCGGACGTCGGCACGACGCTCGTCGCGCAAATCTTCGCCTTCGACGTGAAGTGGTTGTGGGCCGGCTTCATGATTGCAGGCGTCGTTGCGTTCAATGCGTCCAATCGCGACCGGATCAAGAACCTCGGACGCATCTCAATCGGCCTCGCCCTCATGTTGCTTGCACTCAGCGTGCTCGGCGGTGTCTCCGGCGCGTTACGCGGCAGTCCGACAGTGCAAACAATTTTGACGGCACTGGGCTCCGAACCGGTAATCGCGATCATTGTGGCGGCTGTGTTTACGTGGCTGTCACACTCGAGCTTGGCGATGGTCCTGTTCGTGATGGCGCTGGCGGCCAGCGGTGCAGTGACCCCAAGCTTGGCGATCGCTTTGGTGTTGGGCGCCAACATCGGCGGGGCGATCGCGCCGTTCATGGCCTTGTCCGGCTCACCTGTCGCGGCGCGGCGTGTGCCATTAGGAAATTTCATCGCTCGTGGTGCCATTGCGATCATCTCAATTCCGATGATTGCCTCGCTTGCCGGCTTGTTTTCGTGGATCAGCACCGACCCAGCGCGGCTTGTTTTGAATTTCCACACGGCCTTTAATCTGGCTGTCGCGATGTTATTCCTCCCCCTGCTCGATCCGCTCGCGAAGCTCGCCACCTCGGCGCTACCGACACCGCCAGAGGCAGCCGATCAGCGCCTGCCGCGCCATCTCGATCCGACAATTCTGGAAGCACCATCCGAAGCGCTCGGTTGCGCCATGCGCGAGACCTTGCATGTCGGCGATATCGTACTCGATATGATGCGCCGCTCGCTGACGGCGATCGAAGGCAACGACATCAAGATCGTAAAAGAAGTGGAAAAGGCCGACGACGACGTCGATGCCCTGCACGAGGCGATAAAACTCTATTTGATTCAAGCATCGAAAACCGAGATGAGCGAAGCCGACAGCCGCCGCTACGTCGAGATTTTGACCTTCACGACCAATCTCGAACACATCGGCGACATCATCGATAAGAATCTGATGGAGCTCGCCGCCAAGAAAATTAAAAAGCGGCTGCAATTCTCGAGTGAAGGTTTGGCCGAAATCAAAGGTTTCCACGCGCAGGTAATCGACAACATGCGGCTGGCGCTGAATGTATTCGCCACCCGTGACATTACGCTTGCTCGTCGACTATTGCGGGAAAAGACCTCGATGCGCGCGCACGAGTTCGAGGCAGCGGACAGGCATTTTGCCAGGCTCCGAGACGGGCGGGCGGAGTCGATTGAAACCAGCTCGATCCATCTCGACATCATCCGCGACCTGAAGCGCATCAATTCGCACCTCACCTCGGTCGCCTATTCAATCCTAGATGCGGCCGGCGAGTTGCGCGACAGCCGGTTGCGGGAACACGCCCAAGCGACCGTTGCCACGCCGGTAGAGAAGTCACCTTGAGGCCGGCGCTTCAACCGCTTTCAGGCCGTCTTGAAACTGGCCTCGGTCTTGGCCTTTATTTCGTCGATCGAAACTCCGTCTGCGCACTCGAGCAGTGTCAGGCCGGTACCGCCCTTTTTGTCCACGGAGAAAACGGCCAGATCCGTAATCACGAGATCGACGACGGCAGCACCAGTAAGCGGCAGATTGCAACGCTTCAGCAACTTCGACTCGCCTTTCGCAGCGTGTTCCATGACGACGACGACGCGCTTCACGCCGGCCACGAGATCCATCGCGCCGCCCATCCCCTTGACCATCTTGCCGGGGATCATCCAGTTTGCCAGATCGCCATTTTCGGCGACTTGCATTGCGCCGAGGATCGAGAGATCGATGTGTCCACCGCGGATCATGCCAAAACTATCGGCACTCGAGAAATAGCTCGTTGTCGGCAGTTCTGTGATGGTCTGCTTGCCAGCGTTGATGAGATCGGGATCCTCTTCTCCCTCATAGGGGAAGGGGCCCATGCCGAGCATGCCGTTTTCACTCTGTAATTGGACAGACATGCCGGCGGGAATGAAGTTCGATACCAGCGTCGGGATGCCGATGCCTAGGTTGACATAGAATCCATCGCGCAGCTCTTTTGCCGCGCGCGCTGCCATCTGATCACGTGTCCAAGCCATGAAGTTCGTCTCCGAGATATCGAGAGTGATGTGGGATCAAGCGCGCTTGCGGGTGGTGCGCTGCTCGATGCGTTTGGCGGCATCCTTCGCGACGACGAGCCGGTGGACAAATATGCCGGGCGTGATGATGTGATCGGGATCGAATTCGCCAGCTTCGACCAGATGTTCCACTTGAGCGATCGTCACCTTGCCGGCCGAGGCCATCATCGGATTGAAATTCCGCGCCGTCTTTCGATAAACGAGATTACCTTCGGTATCGCCCTTCCAGGCATGCACGATGGACAGATCGGCGACGAGACCGCGCTCCATGATGTATTTCTCGCCGTCGAACTCCTGCACCTGTTTGCCTTCGGCAATGAGCGTGCCGTAACCGGTCTTGGTGAAGAATGCCGGGATGCCGGCGCCGCCCGCCCTAATGCGCTCCGCTAATGTGCCTTGCGGATTGAATTCAAGTTCGAGCTTGCCGGACAGATACTGTTCGGCAAAAAGCTTGTTTTCGCCGACATAGGACGAGATC
>JANLXZ010000137.1:0-2141 GCA_031365375.1 Hyphomicrobiaceae bacterium | reverse complement strand
AGGCGCAGTCCAGGCCACGCTATTTTCGCGTCGAAGCTCTTGATGATCTCAAGAGGGTCCTTGAGGCTGGTACCGCCCCAGCCAAGGCCCGGTTCGGCGACTTTGAAGTAGCGGCCCGGTGTCGATTTGCGGCCACGAATTCTCAAGCCGGACGGCTTCACGTCCAATAAGCGCCCGGCCTGATGCTCCGTGAATACGCCAGTGATGTGCTCGTCGACGACGACCACCTCGTCGGCCAAGCCCAGCCATTGCTTGGCAAAGATACCAGTCACTGCCGAGCCGCAACCCACTCTCATGCGGGCTTCCGTTGCACCGTCGATGATTGGTGGACGATTGGCTTGCACCACGACTGTCGAACCGCCATCGACCGACAGCTCGACGGCCTCCTTATTGCAGAGCTTGAGCAGTGCATCACACGTCGCATTGCCCTCGGCTTTGCTGCCGCCGGTCAAGTGATGCACGCCGCCCAGCGACAACATTTGCGAGCCATATTCGTGTGTGGTCACATGGCCGATCTGCTCGCCTTTGCTTCGGACGGCTGCGGTTTCCGGACCGACAAAACGATCCGTGTCGATTTTCACCTTCACGCCGCAGTAGCTAAAAATGCCCTCCGTAACGACGGTGACGAAATCGACACCGTCGACTTGGCTCGACACGATGAAGGGCGCGGGCTTGTAATCCGGATAGGTTGTGGTTGCGCCGATGCCAGTGACGAAAACATCCGGACCGCGAATAATTGTGCCGTCCCAATCGCGCCCCTGATCGAGGAAACGCACCGCACTGCGTCCGTCTTCAACGGCGCGCTCGAGTAGCACCAGCGGATCAGTGCGTACGAGTTTGCCATCGACGTTGCCGTAGCGATCGCAGGCGCCCAGCTTGTCGGGCCGGATGCGGCACAGCACCGGACAGGCATCGCAGCGGATCGGTTGGTCGATTTGGGGAGCATCACTCAAGTTGCCGCTCCTTGTTTCTCGCGAAGCGCGGCTAGCAATCGATGCGGCAACACCGGAATTTTATGCACGCGCAAGCCGGTCGCCTTGAAGATGCCGCCGAAGATCGCGGGTGCGGTTGAGATCAACGCTGGCTCGCCAACGCCCTTGGCGCCGAACGGTCCATCGGGCGTCGGATCTTCGATGATGATCGCGATCATCTCCGGCATGTCGCCGACCGTTGGGATCAGATAGTCGTGCAAATTCTCGGTGCGGCCGGGGATGTATTCTTCCATCAGCGCGAGTCCAATGCCTTGTGCAATGCCGCCGTGGATTTGCCCCTCGACCTGCTGCGGATTGATGGCTCGTCCGACATCGTGAGCGGCAGCGATTTTTAGCACACGCGTTATTCCCAATTCGATATCCACTTCGACGAGCGCGACCTGGGTCGCGAAACCGTAGCAGGCATAGGGGTTGCCTTGACCATTTTTGTCGAGCGGCGTTGTCACCGGGTCGAACCGCCCGCTGCCCGTTAAAACAGAACCATCATCGCCGGCGGTAAGTTTGCGCAGGGAACCGGTGTAGATCCCTGACAGCGTTTCGATAGCGACTTCGCCATCGGCGATGAGCAATGGCACCGATGCATCCGCCGCCAGATCGAGTGGCGCACCGGCACAGGCAAACAACTGACGGCGCAAGTCGAGGGCTGCGAGTTCGCATGCCTTGCCGGAGACGAATGTCTGGCGCGAGGCGCTCGTCTTGCCAGCATCGGGCGTCAATGCCGTGTCACCACAGACAAGGCGGATGCTCTCTGGTGCGACGCCAAGCGCTTCGGCAGCGATCTGCACCATGATCGTGTTCGAGCCCTGGCCGATGTCGACGGCGCCGCTATACAGCGTGACGTTTCCCTCGCAATCGATGCCGACGCGCATCGTTGATGGGTTCGACAGCGACGTATTGCCGATGCCGTACCATGAACACGCGATACCGACGCCCCGTTTCAAGTGGCGCGAGGTGCGATTGAAAGCGTTCGCGTCCTTGGTCCAATCGCGCCAGTGCCGCGTCACAGCATCGATCGTCGCGATGATGCCGACGGACGTATCGAGCCGCTGACCCGTAATCGTTATGTCGCCGGCACGCAGCGCGTTCAGGCGCCGAAACGCGAGCCAATCCATGCCGACCTGATCGGCGAGCATGTCCATAGCGGCTTCG
>JANLXZ010000102.1:0-13489 GCA_031365375.1 Hyphomicrobiaceae bacterium | reverse complement strand
GTCGCATCGGCAAGGTGACGCGCCCCACCGACGTAGATCACGACATCTGCTTGGTCGATAGGCACCGCACTCGCCAAAAATGTATCGCCCGCCGGGAACGATCGGCTCTCGCCTCCACTTACGATTGCGAATTTCATGGCTCAGGCCCCGAACATAGTGCTGCCGTCATAGGTGAAGAAACCGCGTCCTGACTTGCGTCCGAGCAGCCCGGCCGCGACCATGCGTCGAAGCAAGGGCGGCGCTGCCGCACGCGGATCAAGCGTCACCGGATAGAATGCTTCGCACAGCCGCACTTGCGTATCGAGACCGACGAGGTCAATCAACTCGAGCGGGCCCATCTTGTAGCCGAGCGCGGTTTTAATCGCGCGGTCGATGTCGGCTGGTTCAGCGACGCCTGCTTCCACTGCGCGGATCGCATCGTTATTGAACGGCACCAGCAGCGCGTTGAGAATGAAGCCCGGCTTATCCTGCGTCTTCACCGGGATCTGTCCGCACGATTCGGTCCAGCTCCAGGCTGTGCGAAACGTATCGTCCGAGGTGAGGATGCCGGGTGACATCTCGATCAGTTTCATCAATTGCGCCGGCAGACAAAAGTGCATGCCGACGACGTTATGGGGGCGCTTTGATCCCGCCGCGATCTCGGTGATCGAGAGCGTCGATGTGTTGGAGGCGTATATCGTGTCGGATCGGCAAACGCTGTCGAGATCGCCGAGGAGTTGACGCTTGATGCTCAGATCCTCGAACACCGCTTCGATCACGAGATCGCAGGCGCCGAGTTCTGATAGGTCTGCCGTCGAACTCAAGTTGCCGAGCACGGCGTCGCGATTCTGCGGCTTCATCTTGCCCCGCTCAACCGACTTGCTGAAGAAGCCTTCAGTCTGTTTGGCGGCACGGGCTAGCCCCTCCGCCGATCGATCAAAGCAAATCGTCTTGAAGCCAGCTCGCGCCGCGACGATCGCGATGCCGGCTCCCATGGTGCCGGCTGCTCCGCAGACGCCGACGGTTTTGATCGCGGTCATGCGCGCGCTCCCTTGTTGGCAAAGCTGCGGCCGATCAGTTGGCGATGCACTTGGTTGGTGCCTTCCCAGATTTGCGTGATCTTGGCGTCGCGCATCAGCCGTTCGACCCGGTAGTCGCTGCAGTAGCCATAGCCGCCGTGCATCTGTACGGCCTCGGTCGAGATACGCATGGCAAGGTCGGAGGCGCGCATCTTTGCCATCGAGGCTTCCAGACCGAAATCGGTTGCGCCGCTTTCAACGAGCCCGGCCACATAATCGAGCCAGGCTTCCGCCATTGCCAGATCAGTCGCAAGATCGGCGATCGTAAATTGGTTGCCTTGAAAGTCGATCACCCGCTGGCCCGATTGCCGACGGTCGTTCATGTAGGCGACCATATCCTTGAACGCAGCGTGAGCGATGCCGAGGGCATGTGCCGCCACGCTCGGCCGCGACTTGTTGAGTGAGCCGAGCAGCAGCTTCAAGCCATCACCCGGATTGCCGATCAGGTTCACGCGCGGCACCCGTGCCCCGTTGAAGGCCAGTGCCGCCGTCGATGACGCGCGATGGCCCATCTTTTTTTCCAGCCGCGTTACCTCGAAGCCGGGCGTGCCCTTCTCGAATACCAAAACCGAAATCGCTTTCTTCGGATCATCGATCTCGGACCACTTGCCAAACAACAAGATGAGATCAGCCACGTCACCGCTGGAAATAAACAGCTTCGATCCATCAATGACGATGTGATCGCCGTCCGGACGGAAGCTCGTCTTCATGCCCGTTGCATCCGACCCGGCATCGCTCTCCGTGATCGCCAGCGACCCGAGCCCGCCGGCCGCAATGCGCGGCAGCAACCGCTGCTTCTGCTCCTCAGTGCCGTAGTCGATGAGCGGCTTCATACCGTGATAATTGGTGGCGTAAACGATGCCGGTCGATGCGCAGGCTTCCGAGATCACCTTAACCACTTCGAGGTACAACCGGAACGACATCGGTGAGCCGCCGTAGGCCTCGGGCACGAAGATCGAGTTCAACCCGAGCGCGTTGATCGCTTCGATGTTCTTCCACGGGAACTCCGCCGTGCGATCGGCGTGTTCGGCGTTCGGTGCGATCACCTCGATCGCCATCCGCCGCACGCTGTCGAGCACCATCCGCTCGTCGTCGTTCCAGCGCCGTTGCCGCTCCAGCTGCTCGAAAATTTTCATCAGTGGTTCATCCCTTGGCCGCCGTCGAGGTAGATGGTCTCGCCAGTGAGGAAACCTACGTCTTCGCGGAACAAGCCGGCGACAATGCGCGCAACCTCCTCCGGCTTGCCGGCCCTGCCGACTGGTACCCTCCTCGACAGCCACGCGCGGACTTTGTCCTTCGCAAGGAAGTCGTGATTGAGGTCGGTCTCGATGTAGCCCGGCGCAATGTTCATCACGCGAATGTTGTCTGCCGCCCACTCGACCGCGAGGCAACGGGTGATCGCGGCTACCGCGGCTTTTGATGCGCAGTAGGCAGTGTTTTCCGGCACGCCTAGCTTGTCGAAAAAGGAACCGATGTTGACGATCATGCCGCCACCGGCCGCCTTGATGTGCGGGTAGGCTTCGCGCGCGGCCACCAGCACGGATGTGGCGTTGGTACGAATGATGTTCTCGAACGCGGTCGCCGATAGTCGGGCTGCTGGCGACGTTTCATGTAGGCCGGCGTTGTTGACGAGCCCGATGATCGGACCTCGGGCGGCAATCGCCGAGACTGTCTGCGCAATTGCCGCTTCATCGGTCACATCGCAGGCGTGGCCGGGGCCGACCGCCGTGTCGCCTGAGCGCGAGGTGCCAGCCACATTGAACCCGCGCGATTTCAGCTCAGCCGCGATTGCCGCACCAATCCCACGTTGTGCGCCCGTGACGATGATCTGGCCGCCACGCATTTCAACTCTCCTTTGGTGCCAGATAACGAATGGCTGTTGCCCTCAGCTCACCGCGTTTGACCATCTCGATCAGTTCGCGTTTTAGAATCTTGCCACTGGGCGTCAGCGGGAACGCATCAAGGCGTAAGAAATACTCCGGCATATCGTACTTCGAGAGCCCTTCGGCCGCCAGATGATCGAGCAGTACATCTGATCCGATGTTGCCGATGATGGCGATACACACGCGCTCCCCAAGTCGTTCGTCGGCGACGGGGAAAGCGGCGCATCGGGCAACCCCGATGTGCCGCAAGGCCAAGGCTTCAATTTCGGCCGGATAAATGTTGTGGCCGCCGCGGATGATCAGATCCTTCAACCGTCCCTCGATCTTGAGGTTGCCCTCGGCATCCAACACGCCCAAATCGCCTGACATGAACCAGCCGTCGCGATTGAAGCTCGTCTCGGTGGCGGTCTGATTGTCGAAATAGCCGAGCATCAGCGCCGCGCCGCGTCCGCCGATGTGTCCGACCGTGCCGACCGGCATTTCGACGTCCGGATTGACCGCATCGAATACGCGGACTTCGTAACCGCCGCCTCCGCGCCCACAAGTGTTGACTATGGTATCGGTCGTGTCGTTCGGATGGGTGAACTGGTGCGAGGAGTTCTCCGTCATGCCGTAGACATTCTGCGGCTTGATGCCTTGTGCGACGAAGGCCGCAGCAACGGTGGGCGGGATCGGCGCGCCGGCCATATAGAACACTTCGACCTTACCGAGCCGGGCGATGCCGTGCCGCTTCTGCTCGGCCAGGATATCCATCGCGTGCGTTGGTACGCCGAGCACATAGGTGGCTCCGGTCTCTATGATCCAATCAAGCCGGGCGGTACCGGGAGGCGGGTCGTCGGTGATGAACTCTGCCCCCGCCTTGAGCCACTGCGCGACGCCAACCCAGGCAATGTGATGCGATAGCGGCGACAGTGACAGGATTTTCGAATGGGGTCCGTGGTTCCAAGTGCGAACCATGTCGCGCGCATTGGCAAGCAGCGTGTTGTCGGAGTGCATGACGCACTTCGGAGCGCCAGTCGTGCCCGAAGTAAATGCGAGGTAGGCGACCTTATCGGGGTCGGTGTTGGCGGCAGGCGGTGCAGCTCGTGGCGTCGGCAGTGTCTCCGCTGTCCAGATCGCCTTCAACGAGGTGGCCGACTGGAGAAGAGGCGAAATGCCGTCGGCGATGGCGTCCGAGCCCCAACCGTTTCGCGTCAGCAGCAGCTTGCTCTTGAGCCGGTCGAGCAGCTGCACGATTTCGGCGCTGGTATACGTGCGATGCAAGCTAGGATTACACGCGACACCGGACCGTGCGCAGGCGAGAAACATCGCCACTGCCTCGAGGCGATTGTCTGACCAGATCGATACGCGATCTCCGCCAGCGATCCCGGCCTCGGCCAGCGCCGCCGCGATGTCGTCGACCCAAGTCAGCATCTGCGACCAGTTCAGTCGTCTTGACCCGTCACGAGCAGCAACAATGTCTGGCCGTTCTGCGGCATGCTTGGCGAGCAGGCCGTACAGCGTCTCATCGCTCCAATGGCCGCAAGCGTAGTAACGTTTTGCCGCCGCCGGATGATGCAGCGTCAGAAATGGACGCATGGATTACTTTCCGAATTTATTTGGATCTGGCTTGCGGCGCTCACCGAACGCCTTCGACAGCTCCTTCGACTCCTCGGTGTTGAGGTAGCCGCGCAGCAGCAAATCGTGCGCCATGCGTGCAAGCCCCGATACGCCACCGTGTCTTGCGCCGAACGCTCCTTTGATCGCGGCTGCCGCAAACGGACCGCGCTCGGCAATTTCCAGCGCCATGTTGCGCGTCTCTTCCTTCAGCTTGTCATCGGCCACCACCTTGTTGACGAGGCCCCATTCGAGCGCTTCGGCGGCGGTGAGTTTCGGATTGCGAAGCCACATTTCCTTCGCCCGCTTGCGGCCGATCACATCCTCCAGCACCCACGTGCCGTAGCCGGCATCGAACGAACCCATCATCGGACCGACCTGGCGAAAGATCGCGCTTTCCTTGGCAATGGTGAGATCGCAGACGACCTGCAGAACGTTGCCGCCACCGACCGCAAACCCATTGACGGACGCGATCACGGGCTTTTGCAGTCGCTCGATCGACTCATACATTTCCAGTGTCGGCAGCACGCCAGCATAAAGGTTGGTGTCCTCCATGCCGTCCTTGCGACCGCCAATGCAGAAGAACTTATCCCCCGCGCCAGTGATGACAATGACGCGCGTACGCGTCTCCCGCCGGATCGCGTTGATGCAGTCGCGCATCTCATGACACATGGTGGCATTGAACATGTTGCCGTCGTCCGGCCGGTTCAGCGTGATTGTCCCGACCGGGCCGTCTTCCTCATAGAGGATGGTCTCGAAGGTCACGTAAGCTCATCTCCCCAACGTCGAAGCCTAGGTCCGAACCCGTCCTAAGCCCAGCATGACTCCTTGTTAATGCAGCCATCATCGCATTGCCAAGAGCGGGGCTGGATTGCATCTTTGGGCGAGGTTTCTCTGCGCAACGCTGCGATTGCGAAGGCCCCTAATCGGACATGGAGCATTGCTGCGGTCTGCCGGCCAGGATACACGATCCTGCAATCTGGACCAGAGAGGCAACCCATGGCCCGCGACATCATTATTGCCCCGTCGATCCTGTCGGCCGACTTCGCAAGACTTGGCGAGGAGGTTCGCGCGATCGATGCAGCGGGCTGCGATTGGGTCCACGTCGATGTCATGGATGGGCATTTCGTGCCCAACATCACCATCGGCCCGAATGTAGTTGCAGCGCTGCGCCCGCACACCACAAAAATCTTCGACGTTCATTTGATGATCGCACCCGTCGATGCGTATATCGAAGCCTTCGCAAAAGCGGGTGCGGACATTATTACCGTGCACGCGGAAGCTGGGCCGCACCTCGACCGGTCACTGCAACTGATCCGCTCACTTGGCAAGAAGGCCGGTGTCGCGCTCAACCCATCGACGCCGGAAAATGCTATCGCCTACGTGCTCGACCGCGTCGATCTAATCCTGGTGATGACGGTAAATCCCGGCTTCGGCGGGCAAAGCTTCATTCCGGCGATGGCCGAAAAGATCAAACGCGTACGCGCGATGATCGGCGATCGCGATATTCATCTGGAAATCGACGGCGGCGCGACACCGGAAACAGCTAAAATCGCAGCCGCAGCTGGCGCCAACGCATTCGTTGCGGGCTCAGCCGTCTTCACCGGCGGCAAGTATGCCGAGACCATAGCAGCCATCCGAAAATCAGCGCAAAGCCGTTGACGCGCTCCGGTGCAGCGTGTCACGCCGCACGGAGCCCGGTGTCACAACCTGCTTAAGGCGCCAGCGCCTGTAGTTGCGTCGGCGGCGGGGCGGCATCCGGATCACGTTCGCCGGCTAAATCCTTCGCACCGTCGCGACCGTAGATGTCGGGACGGAAGTCGATGCGGCCATCCGCTTCCGCCCAGGCCGTAACGTAGGTGAAATAGACTGGTAGCGGCCGCGTCAGGGTCACATCGAGCGGTTGGCCACCCGCAATCACGTCGTCAGCGCGACCTGGTCTGTCCCAGCCGGCCTCATAGCGCGCGATCCATTCTACAAGCCTGAAAACGTCTTGCACGCGTACGCAACCGGCTGAAAATGGTCGCGAGCGCTGATTGAACAGCGGTTTCATTGGCGTGTCGTGCATGTAGACAGTCTCGGAATTCGGCATGTCGATGCGCACCAGGCCGAGCGCATTCTGCGGTCCCGGATCCTGACGGAAATGCACGATCTTACCGTCAGCCTTTTTCCAGTCGACTTGCATCGGATCGAGCTCGGGACCCTTATAGCCGTTGAAGGCGCGGATGAGCTCCTTCGGCAGATATTCCGGTTCCTTCTGCAGGCGCGGGATTAAGTCGAGCGTCGCGACACTCTGCGGCACATTCCAGTAGGGGAAGAAATTGAGCGCACGGATCGTCGCACGCACGACCGGCGTCTGGCGCTCGGGCTTGCCGACGATCACGCGATGGCGCTGGCGCACCTCGTACCCTTCCACCGCTTCGAGCTGAAATGCGGCCGCGTTGACCAACACATACCGGTCCTCAACTCGCGTCTGCAGCAGTTCGCGGATGCGGCGCTGATTGAGCTTCAACTGCTCCAATCGCGATGCGGCCGAAATATTCATCTGTGCAATCGTCGACTGCTCGGCCCGGCCCGTCACCCGCAGGCCGTGACGCTCCTGGAATGCCTTGACCGCATCCTCGAGCTCACTATCGAACGTATAGCTGCCCTCGGAACTTCCCGATCGGCTCAGCTCGCCGCCCATAGCTAATCTGCGACGCAAAATCGGGATCCGCTCGTCATCGTCACCGGCGCGCAGCAAACGTCCCGATGGCACCGCTGGCCATCCGCCGCGCTGGACGATTTGTTGATAACGAGCAATCGCCGCATCAATGTTTTCGACCATCTGGTCGCTGCGCCACGGCGTTGAGTCCGTGCGCAGATCGTTCAATGCTTCAGGCGGCCGCTCGCGCCTTTCGGACGCCTCACGGACGCTGTTATTGCCCGAATGACCTCGACCGAAACCCGGCAGACCGTCCCACCAATTGCCCGTGGATTGCGCATGAGCGACTGCTGTCCCGAGGCCAGCATAAGCCAGCCCTGCGAGCATGCTGCGCCTCGTCGCCACGCCAGACTTTACGAATGTCGACGCGCGTTTTGGTAACTTCCTCGGCATGTAGGACAATTCCGTCGAATTTGAGTTCAGTAACCGTCGAGGGGCCTACGGTTCCGTTGATCGTAAATAACGAGAGACCGCGCGATGATCACCCCACAGTGCCGCGACACTTTTGGCGAAACCAAGACCGTGTATCAGTGCTCGACTGATGTAGCTACCCGCTGGGCGCAATCGGGGGATGCCGTGCAGTCGCACCCAATCGAATTAAACGTTCGGCCGTGAGGCTAAACCAATTGATCAAGCAATTGTAATGCATGCGCTAAAGCACTGTTTGGCCGCCACTAGTTGACACCTTGTTGCGTGAAGTTAAATCATTCGTGATCTCAGCGGTGCAGATCGGCCATACTACGCGGCGCTCGTAAAACTCTCGACTTAAGCCACGGCCCTGCCTTTACTGGCCATGTTCGAACACAAATGAGGACGCTCGACCGATGACGATCAAATCCGTGCTTTGGACGCTCGATGAACGCGGCGTCGCTCGCGTGACGTTGAACCGTCCCGACGTCAAGAATGCCTACGATGGCGCACTCATCCAAGGTTTGCACGATGCCATGGACGACCTCGGTTCCAAGGCTAATTTGCGCGTTGTCGTGGTCGCCGGCGCTGGTCGCAGCTTCATGGCGGGTGCCGACCTGAAATGGTTGAACACCGTTCGCACCGGTGCACCTGCCGAGAACGATCGTGCCTCCCGCCTGACCGCCGAAGCCGTCGACCGGTTCAATCGGCTACCCGTGCCGACCGTTGTGCTGGTGCAAGGCTTTTGTGTTGGCGGTGCGACCGGTCTCGTCGCGGCGGCCGACGTCGCAATTGCTTCGGAGGATGCCAAGTTCGCGATCTCCGAGGTTCGCTGGGGGCTCACGGCGGCGATCATCATCCCCCAGCTCAACGATGCGATCGGCGTTCGACAAGTGCGCCGTTACGCATTGACTGGCGAGCGCTTCGACGCGACCGAAGCCCGACGCATCGGCCTCGTGCACGAAGTGGTGCCGGCAGCGGCGCTCGAGACCAAGGGCGCGGCAATCATCGATGCGCTCCTCCAGAATGGTCCAAATGCCATTGCCGAAACCAAAGCCTGCGCCCTCGATCATGCGTTCGGAAAGGTCGGCAGCGTCGTGATGGACGGCTTGATTTCATCGCATTCGCAAAAACGTCAATCGGATGAAGCCCGCGAGGGTTTGGCGTCTTTTGCGGAAAAACGCAGCGCAAAGTGGTAATAACGAGCTGTTCGCGCTCAAACTCTTGATTGCGCGCGGAAAACCATTAGTTTCAGAAGCATGGAACAGCCGATGTCCGCTCCGATTGTTTTTCAACCACCGATGATCGACCCGTTTGGGCGGCACGTGAGCTACCTGCGCGTGTCGGTGACGGACCGCTGCGATTTCCGCTGCGTCTATTGCATGTCCGAGCACATGACGTTCCTACCGAAAAAGGATCTGTTGTCGCTCGAAGAGCTGGACCGGCTATGCGCGGCGTTCGTCGACAAGGGCGTGCGCAAATTACGCATAACCGGCGGCGAGCCGCTGGTTCGCAAGAACATCATGTGGCTTTTCAAATCACTGTCGCGGCACTTGGCTACGGGCGCGTTGGACGAGCTCACGCTTACCACCAATGGAAGCCAGTTGCCTAAGTTCGCGCAAGAGCTTGCCGATTGCGGTGTTCGCCGTATCAACGTGTCACTGGACACGCTCGATCCGGACAAGTTCAAGGCGATCACTCGCTGGGGCGAATTCGGCCAAGTCGTCGCCGGGCTCGATGCCGCCGACAAAGCTGGTCTGAAGGTTAAGATCAACGCGGTCGCCTTGAAGGGCGTCAACGAGTTTGAGATCGAGGATCTGGTGCGCTTCGCTCACGGCCGTGGTCATGATCTGACGCTGATCGAAACCATGCCGCTCGGCGATATTGACGGCGACCGCACCGATCAATACCTGCCTCTATCGATCGTCCGCGCGCGCCTGATGGATACGTTCACGCTGGAAGAGATTCCGTATCGCACCGGCGGCCCCGCCCGTTATGTGAAGGTGAAGGAGACCGGCGGTCGCCTCGGCTTCATCACGCCGATGACGCACAACTTCTGTGAAAGCTGCAACCGCGTGCGGTTGACGTGCACGGGCACGCTTTATATGTGCTTGGGGCAGGACGATGCCGCCGATTTACGCGGCGTGCTGCGCGCGACGACCGATGATGCCGCGCTCGGCCGCGCCATTGACGAGGCCATCTCCCGCAAACCCAAGGGCCACGACTTCATCATCGACCGCCGCTCGAAGAAGCCTGCGGTCGCCCGGCACATGAGTGTCACGGGCGGGTGAGGGGTGCCAGATCCCCCTCAAGGGACTTCTAAGAGGTCGATCGCACGGTCGCTCTACTTGGCGTCGCCGCATCTGCAGCATGCCCCGCACTTGAAGATAGGCGATGAGCCGATCACCCTCTGCAATAAATAATTCGCTGACCGCGCGTTGGGTGGCTTACACTTGCGACCGATGGTCAATTTCTCCATCCCAACCCTAGCGAGTTCCAAGCCTTGCCCATCTTCTCCTCCGACGGCGTAGAGATTGCCTACATCGACGAGCGCCCGGACACGGGCGACGGTAAGCCGATCCTCCTGATCCATGGTTTTGCATCGAGCCTGCGGGTGAACTGGGTCGATACTGGTTGGGTCCGGCATCTCAATCGCGAAGGTTACCGCGTAATTGCGATCGATAATCGCGGACATGGGCAAAGTCAGAAGCTCCATTCACCTGATGATTATCGCTCGACGATCATGGCCGAGGACGCGCGGGCGCTGCTCGATCATCTCTCGATCGCGCACACACACGTCATGGGCTATTCGATGGGGGCAAAGATCACCGCGCTGTTGACCCTGCATCATCCGGCGCGCGTGCGCACCGCGATCTTCGGCGGACTCGGCATCAACATGGTGCGCGGTTTGAGCGGCGCCGAGCCGATCGCCGCGGCGTTGGAAGCACCCAGCATCGATGACGTGACAGACCCGAAGGCGCGCACATTTCGGCTGTTTGCGGATCAGACGAAAAGCGATCGGTTGGCGCTCGCCGCCTGCATCCGCGCCACGCGCGAGCCGGTCACCGCTGAAGCCATTGCTCGCATAACCTGCCCCGTCCTCGTCGCCGTTGGCACGACCGATGACGTAGCGGGCTCGGGGCCCGAACTTGCCGCTCTCATTCCTGGCGCGGAAGCGTTGGACATCACCGGTCGCGATCACATGCGCGCCGTCGGCGATCGCATCTATAAGGATGGCGTCACCGATTTCTTGAAGCAGCGCGGGTGAGGGCAAGACAATGGCCGACGTTAGCATTTTCAACCTTGGCGATCTCAAGCTTCAGCGCGGCATCACGCTGCCGGGTGCGTTCCTCGCCTACAAAACCTACGGCACACTCAACGCCGATAAATCAAATGTCATTCTCTATCCGACGTCCTACGGCGCGCAACATACCGACACGGAATGGCTGATCGGTCCGGGCCGTGTGCTCGACCCGGCCCGATGGTTCATCGTCATTCCGAATATGCTTGGAAATGGACTGTCGTCGTCGCCGAGCAACATGGCCGAGCCGTTCGGATTGGGGCGCAATCCAGTGTTCACGCACTGGGACAATGTGCACGCGCAGCGTCGTCTTCTCGCGGAGGTTTTCGGTGTGAACAAGCTCGCACTCGCCTACGGCTGGTCAATGGGCGGGCAACAGGCATTGCACTGGGGTGCGATCTTTCCTGAGCAAGTTGCGCGCATCTGCGCGGTGTGCACTGCGGCACGAACGTCTGTGCACAACAAGGTCTTCATCGACGGCGTGCGATCAACGCTGACTGCCGATCCGGCTTGGCAAGAGGGCCGTTTCGTCGAGCGGCCAATTCGTGGTTTGCGTGCCATGGGGCGCGTCTACGCCGGATGGGCGATGAGCCAGGCTTTCTATCGAGAAAAACTGTATGAGACGATCGGGTTCGCCTCGCTCGAGGATTATCTTGTACGTTCATGGGAAGGCAACTTCTTGCGCCGCAGCGGCGAAGATCTGCTGTCGATGCTCGCCACGTGGACGCAGTCGGACATCAGTGACAATCCGATTTATTGCGGTGATCTCGATAAGGCGCTGGGTGCAATCGCAGCGAAATCGATCATCATGCCGTCCATCACCGATCTTTATTTCACAGTCGACGATTCACGCATTGAAACCGCAAAAATGCCGAATGCCGAACTGCGGCCGATCCAGTCGATCTGGGGGCATCGCGCTGGTAACCCCGCGCAGTACGAGCCCGACGAGGCAGTGCTGAGGTCTGCCGTCGCCGAGCTGTTAGCCGCATGAGAACCGACCCCCACTCAAATCGTCTTCGCGACTTTTTCGGCCCCGTATTTTTTGATCGCCCAGCCGACAACAACCACGAGCAGTGCACCGATCACTTCGAAGAACCGGACCAGGAAGGTCTGAGTGACCGGTATCGTTTCACGCAATTGTGCGAAGGCTGACTGAAGGACCGGCTCTTGCGCAACCAATTCACCGGCGATCCAACCCAGCAATGCGGCGCCGGCCCATACCAAGACCGGAAAACGGTGCAGCAGCCCGACGATCAACGTGGAGCCGAATACGACAAGCGGGATGGAGATCAATAAGCCCATGATGACCAGTGTCTGGTCGCCACCTGCAGCCGCTGCGATCGCCAGTACGTTATCGAGGCTCATGACCACGTCGGCAATGGCAACGATCCGAACCGCTTCCCAAAGGTTCGATCCACTCGCGACGGCGTCTTCGTCCGCTTCTTCCGACAGCAGCAACTTAACCGCGATCCAGAACAGTAGAAGTCCACCCGCCAACTTCAGGAAATTAACGTCGAGAAGGCTTTGGACGCCGACGGTAAACAATATTCGTAGTACAATGGCTGCGCCGGCGCCGAGAGCGATCCCGACAGCGCGTTGTCCAGCAGGGAGAGATCGGCAGGCCAAAGCAATGACGACGGCGTTGTCACCGGACAAAACGATATTGATGCCGATTATTTTCAATAACGCGACCACCAACGTGCCGTTGCTGCCGAAAATGGAGGAGATCCAAGTAAGCATCTGGTCAGAAACGCTATTGCCGTCGGCCAATACTTGAATCAACATGCCGTCGTCCCTCTATAGCGCCTGTCGCAAGGCCGAAGCCTGTTAGCCGTTAAACCCCGTCCTACGGAATGCGGTTGGCGCGGACAAGCACCATCACCCGAATATATATTACTGAGCGCATAGAGGTCGGGAAGTGTATCTCAGCCTAGCCTCTGGGATGAAGTTGGTATATGGCATACCAGTCGATCATGCCAAGTCTGGTCGAGTCCGGAAACAGCAGGGGCGCCGAAAACGGTAAGCCCACTCATTTAGGGGCGAGGCGCGACGGATATGAGCGATCACGTGCGGACCCAAGTTCGCGATGCGAAGGTCGAAAAAGCCATTCACCCCGGTGGGGGTCGCCGCAAGGGCTTGATGACACCGAAAGGGCGAGTTCTCGACGCTTCGGAGGTCGCGCGCCTGAGCACTATTCTCGGTGAAGTTGCACCCGAGCGTCCGCTCCTGATCGAATACCTGCATCGCATTCAGGACGCGGAAAAGTGTTTGCCGGCGGGTTTGCTACACGCACTCGCCGAATGGTTGCGCATCCCGATGGCCGAGGTTTATGAAGTCGCGACCTTCTATGCCCACTTCGACGTAGTGCCGGACGATGCCGTGCGGCCAGCCAAAATCACGATCAGGGTTTGCGATTCGCTTTCGTGCATGATGGCCGGCGCGGATGCGCTTTTGCTCGCCTTGCAATCTGAAACAATGGATGACGTGCGCGTTGTGCGCGCGCCGTGCATCGGCTCCTGTCATACGGCGCCGGCCGTCG
>JANLXZ010000068.1:0-14614 GCA_031365375.1 Hyphomicrobiaceae bacterium | reverse complement strand
CGGGCTCGTCGAAATCAAGTGAATGCGAACTCTCAGTCAGGAGATCGAGATATGACCATAGCAGATGACACTACGGCCGTGAGCCTCGACCGACGCGCGATGCTGAACGTGGCGGCGGCCGCAGTGGCAGGCGCAGGGCTTGTGACTTCGACGACTTGCGCCACCGCTGCCCCCAGCATCGAGGCGCAGGAGCATTGGGTGATGAAGGGCGACGTCAAGTTGTATGTCTATCGCAAACGCCAGGTTCCCGATGCGAATGCGCCTCGCCCGATCCTGTTCCTCGTACACGGTTCAACCTTCGCCAGTCGCGGCAGCTACGATTTGACCATCCCGGGTCGCACCGGCTTCTCCGCGATGCAGCACTTCGCAGAGCTTGGCTACGACGTTTGGACCATGGACCATGAAGGCTACGGCTTCTCCTCACGCACCGCCAGCAACAGCGGCATCCAAGTCGGTGTCGAAGACTTGAAGGCGGCGCTGCCGCTGGTCGAGAAAGTCACCGGGCAATCGTCGGTGATGATGTTCGGCGAATCATCCGGCGCGATCAAGGCTGGCGCCTTCGCGATGGCCGAGCCGAAACGGGTAAGTAAACTGATCCTTCACGCCTTGACCTACACCGGCAAGGACGCACCGGAGATCGAGCGGCGGCGCAAGCAGGCCGATACCTATCGCGCCAATCCGCGGCGGCCGTTCGGCATGGCTCAGATCGAGAACGTGTTCAACCGCGACGTGGCGGGCTCGACCGATCCGGCGATCATTAAAGCGCTCGGCGACTTCGAATTGCAGTTCGGCAACAGCGTTCCGTCCGGTACCTACCTCGACATGGCCGTCAACATGCCGATGGTCGATCCGGCGAAGATCACCTGCCCGGTGTGCTTGATTCGGCCTGAGCATGACGGCAACGAAAGCGAAGCCGAATTGCACCGCTTCTTCCGCGAGCTCGCCAGCACCGACAAGCAATTCATCAAGGTGCACGGCCTCCCGCACGGTGGCGGCATGGTCGGCAGTCAGCGAGAACGCCTTTGGCACCTGCTGCACGCTTTCTTGAGCTTCCCGGTCGTCGCCTAACGAGATCAGATCAGCTCGCGGTGATGTCGAACACCTTGTGCTGATCGAGCGTCGTATCGAACCACGCGGCAATGCCAGCATTGCGCTCAGCCAGGTAGCGCGGCTCGCCGCCGTCCAACACCATCGGCACGTCGTGACCGGGCACTAGAACTGTGCCCGGCTTGCTGCGCCAGATTTCCCAGATCGCCTCGATCGAATGCCGGCTGACGCTCTGATCGTACGTCATGTCGGCTGATCGCGATAAGATCTCGGCGCGATTTTTGGCCGCGTCGCCAGTGAAGATCACATCACGCTTGTCACCGGCCAGTACGAAAATGAGATGGCCCGGCGTGTGTCCAGGCGCCGAGCGCGCGACGATGCCGGGAATCACCTCGGCACCCGGCGCAATGCGCACAGCTTGGGCGGAGCGATCCAACTCGCGCACGTACAATTCGGGCACCGGCGTCGTCCCCCACGGCTCGGCGAGGGACCAGGCGAGTTCACCGCCGTCGATGTAGATCTTCGCCTTCGGAAACATCACCCAGTTGATCGAGTGATCCCAATGCGAGTGGGTCAGCAGCACGTCGGTCACATCGGCCGGCGTCAAGCCGTGCGCTGCAAGCCGCTGCTGGATTAGATTGCGCTGACCAAACGCCCCGGTATCGATCAATGCGACCCGTCCATGCCCGCGCAACAGCGCAATCGTGCTCCAGCCGAGACCACCATGACACACCGACTTGCCCGGATAACCTTGCACCGAGATCTCGATCGCGTAACCGCCTTCGCTAAGCGATTGCGGTGCGGCAGAGGCTGAGTTCGTCATGGATGGCGTCCCTAGGGATCAAAGGCCGAGATATACTTTTTGCACGTTGGGGTCGACGGCGAGTTCGCTCGAGGGACCGGACATTACGTTGCGGCCGACCTGCAGGACGTAGGCGAAGTCGGCAATTTCCAGCGCCAACTCAACCGACTGCTCGGCGAGCAAAATCGTCAGACCAGCTTTGTGCAACTGCTTGAAGGTTTCATACATCGTCTCGACGATAGCAGGCGCCAAACCCAAACTGGGCTCATCAAGCATCAGCAGTTTTGGATCGCTCATCAGCGCGCGCCCGACCGCCAACATCTGCCGTTCGCCACCCGACATCGTGCCGGCTTGCTGCTTACGGCGCTCGGCGAGCTTGGGAAAGATTGTATAGACGCGCTCGATCAACTCGCGCTTGCGGGCGTCGTTATTCAAAGGCGTGGCGCCGAGCATGAGGTTGTTCTCGACGCTCTGCTGTACGAACAGCCGCCAACCCTCAGGCGACAGCGCGAGCCCTTTGCGCACGATGGCGAATGCCGGTTGGCCCTGGATCGCATCGCCAGCGAACGTGATCCGCCCGGCCGATGCTGGGATGAGACCCGCGATCGCATTCAGCGTCGTCGTCTTGCCGGCCCCGTTCGAGCCGAGAAGCGCTACCACCGCGCCCTTTGCTACAATGAGCGACACGTCGGCAACGCCGATCAAATCGCCGTACTTAACCTCGAGATGGTCGACTGTCAGCATGGCTTCGCTCATTGCCGCCCCCCGGCAAAACCCTTCGCCGCATCGGCTGCCGCGCGCTTGCCGAGATAAGCCTCGATCACCGCCGGATCGCGTGTGACTTCTCTCGGTGTGCCGCGCGCGATCTCGCGACCCTGATGGAACACGACGACCCGCGTCGCCAGCGAGATGATAACCTCCATGATGTGCTCGACAATCACGAGCGTGATACCCGAGCCATGAATGTCGCGCACGAGATCGATCGCGCGACGAACCTCGGCTGGTGTCAGACCTGCCATCGACTCGTCGAGCAGAAGTATTTTCGGCTCGGTTGCGAGGGCGCGGGCAATCTCGAGACGCTTGCGGCCGGGCGTGCCCAGGCTCTTCGCCGGTGCTTCCGCCTGGTCGCTCAAACCGACGCGCGCAATAACGGCCATCGCGCGATCGCTTGCTTCCCGCGCGTTCGACGTACGCAGGAACGCGCCGATCATGACGTTCTCACGGACCGTCATACCCTCGAACGTCAGCGGCACTTGAAAGGTGCGGGCGAGGCCGAGGCTGGCTCGTGCTTCCGGCGTCGCCTTCGTCACCTCTTGGCCAGCGAAATGCACCGTGCCGGAAGTCGGCTCGATGTCGCCCGTCAGGCAATTGAAGAATGTGGACTTACCCGCCCCATTGGGGCCGATCAGGCCGACGATTTCGCCCTCATTGATCGTGACCGACGCGTTGTCGACCGCCTTGAACGCACCGAATGCTTTGGTAACGTCGCGTGCTTCAAGCAGCATCTGGCACCTGCGATTTTGCGGAGATGGACGCTGCTGGTGCCTTGGCCGGTCGCCGGACAAGTCCCAACAGACCGCTCGGGCAAAAACGCGCGATGATCATGATGATCGCGCCGTAGACGACGAACGTTAGCCCGGCGCCCTTGCCGCCGAGCAAGTTGTTGGAGATCTCCTCCAACGGGACGAGGATCGCTGCTCCAACCAGCGGGCCGAACAAGAAGCCGGCGCCACCGAGCGCCGCCATGATCAGCATCTTGACCGAAGTCAGGATACCGAGCCCGCTTTCCGGATCAATGAAGCCGAACATCGTCGCGTATAGTGCGCCCGCGACGCTCGTCAGTCCGGCGCTCAACATGTAGGCGATCAGCTTGTAACGCCCGGCCTCGACGCCGAGCGAGCGGGCAGCGCGCTCGCTGTCCTTGATGGCACGCAGGTAGTAGCCGATCCGCCCCGTCGCCATGCGCCAAGTGATGTACAGCACGCCCAACAGCACGGTGAGGAACAGATAGTAGTAGGGCAACGACGACGTGAACGAGAGGTCGAATACACTGCGTGGCAAGGTGGGTCCGCTCAGGCCGACGGCAGCACCGAGAAATTCGGTATTGGTGACGATCAGACGGGCGAGTTCGGCAACTGCGATCGTCGCCATGCTGAAGTAATGCCCGGACAGCCGCAGCGTCGGGATGCCGATGAGTGCCGCGATCCCAACGCTGACGATGATGCCAACCGGTACACCGGCGATCGGCGGCCATCCAAAATGGGTGTAGAGCGCCATCGCAGCGTAGGCGCCCGAGCCAAAGAACACTACGTGGCCGACCGAGACCTGGCCGGCATAGCCGCCGACGATGTTCCAGGCGGACGCTGCGATCGCGTAGAGCAAAACCAGCGCACCGAGCCGCTGCTGGAACGGCGTGGTGAAGATGAGCGGATAGAAAATCGCCACGGCAAGGGCGATGCTCGGCCACAGGTATCGCTTCATCATGCTTTCCCCATCAAGCCCTGCGGGCGGAACCAGAGGACGAGCACGAACAGGATGTAGACCACGATGTCCTTGTAGATCGGGCCAATCAAATAACCCGACATCGACTCGATGACGCCGATCAGTACACCGGCGAGAAGAGCGCCCGGAATACTGCCGAAGCCGCCGAGTGACACGGTCACGAAGGCGACGATGGCCAGCGTCTCACCGACCGTCGGCGAGATATAAAAAAATGTGGCGATCAAGGCGCCGGCAATGCCAGTAAGCCCCGCGGCCAGTCCCCAAGCGATCGCCTGCATGCGGTCCGGCCGGATCCCCATCAACTGCGCCGCCGTCGCATCTTCCGAGACAGCCAGCATGCGACTGCCGAGCGTCGTCCGCGTCAACAGCAGATGCAGCCCGATCGTCAAGGCCACGGCGAGTATCCCGGCCAACAAGCGCGAAGCTTGAATGCGAATGCCGTACACATCAAAGGTGCCGCCAACTGTTTCGGGAAGCGACAGGAAGTTCGCACCGAAACCCCAGAAGATCGAATAGCGCAGCAGCAGCGCTAACCCGAATGTGCCAAGGATCTGCGCCAGCATCGGCCCCTTCATCACATGCCGCACCAACCCGAAGTAGGCAATGATGCCGATCGTTGCGAGAACGATCGCCGCAATCGGGATCGAGGCTGCGGGGCCGACACCCATTACCTTCCAGACGACAAATGCGACGTACATGGCAACCATGACGAAGTCGCCATGCGCGAAATTGACGACATTCATCATGCCCCAGATGAGCGTCAGTCCCGACGAGAACAGCGCATAAACGGCGCCGAGCAGTATGCCGCCGACCAGCACCTGGATCAAAGTGTAGGACATGAATGGATTATACCTGGGAGCGACTTGCGATCAGCAGACGCGGAGGCGACCCGGAAGCAAAAGGCATCCGGGCCGCGTTGCGATTTACCAGCCTTTGTAGGGCAGTTTGAGCGGCGAAGTTGCTTGTGCTTTCGGCCACACGGCGACGTACTTGTCGTCCTGCACCTGGATCAACAGCGCTGCCGCCAGAACGTTGTTACCCTTCTCGTCGAACTTGACGCCGCGATAGCCCATCATCAATTGGTTGGGCTTCAGGTCAGTCGCCTTGAGGGCTTCCTGGATCTTAGCGGGCTCGGTCGAGCCGGCGCGGTTGATTGCGTCGACCAACGTCAGCATGCCCTGCATCGCGCGCCCGGCCGTATCGTCAAGATCGTTGCCGGTCTTCTTCTTGAACATCTCGTTGACGAGATAGGTTACGCTGCCTTCCTTACCAATGTCCCAGGCCGAGCGGTTGATCGCTCCCTGCGCAATCGGTCCGACCGTCTTCAAGAACGACGCATCCGAGAAGCCCGAATTGTCGCCGATCAGAACCGGCGGCTTATAGCCCAGCGCCTGCATCGTCTTCATGTAGAGTATGGCGTCGGAGGTGTAACTCACGAAGATAATGCAGTCGGGGTTCTTGTCCTTGAGTTGCAGGACCTGCGATTGAACGTCGGTCGTATTGGCGCTGTAAGGGATCTCGATCCCGACGTTGAGGCCGTTCTCCTTCGCAGCATCGCGAATCACCTTGGCGATGGAGGTGCCATACTCGGTGTTTTCGTTGACGATGGCGATGTTATCGACCTTAGTGCCGCTAGCCTTCAGTTCCTTCAGGAACTCCATGTAGATTTTGGCAATGTCCGATGCGATCGGCGTCGTGCGGAAGAACCACTTGAAGCCACGCTCGGTGAGGTTTGCCGCAACCGACTCGCCCGACATGAAGGGGATGCCGTACTTCTCGGAAATCGCACTTGCCGTCAGCGTGATGCCGGATTGATAAGCACCGATCAGCGCATGCACTTTCTCCTCGGTGATGAGGCGAAGCGCCTGGTTCTGACCGGCGGCTGGCGTACCCTGATTGTCGGCGAACACGATCTCGACCTTGGCGCCCTTGAGGTTGGGCAAGCCCGCCTCTTTCGCCAGCGTCAGCTCGCCGAGCTCCGGATGGGCGTTGTTGATGATGTCGGCTGCGACCTCGAGCGCCGCTTTGGCGGACGCACCGGCGCTGGCGGCATTACCGCTCAACGGATAGATGGCGCCGATCTTGACGGTACCTTGCGCGTAGGCACCGGCTGACAGCACCGCCGCCGCGAGTGCCGTGGCACCAATCGTTGCAAGTCTCTTGAACATTCCAGACCTCATTTTCCAACCCTTACGAACCGGTTTCTCGCCGGGCAACTTAACGATGCCGGCGACGCTAGCAAAGTAATCCGGGACCAGGAAGTGCTTAGCCCTGATCCCAATCCTGTTCCTCAAGGGCAGATATACCCAGTCCCGCTCGGGCTCTTGAAGCAACCGACACTCTCCGGGATCACCTGCTTCGGGAGCCACAGCACAACCTTGGGAAAGTAAATCGTGAAGCCGATGGTGATGAGGAAGATGACGTAGATCGGCAACGCCGCCTTAATTGCTTGCGAGAACCTGACGCCGATGAATTTCGACGCCATCAGCAGCACGAGGCCATACGGCGGCGTGATCAATCCGAACGCCAGGGTCGCAATGAGAACCACGCCCATGTGCACGGCGTTGATATCCCCAGCCTGCGTCAATGCGTTGACCAGCGGCATGAAGATGATAATTGTCGGCACCGGCTCGATAAAGTCGCCGACGATCGTGAACAGAAGCACCAGCGCGATCATGATCAGATGCGGATCATTGCCGCAGATTCCGGTAATCCAGTCGGCGATGATCAGCGCGCCGCGCAGATATGCCAGCATCCAGCCGAACGCGGCGGCTGCGGCAATCGTGATCAGGGGAAGCGAGTAGATCAATCCAGCCTGACAAAAGTCGTATGGCAGCTTCCTGATATGCTTCGGATTGAGCAACGGAATTACGGCGAAGATAATCCAACATACGGCGACGACACCAGCCTCCGTCGGTGTGAACCAACCGGTAAGGATGCCGCCGAGTAGGATCACCGGGATCATCAGGGGCAACGATGCCATCTTCACCGCCTCGGTGAACTGGCCGAACGTTGCGCGCGGACGCCGCATGCCCTCCGGGCCGAAGAAATAACAATAGATCATCAGACCGAAACCGATCATCAGGCCCGGCACCACACCCGCCATGAACAGTCCGGCGATCGAGACGTTACCGGTTGCGCCGTAGACGACGGCGGTAATGCTGGGCGGCACCAGTGCCGCGATGGTCGAGGCGGCCGCAATCAGGGCCGCGATAAAGGCTGGCTCATAACCCTCCTTTTTCATCGGATCGCCAAGCGCGCGCGTCATGACCGCGACGTCGGCGGTGGTCGAGCCCGACATTTCCGAGAAGAACATCGAGAACACCGCGACCGTTTGCGATAGTCCGCCGCGAATATGTCCGACAAGCGCTTGGCTCAGATTGACGATGCGCACGACAACGTTGGCCGAACCCATCAGCTCGCCGACCAGCAAGAAGAATGGGATGGCGAGCAGCGCCTCGCTGTCGATGCCATCGAACATCTTTTGGATGATCGTCGCGAAACTGATCTCGGTAAACAGAGTGCCAACAAACACTCCGGCCATCAATGAGAATGCGACCGGAACACCCATATAGCCGAAGGTCAAAAACAGCACCGTCATAAGTGCAAGAATTAGCGTCGAACTCATAACCCCACGACCTTTTTATCTGTCATCTCGGCTGAGCCATGACCGTGCGATTCGAATGCATCGGGCGGGTGATCGAAACCGTTTTTCAAACCGTTGACGAGTTGCTCGATGGTGAACAAAGCCATCAACGCCCCCGAGATCGGAATGATCGCGTAGAGCGACGCAATCGGTGTGTGCGATGGCATTCGGAAGCTGCCAAAACCGCGGACGAAATTGATGTAGCCGAAGTATACAATGCACAGCGACACACCGAGCATCACCAGGCGGATGGTGATTTCGACGAATGAGCGCGCATTGCCGCTCAGTGATTCAGCGAGCGCCGTCAAATACAGATGATCGTTACGTCGTGTCGCGACCGCCGCGCCGATGAAAGTGCCATAGACGAAGAACGTCGACGTCACTTCCTGCAGCCAAAGCCACGGTGCTCCCGCTGTCCGAGTTATGATGTCGAATACGACCGATGTCGAAAAGCCGAATAGCGTCAGGCCGCACACTACCATCAGAACCTGCTCAAGGCCGTCGAGGGCTGGCCATTTCAAATGGCGCTGCCGCATCGGCACAAGGATTTCACGCGATGAGGCCATCATTCATTCCAAGATTTTCGGATTTGTGCGGATTGGAGAATATGCGAATCGACCGGATGCGCGCGCGTCCGGTCGCCGTTGTCCACAAAGTCGCTTACTTTACGGCTTGAACGAGTTGCACAAGCTTTTCAGCATGCGGCCCAAGTTCCTTCGACAGCTTGGCGAGGAACGGTTCCGATGCTTTGACCAGCCCACTCTTATCGACATCGGAAACGATTTTCACGCCGATAGCCTTCAGCTTGGCTTCGGACTGTGTCTCGAGCTCCAATGCCTTTCTTGGCTCGTTTTTTCCAACTTCATCGGCCGCGGCTTGGACCCAACCCTGCTGCTCGGGCGTAAGGCTCTTCCACGTCTTGTCGCTGACCCAGACGATGCTGTTGTTGGCCTCGTGTTGCGTCATCGAAAGCACCGGAGCAACCTCGTAGTGCTTGTTGGCGAGAAACACGTTGACTGAATTCTCCGCTGCATCGACGACGCCGGTCTGGATCGAGGTGTACACGCTCCCAAACGGCATGTGCACTGTCTGGGCACCATAGGACGGAAAGATCGCATCCTCAGTGGCAGTCGCCTGCACGCGGATTTTCAGACCCTTCATGTCGGCAACGTTTTTTATCTCTTTCTTGCTGTAGATATTGCGGAAACCGAGCGTTGCCAAAGCCAATGCATGGGCACCGGGCACGGTCTCTTCGATCAGATCGTGCATCGCCTTGGAAACGCCAGGATCGGCCAGCGCCTTCACCAGATGAGCTTCATCGCGGAATAGGAAATGCAGCGAGAACACGCCGGCCTGGGGTGAAACCGTGGCTGTGTTGGCGGTGGAGGTGATTGCAAAGTCGAGATCGCCCGATTTCAGAAGCTGCAGAACTTGTGGCTCTTGGCCAAGCTGCGCGCCCGGGTATTGATCGACGCTGAACGCGCCCTTGCTCACTTCGGCGAGTTTGTTTGCGAACAAATCGCCGGCGATGCCATAGCCGGTCGTTTTCGGTTGATCGTAAGCGAAGCGGAAGCGCTTTTGCTGCGCTGCTGCGTCGTCGTTGACGAACAACGCGGCCGATGCCAGCACAAGGCCACTCAACAGAATCCTGGTAAAGTCAGACGACATTCTAATTTCCTCCCAGTTTGGTTTTTTGTATCAGACCCGTAGCACTCGACCATTGAATACGAAAGGTCACAAACAAGCAGAGCAACCATGTGAGTGGATGTGACTAACGTTGACTGATTGTAGGCCCTTACCTTGCCCGTTTAAACTTCTGCACACGCCGGCCATCACCGACTTCCGCAGTATAGATCGTACCCTGCCGGTCGATCGCCATATTGTGTACCCACTTGAAGTTGCCAGCCATATGACCGGGGCGCCCGAAGCTCGAGAGCTTGGCGCCGGTTTCCCGATCAAGCGTCATGACCTGCATGTTGGCACCATCGGCGACAAAGATGTACCGCTGGCCGCGATCCTCCGAGAGGACGAGGTCCCAGACCGAACCATTCTGCAGTGTCTGCGGCTCGACCTGGAACTCCTTTACAAAAGTGCCGTCCTTCTTGAACACCTGGATGCGGTCGTTGGCGCGATCGCAAACATAGACGAAACCGTCAGTCGATAGGCGCACGCAATGCACCGGATTCGAAAACGATTTTGAAAGATCGGTGATGGCCACTAGTTTGTAGGGCGGTAGCTTATCGTCGGTCGGCTGCTTCGTGCCGTAAGCACCCCAATGGCGCTTATATGCACCGGTCTTGGCATCGAAGACGATGATGCGGCGATTGCCATAGCCATCGGCAACATAAAGTTCACCTGCCGCATCGTCCGTCACCATATGGGCAGGACGGCCGAGCCGCGTCGTGCTGTTGGAGCCGCCGGGGGTGTCGGCCTTGCCGACTTGCAGGATGAATTTGCCCTCGGGGGTAAACTTCAAGACCTGATCGTCTTTATCGTTGCCACCGAGCCAAACGTTGCCTTCCTTATCGACGTGGATGCCATGCTCGTTAGCCGGCCAGGTGTAGCCCTCACCCGCCCCGCCCCATTTCCGGAGCAACCGACCGTCGGGTGAGAATTGCAGCACCGGTGGTGCCGGTAGGCAGCACCGGGTCTCGGGCGGGCTTTTCTGCGCACCCTTTTCATCGTCGACGAGTGATTTCGGCCGATGAATAATCCACACGTTGTCCTGGCCGTCGACGGCGACGCCCGCGACTTGGCCCAGAATTAGATTGTCGGGAAGATCCTTGGGCCAGAAGGCGTCGACGGTGTAGCGTGGGGCGCCGCTTTTGCCCGGCTCAACTGAGATTGCAGGCGTGACGATCAAGGCAGCAAGCATCGCCGCCAGTGAAGCGCGGAACATGAGCGTTCTCCCGAACAGTCGCCGTTTCCCGGCATTAATTGCAGCGTAACAGCTTTACGGGATCTGGAAACACCCAGCGCAAAGATATCTGCCTGATGTGCACTCACTCGTTGGCTTGATGCACCTCGATGACGTTGCCTTCTGGATCGTGAAAGAAGATCTGCTCCCAGCCTTTGATCGCCCATGCGCCATAGTTTGAATACGGAATGCCCTTTTCCTCCAAACGCTTCTTGAATGTTGCGATGTCATCAGTCCGAAATGCGATGTGGCCGCGCTCGAGCGGATTTATCGCTTGGCCTGTTCGAAATCCCGCGCCCAAGTCACGCTGCGCCAAATGCATTTGCGTCGTGCCGTCGGTGACGAATGAAACGCTCCCTAAATAGCCGTCTTTGTCCGTCGAACGGTTCGCACCCATGGTCGGCTCGTCTCCCATATCCAGCACGGTGCGGTAGAACTCGTCCATGACTGGAACATCGTTGGTGCACAGATTGATATGATGAAGTTGGATTTTCATGACAGCTGCTCAGCCCTTGTTCGATGTTGTCAATTTGGTCGGCGTCCATTGCTGGCGATTGTTACTAATTCAGTGGCGCGTGGATCATCTTAAACTTACTTTGTAATATGTTTGTCCAGGCGCCGCTATCGCGTTGCATGGCCGCGGTGCGTCTCGGGAGCGATCAAAGCGAATGCGATGCCGACCAGCACCAGAAGCGCAGCTGAAACACTGAGCGCAACGATCGGCCCGTAATCATCGACGATCAAACCGAGGCCCAGCGGGCCGATGACGTAGCCGGCGTCGGCTGTCATGCGATAGGCGCTCATCGCGGCGGCGTTCATGCCGGGCGGTGCTGAATCTGCAGCATACGCTGCCGGTGCTGACCCACCGATCGAGCTCGCAATGCTCCATACGATGCAGGCGACGACGAACCATAGGTAGGACGTCGCAACACAGAACAGCATCATTGATGCTCCGGTTATCAGCGTCGCCGGCACGATAACGGCTTTGCGGCCGAAACGGTCGGCGAGCGATCCCGCCGGGTATGAGGCCAACAGGCCGGCAACACCGCCGAGCATCATGGCAAAGCCGATCGACGAGACCGAAAGTCCCATGCGTTCGGTAGCAAGCACAGGTATGATTGCAAACAGTCCACCGGTACGCACGACCGCATTCATCAACGAAATAAGACTGACCAGTAAGAACCCGATCTGGCCGTTGAGGAGCCGCATTTGGGTTGCGAATGAAGGCAGGGCAACTGCGCCGATCGGTTGCGCATTATGCGAGAGTTGACGGGTTTCAACGACGGCAAACCACGCAATGACGGTGACGGCGAGACTAGCAATCCCGTAGGCCGCGAACGGCGCGGCCAGCCCGAAGTTGGCAGCTAACAGACCGCCAGGAAAGGGCCCAATTCCGACCGCAAACAAAAACGTCCCTTGATAGATAGCGATGGTCCGGCCACGTCGATCCGGCGGGCTGATGTCGGCCAATACGACTTGGCCCGTGGTCAAGATCAACCCGGCGCCAGCACCGGCAACGAAGCGGGCCGCAATGAATTCTGGATAACTCGTCGCACTCGCACACCACAAATTTCCAAGGGCCGAGATCAAACCGCCGATTGCCAGACTGGGCCGCCGGCCAATCCGATCCGAAAGCTGACCGGCCGGGATTGCCGAGGCAAAACGTGATAGTCCGTATGCCGCGACCGCCATGCCAATGGCCGACGCTGACACGCCAAATGACTGAGCATAAAGTGCGAGTGTCGGTATCATGGCGCCGAAACCGAGCTGGTTGATACCGACCAGCACGCACATCCAAATCAGCACGCGCCGTTCTGGCAGCATTAGGGGTATCTTCCTCAGGTCTAATCGAGCGAACGTGCCGCCCCCGCTGGCAAACGGATTGCCTTGGCGCATCTTATGATTTTGAATGCGTAGCGATAGTTGTGATTACGCTTAGCGCCCGCGCAATTTCCGATCAGGACAATCCCGATGAAGATCACCGCCATCAAAGCCTACAAGGTTGCTTTGCCGCTGAAAGAGGGTCGCTATAGTTGGTCGAACGGCAACTTCGTCGACGTGTTCGATTCAACGGTGGTGGCCGTAGAGACCGACGCAGGCATTACCGGGTATAGCGAATGCTGTCCGCTGGGATCAGCCTACCTGCCAGCTTACGCGCACGGCGTTCGCGCCGGTTTGCAAGAAATCGGGCCAAAGCTGATTGGTCTCGATCCGACCAACCTTGGCGAGATCAACCGCACGATGGACGCGGTTTTGCGCGGGCACCTTTACGTCAAGGCGCCTATCGATATCGCCTGTTGGGATATTCTCGGCAAGGTCTGCGGCCTGCCGGTTTACAAACTACTGGGAGGTGCTGCGCAAGAAAAAGTCGCTCTCTACCGTGCTATTTCGCAAGAGGCACCGGCCGCCATGGCCGCGAAGATCGAGGGTTACCACGCCCAAGGTTATCGGAAATTTCAATTGAAGGTTGGTGCAGATGCCGACAGCGACATCGAGCGTATTCACGCGACACGTGCAGTCCTTCAACCCGGCGACATATTGGTCGCAGATGCAAACACCGGCTGGACCAAGCATGAAGCGGCACGCGTTGTCGCTGCCGTCGCCAATGTCGATGTCTATATCGAGCAACCTTGCGCAACCTACGAAGAGTGCATGTCGATTAGACGACGCACGTCCCGGCCCTTCGTTCTAGACGAAGTGATCTTCGATGCCAGCGCATTGATACGCGCGATATCCGACGATGCGATGGACGTCATCAATCTCAAGATTTCCAAGGTAGGTGGATTGACCAAAGCTCGATTGATGCGCGATTTGTGCGTTGCATCGGGAATTCCTATGACCATCGAAGATACGTGGGGTGGCGATATCGTCACCGCCACCATCGCGCACTTGGCCAGATCAACACCGGAAGAGTTCTGCTTCTCGGCAACCGACTTCAACAGCTACAGCACTGTCGCAATTGCCGATGGCGCGCCGATCCGGGTCGACGGATTTATGACCACCTCCGACGCACCGGGGCTCGGGATCGCGCCACGTTTCGATGTATTGGGAGAACCACTATTCGTGATCCGCGGCTAGGATCGCGTTTTCTCATGCGCATCAACGCATCGATCGAATATTGCCTTAATGTGCAGATCGAAATCTCAGCTTCGTGCAGCTCGCGCCGAAATCGATTGACCCGCCGCAAAACATTACCGTTCACCGAACACATAACCGCCGCCCCTGACCGTTCTAATCGGGTCAGACTCGCGGGCGCCGACCAAGACTTTGCGTAAACGGCCGACATGCACATCGACGGTTCGTTCGTCGACGTCACCGTCGCGACCCCACGCCCCATCGATCAATTGCTGACGCGTCAGCACGCGCCCTCGATTTTCCATCATGAACAACATCAACCGGAATTCGGTGGGCCCGAGACGTACCTCTCTGCCCGTGCGCATCACACGGTGCGCTGCCCGATCGAGCGTTATGTCGCAATAGGTCAGCACATCGGCGATGAGATCAGGTGAGGCTCGGCGCAGAAGCGCTTTGACGCGGGCGAGCAGCTCATTGACCGAGAATGGTTTGACGACATAGTCGTCGGCGCCGGTCGACAGGCCACGCACACGGTCGCCCTCTTCTCCTCGCGCGGTCAACATCAAGATGGGCAGCGACTTGGTTTCTGATCGCTGGCGCAGCCGCCGGCAAAGCTCGATCCCGG
>JANLXZ010000463.1:0-2135 GCA_031365375.1 Hyphomicrobiaceae bacterium | reverse complement strand
AAGAGCGGCGGTAAGGCGCTGGTCGCCGTGCTGGGGTCCGGACTGTTGTCATCCCAGGAAGTCGACGTGCCTAAGGGCGGCGGCGATGTCGTGATCAAAGTCGGCAGCGACTGGGGTCCTGGCGCCTACGCGACGGCACTTCTTTACCGGCCCATGGACGAGACAGCCAAGCGCATGCCAAGCCGCGCCATGGGCGTGCAATGGATCGGTGTCAATCAGGATGCCAATACGCTGCGCGTTGCGATTGCGGCCGATGTCAAGATCCCGTCGGCCTCGAAGCTCACCGTGCCAATCAAGATTTCTGGACTTGAGGCGGGTGAAGAAGCCCGCGTGACGGTTGCCGCTGTCGATGTCGGAATTCTCAATCTGACGCGCTATCAGGTGCCGGCTCCCGAACTCTATTTCTATCAGCAGCGCAAGCTCGGCGTCGATGTCCGCGACTTCTATGGCCGCCTCATCGATGGCATGCGGGCTGAGCGCGGCAAGATCCGCTCAGGCGGTGACGGTATGGAAAGCGAAGGACTCAAAGGCAGCCCGCCGGTCGAAGATACGGTTGCCTTCTACTCCGGTATCGTGCGCGTCGAGGCAGACGGCACTGCCGAAGTCAGTTTCGATCTCCCCGGTTTCAACGGCACCGTCCGGTTGATGGCGGTGGCCTGGAGCAAAAACAAACTTGGCCATGGAACGGCCGACGTGATCGTTCGCGATGCGGTGGCGCTGACGGCTTCGGCCCCGCGCTTCATCACCCTGGGCGATGAGGCGACGCTCGATCTGTCGATCCATAATGTCGAGGGCGCGGAGGGCAGCTACAAGCTGGCACTTAGCCAGCAACCGCTCGACGAATCTAAAGGAGAAGCCGTCAGCCTGCTCAGCCGAGACGTTCCCCTCAAGACGGGTGAACGCAAGGGCGAGCGCATTGCCGTCAAACCGTCAGAAGTAGGTCTGCAAACCTACGACGTTCACGTCACGGGTGCAGGTGGTCTCGATGTGTCGCGTCACTTGTCGTTCGATGTGAAGCCGCCCGCTGGCGACATCAAGCGCACGACGGTCAAGGAACTCGCTGCGAATGGGGGCAAGCTGACGCTGTCGAAGGATATCGTCGCTGGTCTCATCCCAGGCCGCACGCGGGTGAACTTGAGCGTTGGCCCGACGGCACGCCTCGATGTGCCGGGACTGTTGAGTTCACTTGATCGCTATCCCTATGGCTGTGCGGAACAGACGGTGTCACGCGCGTTGCCGCTCGTCTACGCCAACGCGGTCGCGGCCAGCATCGGCATCGCGCCCGACAAGGAACTGAAGGAGCGCGTGCAAAAGGCCGTCGAGCGCGTCTTTGAAATGCAAGATAGTTCCGGTGCCTTCGGCATCTGGGGCGCGGGATCGGAAGATCTGTGGTTGACCGGATATGTCACCGACTTCCTGACGCGCGCCAAGGAAACCGGCTACGACGTGCGCGCCATTCCCTTCAATCAGGCACTCGACCGCCTGCAGAACTTCATCGCCAACGGTAAGGATTTTGAATCGGGCGGCGAAGACCGTGCCTACGCTCTTTATGTTTTGGCCCGCAACGGCCGCGCGCCGGCCGGCGAGCTTCGCTACTACGCCGACACGCGTCTCGATCACTTCTCGACGCCGCTTGCCAAGGCACAGATTGGTGCGGCGCTGTCGATGATGGGCGACAAGGACCGGGCCGAGAAGGCGTTTGCCGCGGCGTTGTCGATGTTCGATGCGCTCGATGCGTCAAAGTCGGTCGCGCGTGACGACTATGGATCGGTGTTGCGCGATGGCGCGGCGCTGGTCACGCTTGCGTCTGAAACCGGCATTTCGAAGAGCGAGGCGCCGCGTCTCATCAACGTGATCTCTAAGGCGTACCTGAGCCGCGCTTACACCTCGACCCAGGAACAGGCGTGGATGCTGCTTGCCGCGAAGGCGCTGGGCGATCAGGCGAAGGAAACCAAGTTGAGCCTTGGCGGCAAACCCGTCACCGGCTCGATCCTGCGCTCGCTCACCGTTGAAGATCTCGACAAGGGCATCGAGGTGACAAACGGCGGCAGCGTGCCGACCGATGCGGTGGTGAGTGTTATTGGCGCCTCGCTGACGCTCGAGCCTGCCATCTCGAAGGGCTTCAAGATCGAGCG
>JANLXZ010000051.1:0-35987 GCA_031365375.1 Hyphomicrobiaceae bacterium | reverse complement strand
GCTACCCCGTCAACTGAGGAAAGCGGCACGAGTGAAGTGTCGGCGCTCGCAAGGGCTCTAGCCGACCTAAAAGAGCCCTCGAAGTATTGTTGAGCAGGTCCCAGAACAGCTGTGCCGTGGGTCGGGTAGAGCGTTTTCGCGAGACGCGAGGTTTGACGACTCACCCCAACTCAATCTCACCATCGACCACATGGTTGAGGCTGGTCCCCTCAGCAGTTAGCACCATTTTAACTTTGAGCTTGCCGCCCCCGCTCGACGATTGCTCGCGCACGATACGTTCGATCTCCTGTTGCGAAGTCACGCCAACCTGCTTGAGAAACTTGCGCATCGACATGTTGAACTTTTCGTCTTGCATCGGTCTCATCCTTTGTTGCGATCAATTGATAGCGGACTAACCCGCGACAGCCCTGATCAGTTTCTTGGCATCCTCTGAATCCCAAACCGCTTCGCCGATCAAACGCCCGACTTCGCGACCTTCGGCATTGATTAGCAACGTCGTCGGCATGCCGATGATTTTGAGCGGCGAACTCATTTTGGCGGTCGGGTCGACATAAAGCTTGAGATTCGCAACGTTGATGCTGTCGAGAAACTTGCGCGAGGCGTCCACCCCGCCGCGATCGACGCTCAGCGCCACCACCTCGAACTTATCCGAGCCGAGTTCCTTCTGTAGACGGTCGAGCGCCGGCATCTCCTTGCGGCACGGCACGCACCACGTCGCCCAGACGTTCAGCAGCACGACGCGGCCCTTGAAGTCGGCCAAAGTTTTCGGCGCGCCCGCACCATCGACGAACGCAATATCGGCCAGCACTTCCGGCTCGCGTTTGAACACGAATTTAATCATATCGCCTTGCGACAGCGGGTTGGTGCTCGATACGGGCGTAGCGGTGGCCTGCGCAATTAGCTGCCGCTCGGCCTCGACAGCGTTGTCAGCGCTGCGCGCAATGACGTATACCGCGCCGAAGCCCGCCATCGCTGGCAACGTCCCCGCTAGCACCAATGCTATTGTCCACCATCGCTTCGACATCGCTCTTCGCTTCCCTTAAGTCTACCACCGCGCCGACCGCATCCGCCCCGGAGAGTACCATGACCGACAAGCAAGCCAACAAGATGTGGGGAGGACGGTTCGCGGTGTCCAATGCCGACATCATGCAGGAGATCAACGCCTCTATTGGGTTCGATAAGGTATTGGCGCCGCACGATATTCGGGGATCAAAAGCACACGCAACGATGCTGGCCGCGCAAGGCATCATCTCGAAGGAGGACGCCGCCAGCATCATCGCCGGTCTCGATAAAGTGATGGCCGAGATCGACAGCGGCCAGATGAAATGGTCGCGTGAGCTCGAAGACGTGCACATGAACGTCGAAAGCCGCCTGCGCGAAATCATCGGCACATCGGCCGGCCGTTTGCACACCGCACGCTCGCGCAACGATCAGGTCGCGCTCGACTTCAAGTTGTACGTGCGGGACAGAATCGACGGCCTCGATCATGCGCTGGTCCGTCTGATGCGGGCGCTGGCAGCCAAAGCATTGACCCACGCCGGTACGGTAATGCCGGGCTTTACTCACTTGCAACCGGCGCAGCCGGTAACGTTCGGGCATCATCTGATGGCTTATGTCGAAATGATCGGGCGCGATCGCGGCCGCTTCGCCGATGCTCGCGCTAGGCTCAACGAGAGCCCACTTGGCGCGGCGGCGCTGGCTGGCACGTCATTCCCGATTGATCGGTACATGACCGCGAAAGCGCTTGATTTCGACCGGCCGGCCGCCAATTCGCTCGATGCGGTGGCGGACCGGGATTTTGCGTTGGAAGCATTGGCTGCCGCCTCGATTTGCTCGATGCATCTGACGCGCCTCGCTGAAGAAATCATCATTTGGATGACGCCGCAGTTCGGCTTCATCAAGATGTCGGACCGGTTTACCACCGGATCGTCGATCATGCCGCAAAAGCGCAATCCCGATGCGGCCGAGCTGGTTAAAGGCAAGATCGGTCGGATCGCCGGCGCGTTTCAAAGCCTGCTGCTGGTGATGAAAGGGCTGCCGCTGACCTACGGCAAGGACATGCAAGAGGATAAGGAGGTGACTTTCGATGCGTTCGATGCGCTCGGATTATCGCTCGACGCCATGACCGGCATGATCGACGACCTCGAACCGCGCGTTGATGTCATGAAAGCCGCCGCTGGCCGTGGCTTTTCGACCGCTACCGATCTCGCCGATTGGCTGGTGCGCACCTTGGGCATTCCGTTCCGCGATTCGCACCATATCACCGGGCGCATCGTTTCGGCGGCTGAGCAAAAAAGTGTGGAACTCGATGGACTTACCCTTGCCGACATGCAGGCCGTCGAACCGCGGATCACGTCGGCGGTGTTCGATGTGCTCGCCCCGGAGAATTCGGTAAAAAGCCGGGTGAGCTATGGTGGAACCGCGCCACAGAACGTCACAGAAATGGCCAACCGTTGGATTAAGCAGTTGGAGAAGGTCGGCGAGGCGGGCTAAGTCAGACCTTGATTTTATCCGAAGTCTGGAAAACGCGTTTCATGGGATATGCTATCAAACTGAGCATCGCGATCGTCGCAACATCACTGTTGCTGGCTGGTTGCGGCGTGAAGGGCCCGCTCGAGACACCGACCGAGACGAAAGCACAGAACCAGACCTCGGCCACGGCCACCTCGGGCCAGGGCAAAGCTGAAGATGCGGCACCCAAGCCACATAAAGAGTTCATTCTCGATGGTCTTTTGCGCTAAAGCCTAGGCCAACGCTCCCGTTTGCGCGCCAAAGGCTCGGCCATCCATGCATCATTTTCACTATCTTGACGGCGTACTTCATGCCGAAGATGTCAGCTTGGCCGCCATTGCAGCCGAGGTCGGCACGCCGGTGTACGTTTATTCGACGGCGACGATCACGCGCCATTACCGGGCATTCGTCGAGGCTTTGGGTCCCAAGGCCCACGTGTTTTATGCGATGAAGGCGAACAGCAATCTGGCGGTCTTGAAAACGCTGGCGAAGCTTGGAGCCGGCGCCGATACGGTGTCCGAAGGCGAGATCCGCCGCGCCCTCGCCGCCGGCATTTCGCCCGATAAAATCGTATTCTCAGGTGTCGGTAAATCCGATCAGGAGTTGGCGTTCGCGGTCGATGCCGGCATCTTCCAGATCAATATCGAAACCGAGGGCGAGCTGCACGCGCTGTCACGGATCGCCGCCGCCAAGGGCAAGCGGCAGGCAGCGGTATTTCGCATCAATCCGGACGTCGGCGCCGGCGGACATGCCAAGATCACCACCGGATCGGCCGAAAACAAGTTCGGTGTGGGCCTCGAAGAGGCCGAACGGCTATACGATACGGCGGCGAACATGCCGGGCGTGCGGATGCTCGGCCTTGCGGTTCACATTGGCAGTCAGATCCGCGAGCTCGGCGACCTCGAGGCCGCATTCACACGGATGGGCGCGCTGGTTATAAGTCTGCGCGGTCGTGGGCACTGTGTTGAACGGCTCGACCTCGGCGGCGGGCTCGGCATTCCCTACACAATGGATCAAGCGGTCGAGGACGGTCCAGACTTGATCCAAGCCTATGCCGCGATGGTGAATAAAACACTCGGGGCGCTTGATGTCGGGCTCGGCTTCGAACCGGGCCGCCTGATCGTCGGCAACGCCGGTGTGCTCGTCACGCGCGTGCTCCAGCTCAGCCGACGGCCGCAGAAGACGTTCATCGTGGTCGATGCCGCGATGAACGACCTAATCCGGCCGGCGATGTACGACGCGTTCCACGAGATCTGGCCGATCGACGAGCCTGCTCTCGATGCCAAGCGGATGCCTTACGACGTGGTCGGCCCGATCTGCGAAACGAGCGATCAGTTCGCCAGCGCAAGAGCGTTGCCGGAAACCAAGGCCGGAGACCTACTGGCGTTCATGACCGCCGGTGCGTATGGCGCCACCATGTCGTCGACATACAATACCCGGCTGCTGGTGCCCGAGGTGCTCGTCAAAGGCGACCAGTTCGCCGTGGTGCGGCCGCGCCCGACATTTGAGGAACTCCTCGCGCAGGATCGGATGGCTGACTGGCTTTGAACATCGCAAATACCGCCGCGAACTTCCGGGGATTGCTCGATTTCTAGGCGCTTGGCGGGGTTGTAACGACAGCCCCAATCGCGTATCGCGTAGTGCATGACAGATACCGTACTCATCATCGACTTCGGCAGCCAGGTCACGCAATTAATCGCACGCCGCGTGCGCGAACAGGGCGTCCATTCCGAGATCGTGCCTTACAACAAGGCCGATGAAGCACTCGAGCGATTGGCGCCGAAAGCGATCATCCTGTCGGGCGGACCCAGCAGCGTTTACTGGGAAAAAGCGCCGACTGCGCCGCAAGCGATCTTCTCGTCGGGATTGCCGATCCTGGGCATATGCTACGGCAACCAGACGATGGTGGTCCAACTCGGCGGCAAGGTTGAAGGCGGACATGCGGCCGAATTCGGTCGCGCCGATATCGACATCATTGATGATTGCCCGCTGTTCGAAGGCTTCTGGCCGAAGGGCACGCGCGACCACGTCTGGATGAGCCACGGCGACAAGATCACCCAACTTCCCAACGGGTTTCGCGCGGTCGCGGTCTCCGAAAATGCACCCTACGCCGTGATCGCCAACGACGAAGCGCGCCATTACGGCGTGTTATTCCATCCCGAAGTTGTGCACTCGCCGCGTGGTGCAGCGCTGCTCGGCAACTTCGTACGCAAGATTGCCGGCATCCCCGGCGACTGGACGATGCAGCACTTCCACACCGCCGAGATCGCCCGCATCCGCGAGCGCGTCGGCAAGGCGAAAGTTATCTGCGGTTTGTCCGGCGGTGTCGATAGCGCGGTCGCGGCCAAGCTGATCCACGAGGCAGTCGGCGATCAACTCACCTGTATCTTCGTCGATCACGGATTACTACGACAGGAGGAGGCGGCCGAGGTTGTTCGCTTGTTCCGCGATTCATTCAATATTCCGCTGGTACACGTCGATGCCGGACAGCAGTTCATCGCTGCACTCGACGGCGTTTCCGATCCAGAAGCCAAGCGCAAGATTATCGGCGGGCTCTTTATCGACGTGTTCGAGCGGGAATCGCACAAGCTCGGCGACGTCGAATTCCTGGCCCAAGGTACACTCTATCCCGACGTGATCGAGAGCGTATCGTTTACCGGCGGACCCTCGGTGACGATCAAATCGCACCATAACGTCGGCGGATTGCCGGCCGCCATGCGCATGAAGCTCGTCGAACCGCTGCGCGAGCTGTTCAAGGACGAGGTGCGCGCGCTCGGCCGCGAACTTGGCCTACCTGAACATTTCGTCGGCCGCCACCCGTTCCCTGGTCCCGGCCTCGCGATCCGTATTCCAGGCGCGATCACGCAGGAGAAGCTCGACACCTTGCGCCGCGCCGATGCGATCTATCTCGACGAGATACGCAAGGCCGGACTGTACGACACGATTTGGCAGGCGTTCGCTGTACTCTTGCCGGTCCGCACGGTGGGCGTCATGGGCGATGGACGAACCTACGACCATGTCTGCGCACTCCGCGCCGTCACCTCCACCGACGGCATGACCGCTGATTATGTCCCTTTCGACCACGGCTTCCTGGGTCGTGCCGCCACACGAATCATCAACGAGGTCAAAGGCATCAACCGCGTTGTCTACGACATCACTTCGAAGCCGCCCGGCACCATCGAGTGGGAATGAGTGCGGGCCAACTACGGCTACACGCGCTCAACGCCAATTCAATACGATCTTGACTGATAGACTGGTCCCAGATCACGCCATCGCCCCCGTAATTGTGGAGTAATGACACGGGCCGCGAATTGCTCCTGATCGGCCGATCGGGAGGGGCGCTGAGCGCGATATCTATATTGTGGTAAGCCGCGATCGTAGTTGGGCACCGAATAACGTCGATACGAATTTGGCCAGCCGTTGTAACCTCGGTTCGATCGATAGCCGCGATAACCATTGCCGCTATATGCTTCACCGCGCCCTGCGTACCCGCGATATTGCCTTGAATTGAAAAAGCTGGGATCGCCATATCGACGATTGTCGTAGCGGGAATGCGTTCGCCCCTGATCATAATAACGGCCGTTATACCTTGGCCTTATCTTCGGTGGCTCGACAACATCGGGCCCGTAAGCATAAAGCGGCGCCGCAACTTCTACCGGTGCCGCGATCTGCCCCATCGACTGTGAGCGGGCTGAACCAGCCGCCACGACCGCAACCGCAATTCCCATGATCAGCTGCCAACGCATAAACCGAACTCCCACACCACCGTCTCCATGGGCAGCAGCTTAGTTCATATTATGTTCTTGTAAAGTTCTATTTTGGGAATCGGCGACTTGCGCTTCAACCAAGCACGGCAAAACATGCCGGCAGCGCTAATGCGGCGATGCTCATTGGATAGACATCGATGAAGTAATACAAGTTGGCTAGCCAACCGGCCGCGCTCTTTGCTTCCCCGGACACGCGGGCAGCGAGGAAATCGGCGTAAATATGATCCGCCGTGCAGCGACGCATGATGCCGCGATAGAGTTCCCGAATCTCGTGAACGCTCGCCGCATTGACCTCACCGCGACCGCTACTCACCGCCGCTCGAAGTTCACCGATTTCAGAGGCGCAAACACTAAGCTGATGAGCGCTTACCGCCACTCGCCCTTCGGCGCGACGACAAGACAGCAACAGCGCAACCACGGCCGATAAAATCGCGACGAACGCCAAGCGCCGATGCGTTGATGGATCGATAGCGGCGGCGTTCAATGCGAGCCAGGACCAAATCCCGATGCAGGTTGCTATGAGTAAAATCAAGGTCCGGCGAGCAAGTGCCTGCTTGTGCGCCAACCGCCGAGCGGCATTGCGGCGCGCATTTCCAATCAGCGTCATCGTCTGCAAAAGCTGCATTCGAGGCTGATCATCGACAACGAGTTGAGGCCGCGCCGTATCCGGAAAACTCTTCGGCATGCGCCCGGTCGTGGTACTGGAAACCACGAGGCGCAACGGCAACTGACGTTTTTGGCCTGAGACATTCATACGATGTTACGCTAGCGAAATTCGCCGACGTGGCTAGATGCGGGAGAGCCACCGCGCCGCACCATCCACAAGTGTTCCACGAATAAGTTCACACTCTCTAATTTTGTCTGAGCATTATGCGCAAATGACACGCGCCACTCTATTCCCAGTAAGCGGACGCAAGCATTATTATCAGATCGATTACGATTGCCGAGGACACATCGCCATGAGCCTAGCCGAACTTAAGAACACGATCGCGCGCGACTTCGGTACGCCAGCTGTTGTCATCGATCTTGATCGGGTCGACGCTAACATCGCTCGCGTGCAAGCACTCTGCGACAAGGCTGGCGTTGCCAATCGTCCACACATTAAGACACACAAGATCCCGGCGTTGGCGCGGATGCAGGCGGAGGCAGGAGCGAAGGGCATTACATGCCAAAAGCTCGGCGAAGCCGAAATTATGGCTGATGCCGGCATCGACGATATTCTCGTCAGCTATAACTTGATTGGCGAAATGCGGGCCGCGCGGCTGGGCAATTTGGCAAAGCACTGCAACATAACGGTCGCAGCCGACAATCCGGTCACGCTCGCAAGCTACGCCGAAGCCGGTCGCGTTGCGGAACGGCCGATCAATGTCGTCGTCGAGTGCGACACGGGGCGCAAACGCGCCGGCGTCGAGACCGCGGCAGAGGCGGTAGCGCTCGCGGCGGAGATCAAAGCCAACCGGCATTTGTCATTCGCGGGCTTCTTGTTCTATCCGACGGAAACGTCATGGAGCGAAACCCAAATATTCTACGATAGCGCGTTGGCCGGCATACGCGCACTAGGTCTGGAAGCCCGCATCGTCTCAACCGGCGGCACGCCCAATCTCAGCAATGTCGGAGGGTTGCGGGGCGCAACGGAGCATCGGGCCGGAACCTACATCTTCAACGACCGCATGATGCTCAGCTGTGGTGCCGCCACCCTTGACGATTGCGCGTTGAATGTATTCACGACAGTGGTTAGCCGTGCCGGTCCGGATCGCGGAATTCTCGATGCCGGCTCGAAAACGCTGACGGCGGATACTGGTGGGCTCGATGGCCACGGGTTCATCCTGGAGCACCCGCAAGCACGGATCAAAGGCTTCGCTGAGGAACACGGCTTCCTCGACCTCGCCGGCGTCAACGACAAGCCGAACGTCGGAGATATCGTGCGCGTGATCCCAAATCACGTCTGCGTTGTCGTTAACATGGTCGACCGGCTGATTGCGGTGCGCAACAACCAGATCGTCGATGTGCTACCGGTCGCCGCGCGCGGTAAACTCGTGTGATAGCTTTAGCTCGCCAAGACCATCGGCTCGGCTGCCGCGCGTCCGCGGATCAAATCCGACGCCTTGTCAGCAAGCGCCATGGTCGCAGCGTTGAGGTTTGCTGACAGCATCGTCGGCATGATCGAGGCGTCGATCACGCGCAAACCGTCGAGGCCACGCACACGCAGGTGATCGTCGACAACGGCCTGCGGATCGGTCGCCGGTCCCATGCGACAGGTGCCGGCTGGGTGGAATGTCGTCGTCCCGCGCTCCTTGGCCGCGCCCAGCAACTCGTCGTCACTTTGCACGTGCTTGCCGGGAAAGTCCTCGTGATCGTAATACGGCTCAAGTGGCTTCGAGGCGAGTAGACGGCGGGCGAGCTTCATGCCGGCGAGTAGCACGCGGCGATCACTGGCCTCGGCCAGATAATTCGGCTGGATCAGCGGCGCTTCGAACGGGTTCGATGAGCGAATACGCACGTAACCACGGCTGTCGGGACGCTGCTGCCAGGAGGCGACCGTCATGCCGGGTTCGGTTTCGAGCTGACCTTGCACGCCCTCGCGATAGCTCGCCGGCGTGAAGGTAATTTGCAAATCCGACGTCGCGACGCTCGGTTCCGATCGCCAAAACGCATAGACCAGCGTCGGCACCAACCCGAGAATGCCCTTGCGGCGGAACACCCAATTCGCGATCTCGGCGCCGAGCTTGAGGCCGCGCGCGCGCTCGTTGATGGTTTCGATGTTTTTTACCCGCGCAACGAAACGCGGCGCGTAATGGTCGCGCAGGTTCTCGCCGACGCCGGCTATGGCATGGTGCACCTCGATGCCCTGTTCCTGCAGCAACTTCGCCGGACCGACGCCGGACAATTGCAGCAGCTGTGGCGAGTTGAACGAACCGCCGGACAAAATCACTTCGCGCCGCGCCCGAACTTCGATCGCCGTGCCGCGTGGACCGCCTCGGTTATAGCGCACACCGATTGCTTTTTTGCCCTCGAATACAACGCTCGTCGCATGCGCATGGGTTGCGACCTTGAGGTTTGGCCGCTTCATAGCCGGATGCAGAAACGCACGCGCAGCGCTCATGCGGCGGCCATTCAATATCGTGCGCTGCGTATAGGAGACACCTTCCTGGATCGCACCGTTGTAGTCTTTGTTACGCGGGATGCCCATTTGCTCGGCGCCGTCCATGAAGGCTTCGCACAATGGATGACGCCATTCGTTGTCGGTGACAGCAAGCGCGCCATCGCGGCCGCGATAGGTCTCGTCGCCGTCACCGATGCGTCGCTCCATCCGCTTGAAATAGGGCAGCAAATCGGAATAGCCCCACCCGCGATTGCCCATCTGCGCCCAAGTGTCGAAATCCATCGCCTGGCCGCGATTGTAGACGTTGCCATTGATCGAACTCGACCCGCCCAGCGTTTTGCCGCGTGGCGCGAGAATGCTACGGCCACCGGTCCATTGACTCGGCTCCATCTTGTAAAGCCAGTTCACGGATGGGTCGTGGAAGGTTTTGATGAAGCCGGCAGGGATATGGATGAAGGGGTTCCAATCCGTGCCGCCGGCTTCGAGCACGAGCACGGTCGTATTGGCATCCTCGGTCAAGCGATTGGCGAGCACGCTACCGGCCGAACCGGCGCCGACGATGACGTAGTCGAAGCTATCCATGGATCGTACCCCGCGAAAATTACCCGCAATCATTCAACACTGATCGTCGCACCAACTGTGCCGAATGCGCCGAAATCCATATGCAGACGGTCGCCCGGACCGAATGCAAGCGGCGGCGCGCAAGTGCCGGTGATCACGACTTGGCCCGCCGCAAGCGTAATGCCGAGTCCGGACAATTCATTTGCCAGCCAGGTGAGGGCAAGCCGCGGATCGCCGAGCACGTTTGCGCCGATGCCATCACGATCGAGTTTGCCAACGACGGATGCTTTCGCTTGATGCTGACTGAGATCGACACTGCGCCAGTCGGCGTCGGTCGCGCGCCCTATGACGACCTGATGCGTACAGGCGTTGTCGGCGAGAAGTTGCGCTTCACCGGCTTTGGCGAAATCTATCAAGCGGCTGTCAGGAACTTCGATTGCCGGATGTAACGTGCCGACCGCACTCATCACTTCTTCCACGGTGTAAGCACTGGTGCGTGGGCTTAGATCGCGGTCCATGCGGAAGGCGTATTCGGGTTCGGCGACGCGCATGCGGCTACCCGCGATCGGCAGCACCGCGCCATCATCAAAAGCACGCTCTTTGAACAGCCGGCCGGCGATGGGTCCGGGCACGCCAATGTGGGTTTGCCCGATGGAACTAGTGGCCGCAATCTTCCACCCCAGCACTGGCGATTTGCTAAATGGTTCGAGCGCTGCCTGCGCTGCGTACCCTTCGGCGCGCGTTTTTGGACGAATGTCCGGGGGCAAAGCCGCCAACGTCTCGCCCCGCTGCCAGTGCGCCCAAATCAAGTCGGCGACCCGCACGGCTGAAGTTGTAGTTTCGGACATGAGCGTTTCCCGGATGTTTTTTTACCCTTACCGAGCAACTTGACCGAAATCTTACATCAGCGCATCAAGCAAAAAATCGTAGCAGCTCTGCCGTGACGGCTTCGGGGGCTTCTTCGGCGAGGTAGTGACCGGTCACCAGCGCGCGGCCGGAAACCGGACCGGAGCAATAAAGCTGCCAGATCTCCAATGCATCGTACCAGACGCCGATTTTGCCCTTGGTTCCCCACAACACGTGCAATGGGCACTCGATTTTATCGCCAGCCGCGCGGCTGACACGATCGTGCACAAGATCAATGGTGGCGGCGGCGCGATAGTCCTCACACATGCCGACGATCGTATCCGGTTTGCTGATCCAGTCGAGATAGTCGGAGAGGGCTTGCGGGTGAAAGAATTTGTCGTCCTTCGCCTCGCGCGAAGTGTGGGCCTTGAACCAAACCTCTGGTGACGCGCTGATGATGTTTTCCGGAAAGGGGTGCGGTTGGGCGAACCAGAACCAATGATAATATCCGAGGCCGAAAGCCATATCGGCGCGCTCGAAGTGTTCGATCGTCGGTACAATGTCGAGCAGACAGAGCTTTTGAATTCGGTCTGAATGATCGATGGCTAGCCTATGGGCGACCCGCGCGCCGCGATCGTGCGCTGCCACTAGGAAACGCTCGTACCCTAAGTGGGTCATCAGCTCGACCATATCGCGCGCCATGGCCGCTTTCGAATAGGCCGTATGATCGGTGCTAGCCGGCGGCTTGAACGAGCCACCATAGCCCCGAAGATCGGGACAGATCACAGTGTATGAGTTGGCGAGTTCTGGCGCTACAGCGTGCCACATCGCGTGGGTTTGCGGATTGCCGTGCAACATCAGCAGCGGTGGTCCCGAGCCGCCGTGCCGCAAGCGCAACGAACCACCGGCAACGTCCACGTTCGTGAGCTTGAAGCCGTCGAAGAACATGCAGCACACCGTGGTAGCCGAGAATCTACGCCTTGCCGTAATCGGTCAGGCGATCCAGCAGGCGGGAACGAGCAACGGCGGGACGATCCGAAGCGCCATCTGTTTCGTCTGCCTCTGACGCGGCGGAAACGTCACCCTCCGCTGGTGTCACGATTGCAGCAGCCCCGTCGGATTGCTCGTCGCTTACGAAATCGACGATGTCCTTGTCCGAGGCTGTGGCCATCGGCTCGGCCGCATCTGCGGGCGGAACCGAAGCCGGGGCAGCGACCGGTACCGGCGTCGGCGCGGGAGCCGCAACGGCATCCGACTTGACCAGAACGGGCCGACTGACGCCGCCCACCCCCAACGCCAATTCAGGTTTGGCATCCGTGATCCGTTGCGTGAGTGTGATCGCACGTCGCACTGACGCTGACGCTGACGGTCGCGAAGATCCCGACGCCGGCAATGTGCCCGCACCCAAGCGACGCATCTCCTCCATGAAATGCTGCGCTTGCCGGGCAAGCTGCTCGTTCAATCCTGCCAACTCCGCTCGAAGCTTACGGATCGCCTCTGCTTGACTTTCGGTCTGCACTTGAAGCCCGCTCAACCGCGATTTCATTGCGATTCGACTGTCTTTGATCGACGCCCCACGTTCACCAACGCCGGCAGACTCGTCCGTGTAAGAAGCGAGCGAAGCTTTCAGGCTTGAAATTTCACGTGCTTGATCGTCGATGAATTGGTTAAGCCGACGCAACTCGCTCTCTCGCTCGTTGTTAGCGCCAGAAAGTTCGACCGGCTTATTGACAGCCTCGGTGAGCATTAGTTCGCGCTGCAGCCGAACCACTTCGGGAATTGGCGGTGCGATGTGCGAACCAATCGAGTTCCCGCCCGCCGCACCTCGATCACCGCTTTGCAGCCGCTCGATCAGGGAGGCTTGATCGCGCGCGCGGGCACGCAGGGCTTCGATCTCAGACTTCATGGCGACTTCGACGTCGAACGCGGGATCGCTCAACCCTCCACGGTTCATCGCGCCACGTGTTTCCAGGACCATGGTCAGGCGATCGATCTCGGCGCGTTGCTGGGCGTTGATCTGCACCGATTCGACAAGCGCGCGCTGCGTGCGCGCCGCATCGTCACCGATCGTCGCCACATCGCGATCGCGTTGAAACAGGAGTTTCTTGGCTTCAATCAGCCGCTGCTCCACTCGCGGCAATCGATCGGCAATCGTGTGTTCCAACACGTTGCGGGCATTCTGAGCCGCTTCGAGATCAGAGGCCAGTTGTTCAGTTTGGCTTGTCAGCGTGTTGATAATGCCATCGCGTCGGCTTACCTCGATCAGCTGCCGCGCCGATCCGAACTTGAACTGATGCAATTGTTGCTCGAGCCGGTGAACGCGCAAGGCATTCTCTGCACGAATGCGATCCTTGTCGGCCTTCAACTCCTGCTCGGTAGTGGGCAGAGAAGCGCGCACACGCGCGGTGGTCAGCCTGACCGTCCGCGACCGATAGGCCGGCGTCAACAGTACGACCAACAGGCTCGCGACGAGGAAGCCGAGGACGACAAGAAGGGCGGTCTGGTTCGATATCAAGCGGCAGGTTCCCGGCTTAGCTCAGCAATCGTTACCCGTCAGCTTATCAGACCCGCAACCGCACCGCGCGAACTTTGCGCGGTCCACAGAGTCGCTTGATGAGGCCAACGATATTTCCCGGAAACCCATCGTTCCTCAGCCCCGCTCTCACTCGTAGACCAATTCAATCAGAAGGGATTCCAGGTCGGTGAGCGGGTATACTTCAAATATCCGACATTGGCACCTAGTCTCAAGCCGATGCCGGAGCGGATTGGCGCTAAAACCACATCGCCGTACTTCTGAAACTGCACGCTGACGCCGCCGACAAGGTATGCCGCGCCTTGGACGCCACCAAACCGGTTGTAGATGTCGGAAGGGTCACGCAGATTATAGACCAGCACCATGGTCTTGGAGCCTTCCCCACCAAAATCGTAACCGAGGGAGGGGCCCTGCCAATAAACCTTGTGCGTTCCCGCATCTTTGGTGTGCAACCGACCTTCGCCATAGCGCAGTCCGGCTACAAAAGCGCCGCCTGCATCCTCGCCAAGAATGTAACCGTTTGGGCGTCCCGCCTTTTGGAAGGCATATTCGATTGCACTGGCAACGCCGCGGCTCACCGAGCCAAAGAAGCCGTGACCGGCTTCCGCGATTTCGTTTTTCGAGTAGTAACCGGCGACCGGCCGTCCATAATCGCGTTGCGGCTCGCCGTACGGCGGGGGCGGACCACCACCATTATCGTACTCGGGTTCGTCGGACTCAAGCAACGGTGGCGGCGTATAAGGCTGACCATAGCCAGCCGCCGGCGGACGATACACGTCGCCGCTCGCCTGGGACGGCGGACGATACACGTCGCCGCTGGCAGGTGCTTGTGTGCGATAACTGCGTGGATCGGCCGCCGGCGCACCATAACCACTGCGCGGGCTTGGATATGCGCCCGGCGCTTGGGAAGAAGGCGCGGAGTACGCGTCGTTGCCACGGGGTTGGCTGGATCCACCACCTTGATAGGGCGCCGGACGCGGCGGATATTCTGGCCGATCGGCGTCTTCTTCACCACCGAGGCGTTGCGGACCAGTCGCCTGTGCGCGTTCCCATGACGGCCGATCCTGCGCGCTGGCGGCAAAATCGGTGAACAGCAGCGCCGGGAGGGCTAGTCCACCAAAGAGGAGAGCCGCAAACTTGCGGTGCATGTTGGTCACAGTCATGGTCACAGTCCCGTTCTGCTCGGGGCGCCGGCGACCGCGAAAGCGCAGCCGTGCGCCGGTCATCTTTCGATAACCATGCGCTAAAATGTATTACTAAAGTGTGGCTAAATCGCTGCCGCCTCACGTCAATTGCGTGATCAATTCCGGTCTTCCCCACGCAATAAAATCCGGATTTTTGAAAAGCTTATCCACTTTTCCATAGGCGAGCTCGGAGCCATCAAAAAGGGTAACCGCACCGCCTGCCGCCTGCAAAATCGCCTGCCCGGCAGCCGTATCCCACTCATAGATCGAGCCGAATCGCGGGTAAAGATCCGCATCTCCGCGTGCCACCAGACAAAATTTCAGCGACGAGCCGATGTTGCGCCTCGTTTTGACGTTGCATCGAAGCAGAAACGCCTCTGCCGCCGATGCGCCATGCGTGCGGCTCGCCACCGCCGCCAAATTTTCCATGTCAGGCTGCCGCGTGAAAATTTGCTGCGCGGCGATGTCATCGAACCCAGTGACAACTGCGTCGGACGGAACGACTGCCTCGACCGCCGTGTTCGGGCCGAGCGCTGCGAACATGCGCCCAGTCGCTGGCGCATAAACCACGCCAAAGGTGGGCCTGCCGTGCTCGATCAGGGCGATGTTGACGGTAAAATCTGGATTGCCGGAAATGAACGATTTCGTGCCGTCCAACGGATCGACCAGAAAGAAAGTGTCGCCGATTACCGGGATATGACCTGCGGCGGCCGCCTCCTCGGCGACAACCGGAACTCCTGGAGCGGCAATCGCCAAGGCCGCGTGGATGATCGCCTCCGCCTCTTGGTCGGCGATGGTGACGGGCGACGCATCCTCTTTGCGCAACACTGCAATTCCAGATTTGAAATATTCGACTTCCAAACGCCCAGCCGCCAGCACTGCCGGCAACAGACGATCGGCGAGTGTCTTATAGGCGAGCTCCGGAATTAACATGTCGAATCGTCTCCTCGTGGCGTTGAGCGCGGCAGCAATGACGCACGCCGCGGCCAAAGTGACAACTGCACCATCTTCGAGCCTGCACGAAGCTTGGCAACAACCGCCCGGCGCATGTATCACGATAACTGATTTGCGGTCGGGGACAGATCATGTTTGCCAGCGTTCACGCAGCCTCGCGTCTTGGCAACTCTCTTGCTGACCGCGCTCCGATCGGGCGCCGATCGGTTTTGCAACACGAGGCAGCTATGACACCAACCGCTCAGATTTCCGATCTCGAATTTGCCGCACTGATTTCGAGCAAGATATGCCACGACGTGATCGGCCCGGTTGGCGCAATCTACAATGGCCTCGAAATTCTCGACGAAGACGATAACGTCGATGCGCAAAATTATGCGCTGAATGTCATTCGCAACGTCACGCAACAGGCATCGGCGCGATTGCAATTTGCCCGGTTTGCATTTGGCGCGGCCGGATCGGCTGGGGCACAGATCGATCTGGCGACGGCCGAGCAGATTTCACGTGGCCTGTTGAACGCGGGCAAACACAAGCTCAGTTGGAAAGGCATTTCGGGGTATGCCGCTAAAGATCGCGTCAAGTTGCTGCTCAACCTGATCGCGAGCGCAGTCACCGTGTTACCGCGCGGTGGTGACATCGAGGTGATGATCTCAGGCACGACCGAACAACCGATGTTCGTCATTCGCTGCCGGGGGACGGGCGCGCGGCCACCGCAATATCTGACGGAATTCGTTCTTGGCACCGAGCCACCACAACTCGATGCAATGACGGTCCAAGCCTACTACACCTGGCGGCTAGCGACGTCGTCGGGCATGCGGCTGGAAATTCTGAAAGACGGCGCGGATATCTTACTTGCGGCCGGTTCCGCCTGACGGCCACCGCGTCTATGCTCGGGCAAATTTTGCGACATCCGTCAACCGGCGCTTAATACTTGTGCGGCAAACTGCCACCGATCTTGGGATTGAGGCCGGCGACGTTGCATTCGTCGGCTGTGGGCAATTGCGGGTAATTCGATGCTGTGTTGGCTCATCGTGGATGATTCGGAAATCATTCGGAAAGTTGCGCGCCGCATTCTCGAAGACATGAATTACCTCGTGATCGAAGCCGAAAACGGGGCTGCGGCGCTCGAACTATGCATCAAAGCAATGCCCGATATGATCTTGCTGGATTGGCACATGCCCGGCATGAGCGGGCACGAGTTCTTGGCCCGCGTGCAGACTGTGCCGTCGGATCGCAAGCCGATCATTGTTTACTGCACCACGGAAAACGACCCAATCGACCTTGCCCGTGCGTTTGCTGCTGGCGCGGAGGCATTCTTGATGAAGCCCTTCAACCGCGCGAGCTTGCGGTTAAAAGTGAGCGAAGTCTTGCTTTTGGCTGCCTGATTTATCTGCGGGCGGCCAGCGTCACGCCGGTCAGGATCAGACCGAGCCCGACGATGTGGAAGGGGCGAATGGTTTCCCCCAATAGCAGCGTCGAAAGCAGCGCTCCATAAAGCGGGACGAGATGCAAAAACACGCCGGCTCGAGCCGCGCCTATTTGCTCGATCGCCCGCGACCAGCATGCATATGCGATTACGCTGGTAAAGATGCCAGCATACACCACCGAAAGCAGCGTCGGCCAATTTGGCATGAGCGGCTCGCCGTCGAAGTGTTCCCACACTGCAAGCGGCACATTGCCAAGCGCCGATACCACCGACAAAACCAGCATGAATGTCAGCCAATGCACATTCGGCTTCAGTCTGAGGCATGCACTGTAAACGGCAAACAGCGCCATGTTGGCGATAAGGAGCACATCTCCGAAGTTGAATTGCATGGCGAGCAGGACTGCCGGATCCCCTTTTCCGATCATAACGATCACACCAAACAGTGACGTTAGAATCCCGAGAACCTGGATTGGGCGTACGGCATCGCGGAAGATCAATCCCGCCGCGATCACAATGAACGCAGGCACGGTTGAATTGAAAACGGCTGCGTTGAGGGCCGCGGTATACTGCAGCGCGATGAATTGGAGCGTCCCAAACAAACCCCCTCCAGCCATCGACAGCAACACGATGGTGAAAGGTTTGGCACTCAAAGAGGTCCAATCGCGACGCAGGTGCGGCAGCGCAAACGGCAGCAGCACCGCCGCCGACAGCAGCCACCGCGCAAGCGACAGCCCGCCAGGGGGGACCAAGCCGACGATGGCGCGCCCGACAATGTGGTTCCCCGCCCAACACAACGGCGCGATGCAAAGCAGCAGATAGGGGCTCGTGACGATGGCCCGCGCAACGCGGCTTAGCATGGATCGTTGGAGCCTTGTTTGGGAGGGCCGTGCTCGAACTATAACGATGCGACGAAGTGAGCGCGAGCTGCAAGCCCCGCCACCGCTAGCGGTCCAGGCATGCAATTGCTATGAGGGGGCCAATTGATTATCGCGAGCGGCGATGATTGCGCGAGGACAACGCGAACTACGTGCTCAAAGTCGAAAAACTGGCGATTCCGGGCATGCCGCTCCTCTCGTTCGAGGTGGCAGCGGGTGAGTGCTTGGCGATCGAGGGACCATCGGGCGCGGGCAAGACCCGTATACTCCGGGCGCTAGCCGATCTCGATCCGGCCGGCGGTTACGTTTTTATCGAAGGTGCCGAGCGCGCCGAGGTGACGGCCAGCGAGTGGCGACGCCAGGTTCGCTACGTGTCGGCGGAACCCGCCTGGTGGGCGGACACACCTCGTCAACATGTCGTTCGCCATCCCGAACTGCTGCGTTTTGAACGGCTCGCCGCCTCACTTGGCATCGCGCGCGAGGCACTCGATCATCCCCTTGCCCAACTATCCACAGGTGAACGCCTCAGGCTGGGATTGGCCCGGGCGCTAGCCGACGAGCCGCGCGTGATCTTGCTCGATGAGCCGACCGGCGCGCTTGATCCGACGGCGACGGCGCTTGTCGAGGAATTGATCCGCTTTCAAATATTGGCCGGTCGGTCGGTCGTGTTGGTAAGCCACGATGCGGGCCAGGTTCGTCGGCTGGCGCACAAACAGCTTCAGCTGGGCGCAGCGCGCGTTCCGGCCCCGGCGCGGCAAGTTACCGGAACGCACGATCCGCGTCTCACTGGTCTTGCCGAACGCTGGGACAAGCAGCCATGACCTACCACCCGCTGAGTATCCTCGAATTGGCAATTGCCGGCCTGTTGCTGATCGCCAACGCGGGCTTGTCGTGGGGTTTCAGGTTGGGCCTGGAAAAAACGCTGCTCATCTCCGCCGCGCGGATGGCAGCGCAACTCGGCGCAGTTGGTTTTATTTTGAAGTTCGTGTTCGAACAGGGGTCGGGCGCACTCACCGCATTGTTTGCCATAGTGATGATCGCTGTCGCGAGTTGGGAGGCGCTTTCCCGGCAGCGCTACCGCATCGGCAGCGGTTGGCAGCACTGGGGGCTCGGTACGGCGGCGCTGCTGTTTTGCGGACTGACTGGCACACTTTACGCCGTCGTCTTGATCATCAACACCGATCCATGGTGGAGCCCGCGGATACTTCTGCCGATCCTCGGCATGGTGCTCGGCAATGCCCTGACAGGAGTCAGCCTCGTGCTCGACACGTTGACGACGGCGACTCGGCGCGAGCGCAACGGCATCGAAGCGAAGCTGGCACTGGGGTCGACGAGGTTCGAGGCTATGCATGATGCCCTCGGCAACGCATTACGAACGGCAATGATACCAATCATCAACTCAATGGCGGCGGCGGGTGTGGTGTCTTTGCCGGGCATGATGACAGGACAGATTCTCGCTGGTGCGGATCCCATCGAAGCCGCAAAATATCAGATCATGATTTTCTGCGTGATCGCCGGCACCACCGCACTCGGCATACTAGCGGCCGGCATCGGCGGCGTGTGGCTTCTGACCGACAGCCGCCACCGGCTGCGCGCCGAACGGCTGATCGAAGTGACCTGATCCCGATCCGGTTCAAGTTGTGCCCGGTCGCGCCCTGCGGCACGATGGGCAAATTCGTCCCGCCCGCCGGAGTTCAGCCGAGATGACCACGTTTCCCACCCGCATCGACAACGCCCGCATCATCAAGAGTCCAACCGGAAGCACATTGTCGGCCAAAAGCTGGCTCACCGAAGCGCCATTGCGGATGCTGATGAACAACCTCGACCCGGGCGTGGCAGAGAAACCCGGTGAGCTCGTCGTCTACGGTGGCATAGGGCGAGCCGCGCGGGACTGGGACAGCTTCGATCGCATCGTCGCATCGCTCCGCAAGCTCGAAGGCGACGAGACGCTATTGGTTCAATCGGGCAAACCGGTCGGCGTGTTCCGTACCCACGCGGACGCCCCCCGCGTATTGATCGCGAATTCAAACCTTGTGCCGCACTGGGGTACGTGGGCGCACTTTCATGAACTCGATCGCAAGGGCTTGATGATGTACGGCCAGATGACGGCCGGCTCGTGGATCTACATCGGCACCCAAGGCATCGTCCAAGGCACCTACGAAACCTTCGTCGAGGTTGGCCGGCGCCACTTCGGCGGATCGCTCGCCGGCAAATGGATCCTCACTGCGGGTCTGGGGGGCATGGGTGGTGCGCAACCGCTGGCCGCCACCATGGCCGGTGCTTCGTTGCTCGCCATCGAATGCCAACCGAGCCGTATCGAGATGAGGCTCAAGACCGGCTATGTCGACTGCCAAGCCAAGGACCTCGACGAGGCACTGGCGATCATCGACAAGAGCTGCCGCGAAAAGCAACCGATCTCAGTCGCCGTTCTCGGCAATGCGGCGGATATTCTGCCTGAGCTGTTGCGGCGCGGCGTCAGGCCGGATGTCGTTACCGACCAGACCTCGGCACACGATCCCATCAACGGCTATCTGCCGAAGGGCTGGACACTCGCGCAATGGGACGACAAACGCACGAGCGATCCGAAAGCGGTCGAAACTGCCGCCCGCGCGTCGATGGCCGAGCACGTGCGCGCGATGCTCACATATCACCGCATGGGCGTGCCGACGCTCGACTACGGCAACAACATTCGCCAGGTGGCAAAGGAGGAAGGCGTCGCCGATGCCTTCGATTTCCCGGGCTTCGTGCCAGCCTATATCCGGCCCCTGTTCTGCCGGGGGATCGGACCGTTCCGCTGGGCCGCGCTTTCCGGCAATCCCGCGGACATTTACAAGACCGACGCCAAGGTCAAGGAGCTAATGCCGCACGACAAACATCTGCACAACTGGCTCGACATGGCGCGCAAGCGCATCCACTTCCAAGGATTGCCCGCGCGTATCTGCTGGGTGGGCCTCGGCGACCGGCACCGGCTGGGCCTTGCCTTCAACGAGATGGTGGCCTCGGGCGAGTTGGACGCACCGATTGTTATCGGTCGCGATCACCTCGACTCGGGCTCCGTTGCCTCGCCCAACCGCGAAACCGAGGCGATGAAGGATGGCTCGGATGCGGTGTCGGACTGGCCATTATTGAACGCGCTCTTGAACTGCGCATCGGGCGCGACGTGGGTATCGATCCATCATGGCGGTGGCGTCGGCATTGGCTATTCGCAACATGCCGGCATGGTCGTCGTCGCCGACGGCACACCCGACGCCGCCCGCCGCCTCGAACGCGTGCTGTGGAATGATCCCGCCACCGGCGTCATGCGTCACGCCGACGCTGGATATGAGGACGCGATCAAGTGCGCGGGCGAAAAGGGCCTCAACTTGCCAAGCCTATCGGCTTGAGGACAAACTAATTGGCCCACCTTGCATTCGTTTGTCCGGCGCTCGCGGGACATTTAAATCCGATGCTCGCGCTCGGCGCGGCGTTGCGTGCGCGCGGCCATCGCGTGACGTTTTTTTCCGAAGTGGACGCAGCCAAGGCGATAGCAACGGCAGGGTTGGAAATTTCTCCAGTCGGGGAAAAATTGCGTCCCGCGGGCTCGCTCGCAGCAGCATCGCGCACAATGGCGAACGTACACGGGCTCCGAGGTTTGTTCTCGATCATCGAGGACATGGCCCGCACAACCGACATGCTTTGCACCGAGCTTCCGGCAGCATTCGCTCGGCATAAAATCGACGCGCTTGTATGTGATCAACTGGAAGCCGCAGGCGGCTTGGTCGCGGCCCATCTGGGACTGCGGTTCGTTTCGGTCGCCAATGCACTCCTCATCGATCGCGACAAAATCGTGCCGCCCTACTTTTCGCACTGGTTGCCGGATACGTCGTCCTGGGCAAGCAGGCGCAATAAGGGCGCGGATGATGTCAGCGACTGGATGATGTTTCGTCATGCGCGCGTGGTCGAACGGCGCGCGCGCGCCTTTGGAATTGGCCGCCGCCGCACCTGTGCCGACTGCCTCTCCCCGGATCTCGAAATTAGCCAAATCGTGCCCGGCTTCGACTTTCCCCGGTCGACTCCGCCGCGACATCTCCACTATACCGGCCCGATCCGGCAGGAGACACCTGATGCCAAGTTGCCCTTCGACCTGCCGACGGGCAGGCCGCTCGTATTCGCATCATTCGGCACGCTGTTTGGCGGTCGCTCCGATCTGTTCGAGATGGTCGCAATCGCGTGTCGTGAGCTAGGTGCCGGGCTGATCATCGCGCACGGCGGACGTCTCACCCGCGAGCAAATTGGCCGACTTGCCGGAAATCCGATCGTCGAAGCATTCGTGCCCCAACGCAGCGTGCTGGCGAACGTTGATGTTTGCATTACACACGCCGGTATGAACACGATGATGGATACGCTGGCTGCAGGCGTACCGGCGGTTGCGCTGCCAATTGCGTTCGATCAACCTGGCATAGCTGCGCGTCTCGCGTGGTCGGGCGCCGGTGAGCGGGTGATGCCCCCGCGCGCAAACGCCAAGGCGTTGCGCACGGCACTCGAGAGGGTCGTGTTCGAGCCTTCCTACCGGCAACGCGCGCACGAATTTGCCCTGGAAATTGCTGCTGCAGGCGGCGTTGATCGAGCGGCCGGCTTGGTAGAGCAATCGATCGGCAAAAGCCGATAGGTGAGGGCTTTGAACTTAAGAAGCAAGGCGTTTTGCCACGGACGTCGCGGCGCGACGACGCTGACGTAGCAGCCGGCTCAGTTTCTTCGGCGACGGCGCGTATAAAAATCCGAATGAGATGCCGTTCTCAGGTCCTTCGACCGCGTGGTGTAAACGGTGCGCCTGAACGAGCCGTTTCAGATATGCTTGCCGAGGCACCCATCGGAATGGCCATCGCCCGTGCGTCAGTCCATCGTGGATTATAAAGTACATGCAGCCGTAGACCGTCATGCCGACGCCGACCCAGAACAGCCACTCGAAACCACGCTGCGCAAGCAGCATGATCGAGATCGCAATTAACGCGAACAGAACGGCAAATAGATCATTTTTCTCCAGTTTGTCTTCGCCGTGTGTGTGATGGGATTTGTGCCAACCCCAGGCCCACGTGTGCATAACGTATTTATGCACCGCCCAAGCGCCGCCTTCCATCGCGATGCACGTCGCAGCAACAATGGCGATCTTCACAGCGAAATTCATTGCTCGCACCAGAATCCGTGACCCGTCCGATTTTTGAACGCAGCGCCCAACGATCCGGATCCCAATCCTGCGATCTCATCATCCCGCAGCCGTGATTTGCACTTTTAACGAGACTGTTTACAGACTTGCTTACGTTACGCTTCAGGAGTGCAAGTCTTTGAACATCCGCAAATTTCTTTCGGCAAGTGGGGCGCTGTTGAGCGCTGTTGTGTTGGCCTCTAACGCGCTCGCGCAAAGTGCCACACCCTGGGTCGAAGGCTACAATTTTAAGACGCGAATGGTGGCGGGCACCCTCGCCAAGGCGGGTGTTGGCGCGGGCACAGTTGCGGGCATTGAGATCGTCATGGCAGAGGGGTGGAAAACGTATTGGCGCAGCCCCGGCGATGCAGGCGGCGTTCCGCCTAATTTTGATTGGTCTGGATCTGACAATCTCGGATCAGCCAAAGTTCTGTACCCGGCGCCATCGCGGTTCAGCGATGCGAGCGGCGATTCGGTCGGCTACAAGAAGTCGGTCGTATTTCCGGTAGAGGTGACGCCAAAGGATCGCGCTAAGCCGGTAACACTCAAAGTCGCGATGGAATTTGGCGTATGCCGCGAGATATGCGTTCCGGCAGAGGCAAAGCTATCGCTGTCGTTGCCGCCACAATCCGTCGAGCCGCCAACTGCCGCGCTGGTTTCCGCATTTGAAACCGTGCCGCGCAAGGCCGCCGACCGTCGCCCCAACGACCCCGAGTACAAAGGCGGCCGCGCGACCTTGACCGGTGACAAACCGAAGCTGGAAGTCGACGTTGCGTTTGCTGGCACCGGCGGCGATGTCTTCGTCGAGGCGCCTGACGGCATCTATCTGGCGCTACCGAAGAAATCCGGTGCCACGACCGGCAGTACGCAAACGTTTATCGTTGACCTCGCGACGGGCGTCGAGGCTGGCGAACTCAAGGGCAAGACCGTGCTGATTACGATGGTCAGCGCGAGCGGACAATCCGAGGTGAGCTGGAAAATCGAGTAGGTTCGATCGACTCAACCCTGGTGGCGCGTCTTCGACGCTTGCCCGAACATCAACACATCTGCGCCGCTCGGCTGAAACGCGGTTTCTAGACGATGCCAGTCCTCGACTGAAGTGCGACCGGTGGCAGCGAGCTGGGTCTTCAAAGCCTTGAGCTGAAGCAGCAAGTTGCGATCGTCGGCCGACAATCGTCCGGCGCCGGCAGATGGTTCGAGTTTCGAAATCAGATCCTCGAACAGGTTCTCGTACGGGCCGTCCGGCATAAGCATCACGACCGACCACTTATTGCGCAATTCCTCATAGGCATCATTCAGAAGATCTATTCGGCGCTCGTCGCTATCCGCAATTCGCCCTTGGATCGCCGAATAGGCTTCGAAAAAGGCTTTCTCGGCACGCTCGTCGCGCTCGGCGAGATGATGTTGGAGCGTCGCGTTGCGATCACGCACGTGCCCGAATGCTTCGCTAGCGGAGATCGCTGCGCCGATCGCTGGACCTGTCGCCTGCGCGTAGATCTCCGGCTTCACGCCAATCGCCTGCACAAGCTGATCGACGAATTCTTGCCGAATCTCGTCGTCGGTCTGAACACGAGGCCTTGGCGCCGCGATCTGGATAGGAGCATCCGCTGCCGCCAACTGCGGACGGTGCTCGCTCAACTGCCGGGCGCTGTCGTCGCGCGGACCGGCAATCTGCGGGTCTTTGTATGCGCCCGACATCATCAGCCGAGCCTGGATGTTCGATAACGTGCGCACCAAATCGCGATGGATCAGGAAGTGCGTGGGATCAGTGCCGACACGTTGCACCATGCCGAATGCAGCGCCGGCATTCAGCACCTTGCGGATCACCGGCACATCCAGCGGATGAGTTTCCTTGAGGCGTACTTCGGCCGAGAAGCCGCGATCTTCGTTCATCGGGTGAAGGGCATCTTGCAAGGTCTGCACATTGGTCGGCACATCGCGAAGCAATGCCACGCCGACGGCACGCTCCAGCTGGGCGAGCCGCCCTCTATCCTTATCGGCCTCGAACGCCTTCTTCGCGACGACAGAAAGGAACTCGAACAATTCAGCACGGATCAAATAGTGGTCGGACCTTGCGGCATCGCGCGCGACGGCGCCGATGGTGGCACCCGCGTTCAGCACGCCCATGACGTGATTGTTGCCGGAGCCATCGTTCGGCATCCAGACTTCGGCGATAAAGCCGTTGACCGGCGTAATCGGCCGCATGGCGTGCAGCGTTGCACGGGCCGTTTCGTACGTGTCCGGCAGCAATGAGTTCTCGATGATGCCTTCGAGCTGGCTCGCCGAGCGCGCTTTCAAACTCGGCACGTCGGACAGTGGCGAGCGCACCGCGTTGGCGCCGAACAGGCCGGACATGAACACCAGACTGTCGATCGCGATAGCGATGGCGAGCGCCAGATAGGCCAACCGGTTGCCGTCCTGGAAAGCGTTGAGCGTTACGACGAAGCGGTGCGCTTTGTCATCGCGCGACAGGTCGATTGCCGACAATTTCCCCGCCATCTCGGCGGTGTCCTTTGACGGTAGACCAGAGTCTTGCAGGCACTTGCGCCCGAACGCCAACAGATCATCGGTGGTTTTTTTGTCGGCAAACTTGTCGCCACCGGCGCAGGCAGTGGCGAAGTTCTCAACGCCTGCGTTGAGCGCGAACACGCGACCGGCGGCCTCGCTCGCCTGCTTTGGGTCGCAATCGATGCCAGCCGCCACATCGTGCAACGAGGCGACCTTCAGGCTCACGCCCTGCAGCACCAGGCAGTCGTTTTGCAAAGCTGACAGAGATCTCTGCTCCGGCTTCTGTCGAAATGACTGCCGATCACGTTCGAGGCCAGCAGCGAGGGCGCTCGGATCGAGCCTCTCGCTGATTTCGGCTTTACCGCCGGACTGAGCCATCGAGATCATTTGTTCCGCAGTGTCGGCGGCGCCTTTGAGGTTGGCGAGGCTGCCGTCTATTTGCGCAAGCTCAGCCTTCGCGCTCGATATGCCGCGCGCGATACCGTTGAGGCGAGTGTCGTGCCCCTTAAATCGCTCGCGGGCGACTTGCAGTTCGCTTTGGATCTTCTCTTCATCGCCCTTCGCCGCACGGTAGAACTGGCCACGGCCGACCTTGCCGGAACCCTCGACGCCTTTTTCTTCCGCTAGGATTTTCGCACGCGCTTCATCCAGGCGCTTTTCAGCCTCAGACACGATCGCCTTTTGTTCATTGAACTTTTGGGCAGCTTCGGGACGCTCAACCTCCAGCCTGGAAAGATTGTCGACCAAAAGCTGCTTGCGCGTGATGAGCCCAGCCTGGCCGCTTTGTGCGGACGCCTTCTGCTCTTCGAGCTTCGCGACGCGGCTCTTTTGTGCCTCGAGTTCGCGCGTCATCTGTTCGCGGATCTTGTCGGGAGCTTCCGAGGCAAGCCGCATCGCCTTGTCGAGTTCAACCTCGTAGGCGGCCCATGCCGGCAACGTAAACAACGACTGCGCCTGTTCGATGCGGCGCTTGTCGGTGAGCTCGCCAATGTCGGACACGACGCCCGCAACCTGGTTCACGCTACGGATCTCAGCCGCCCGCTGGCGCTCGGCTTGCGGGAAGATCGCAGAAAACAAGCTATCGAACGAAAAGAATACTGACGTTGCCATGCAGGCAAGAAACATGACCCACAGCACCGCACTTTTCACGACGACACGTGTGCTTTGCACGTATGGCTGTGCGAGATCCGACTTTCGATTAAAAACCACCAGCGCGAGCAGGAGGAGGCCAAAGGCGAAGTAGATCGCAAAGGTCGAAAACTTGCTAGGGTCGATAACGTTGCCCGATGCCGACACGCCGCCAAAGGAGCGTTGCAGGGCGTAGAACATCACTGAAACCAGGGACACGCCCAGAACCATTCCGATATTATTCTGGCGCGCAGTCCTTGCAGTGCCGTCCGGTGCGATCTGATTCATGCCAACCGCAAAGCTTTCGCCGATCAGCCACGCGACAATCAACATCACGCCCTGAATGCCGAAGGTGACCATGGCCGAGAGAACCGCTTCACCGGTGAAATTGCGCATGCCGTCCCAGGTCGTGTAACCCGAAGCGAGCGATAGGACGACGCCAGTGGTCCCGAGCAGCGCTAAGCGCCAATTGGAAAACATCGTCTCTTCGAGACCGACGCGCGCCTTCCGGCCGATGCGGCTTCGTGCGAACATGTAAACCGCCACGATGCACGCTACGCCAAACAAAAGAGCGCCGCTGAAACTCGGCAACATTTTTGTGAGATTGGACAGTACGTTGAGGCCGCCATCGACCGCTGCCTTAACATCCATACCGCATTCCCCTCGGTCCGATACGCATCCGCTATTACTCAATTTGAGGCTTAAATCGGGCAACTCTATGGGCGACGCATGACCAAGCGTTCATTCAGCCAAGCGTGGCAAAGTATTTGTAAACTACGAACACTGAGCGTGTCCAATGACTATGCGTTAATGTAAGAGCCGGTTTTTCGTTCAACCGATCGTTTCAAATAAAGCCGCAGCACCTAAACCGCCGATCGCGCCCTGCAGAACGCAACCGCTCCGACCGGTCGGAGTTTTGGCCCGGATCAGCCTCGTGAACAATCGGACGACGGTGACAGCACTTGCAGCGGCCAATGGATGACCCCGAACGACGGCACCACCGCCGGCATTCAATATGCCCTCAGACAAATCGAGCGAGCGCATGATGGCGATCGCTTCCGCGGCCGAAGCCTCGCTGGTTTCGATCGCCGCCAGCAAGGATGCCTCTTGAGCAGCTTCATCGCCGCCACGATTAAATAATAGTTGGAGTGCGGCGAGCCCAGCACGGGCAGCCGAAGATGCGGGCGCCCCGCAACTCGCGTTGCGTTGTAAGATCAGCCCTTTCGGCGAACCCAACTTTTGCCAGAGCTTGGCCGACACGATCACACAAAATGCGGCTCCGTCCGCCAATGCACTCGTGTTACCGGGGGGTCAACGAACCGTCGATTGGCTGAAACGCCGTCAGTTCGCTGAGATCGTCGACATCGACCGCGGGATTATTTTGGTCGCGCATCTCCTCTGGGTTCGCGCGAATGGCCACAATCTCGCCGATGAACTGGCGATGCTCACGCGCCATCGTTGCCGCCATGTGAGATTTCACGGCGTAGCCATCCTGCTCGTCTCGTGTGATGCCGAGCTGACGCACCAAAACCTCTGACGCCTCGAACGCAAGACGATCGCCGTTGGCATCCCTCGCTTGTGGCTCGACACCGATAAAATGCGGCATCTGATATTGGTTCTTCGGACGAGCCATGCGCCAGGGGCCAGTCGATAAACTTTCAGCCCCGCCAGCCACGATCAAATCGGCCTCACCGGCTCCAATGCGCCGAAATGCCGCAACGATCGCCTCCAGACCGGAAGCGCATTGACTATCGATCGACAGCGCAAAACTTATTTCCGGCAGTCCACTAGCGAGCGCGACTGTGCGCGCGGGATTGCCACCCGCCGTGGCATTACCCAGTATCAAACCCCCGACACTGGAAGCATCGCAACGAGCGTCCGAAAGTGCGGCCGCCAGCACCGGTGCCGCCAAATCTTCGAGCCGCCGATTGCGATGCAAGCCGCCGACACGCCCAACGGCGGAACGTCGAGCCGAAATCATAACTGGGTTGAGCAATTTCATGGCACGTGTGAATCAGCATTTAAAGGTGGCTAAAAACAGAAGGTACGGGACCGTAATGTGATATTGTTTCATACAAATGGCGGGTATGTTATAGCTTGCACTTGGTGCCTCGCAAGGATCCGCGCAATCGATGCCGTCACGAGAAACAACCATTCTTTTTCCAACGCCGGGTCATAATCACGGGACTTGCTTGCACACGGCAGTAGGCCGGGCAGAGCGGGCGTTCGAGACCAAGGGGCTCAAACTCACTCCCTTGCGCCGAAAAGTGCTGCAGGAAATTGCCGGCTCGCATCATGCGGTGGGCGCCTACGACATTCTCGATAGCCTCGCACGCAAGGGTGATCGCCTCGCGCCGATCTCGGTGTACCGGGCAATCGATGCTCTACTGGCGGCGGGTGTCGTGCATCGCCTTGAGAGCCGCAACGCTTTCTTTGCTTGCCACACCTCGCATACCGGTTCGGGCAACCAGATTATTCTCGCCTGTGAGACGTGTGGATTGGTCGCTGAAGTCAACGGTGATGCGATTTTTCAATCGTTGGCCCAGGCCGCCGAGGGTGCGAACTTCAAGCCACAACGCCGGGTCGTCGAGATGACCGGGCTTTGCAAGCACTGCCAACCTGGCGCCATCGAAGCTGTTGGCGAGATCGAGGCCTGATGCAACGCCCCGCCGATCGATCTACCGAACTCCATGACTGTGGTCACGATCACGTGCCGGCTAGTGGTCACCATCATCATGCGCTCGATTACCCCACGATGCGCCCATTCGAGACGGATGCTCTGTTGGCGGCGCGCGGAGTGACGTTGTCTCGCGACGGCCGAACAATCCTCGACCACATCGATATCGACATCGGCGCGGGTGAAATCGTCACTCTGATCGGGCCCAACGGCGCCGGCAAGACCACTTTGGTCAGAGTTCTGCTTGGCCTCATGCAACCCGACCAGGGCGAGATCCGCCGGATGCCCGGCTTGCGCATCGGCTACGCACCGCAACGTTTTGATCTCGCGCCTTCGATCCCGATGACAGTCGAGCGGTTCCTTGAAGCTGATATACGGTCCAAAACGGATAGCATCGGGGCAGCGTTGGTCGAGGTCGGCGCGAGCCGTGTGCGACACAGCCAACTGACGCATCTTTCGGGCGGCGAGCTGCAACGTGTGGTGCTGGCCCGCGCCCTGATGCGAAACCCGCAACTGCTGGTTCTCGACGAACCGGTACGCGGCGTGGATTATGCAGGCGAAGCCGAACTTTATACCCTGATTGGCCGACTTCGAAACGAGAGGGGCCTCGGCGTCCTATTGGTCAGCCACGACTTGCACGTCGTGATGGCGCAGAGTGATCGCGTGATCTGTGTGAACCGGCACGTGTGTTGCTCGGGTGTGCCAGAGACGGTAGCACGCTCACCGGAATATGTCCGGCTGTTCGGACCGGAAGCCGCACGCGCTCTAGGGCTTTACAGCCACCACCACGACCACACCCACGATTTGGCCGGCGCCCCCCGCCCCGCATCGGATCCGGCTCCCTCACAATCAAAGGCTACCTGATACTATGGAGCCGTTTCTTATTCGCGCGCTGGCGGCGGGCCTCGGCCTAGCCCTCGTCTCCGCTCCCCTCGGTTGCTTCGTCGTTTGGAACCGCATGGCCTATTTCGGCGAAACGATTGCGCAGGCGAGCTTGATCGGCATTGCCCTCGGGTTGTTGCTGAAACTGGATCTGACGCTGGCCGTGCTCGCGGTTGCGATTGCCACTGCCGGATTGTTGATCCTTCTCGGCCGGCAAAAAATCCTGCCGCTCGACTCGATTCTCGGCATCGTCGCACATGCGGCTCTCGCAATCGGCGTTATCGCGACGACGCTCGTGAAGGGAGTTAGCGTCGATCTGATGGGTTACCTGTTCGGCGATATCTTGGCGGTTTCGACCGACGATTTATGGTGGGTCTACTGCGGTGGTGCCGTCGTACTCGCGGCTCTCTGGTGGATCTGGCGGCCACTTCTCGCATTGGCTGTTCACGAGGAATTGGCCGCCGCCGAGGGCGTCAACCGCGAGCGCACCAAAGCGATTTTTATCCTATTGCTGGCGATCACGGTCGCCGTCGCCATGAAGGTTATCGGCATATTATTGATCGTGGCGTTCCTGATCATGCCAGCCGCCGCCGCGCGTGTATTTGCGCGTACCCCCGAACAAATGGCGATCCTGGCCGCCGTCATCGCCGCCGTCGGCGTATGCCTCGGCCTAGTGCTATCGTTCAAGATCGATGTGCCCGGCGGCCCCGCGATCGTCGTCGTTCTGGCGACCGCGGCGTTGGGCGCGATCGGGTTTGCTGGCGGATCTCGGCAGCGGGCGTGATATTGTGGCAAGTACGTCCGGGCTCAGGTAGAGACATCCGATAAATATTGCCGAGAACTAACTTCGGGTTTCGACGGAGCTAATATGAGTAGCACACACATCGACCTGCGTAGGCCACGCCGGCCATCGATACCTGTCGTGATCGGCAATGTTACTGTCGGCGGATCGGCGCCGATCGTCGTGCAATCGATGACCAACACCGACACGGCCGATATCGAAAAGACCGTCGAACAGGTGTCGGCGTTGGCTCGCGCTGGCTCGGAGTTGGTCCGAATTACTGTTGATCGCGATGAAGCCGCCAAGGCCGTGCCGTACATCCGCGACAAACTCCTCAAGCGGGGCGTCGATGTGCCGATCATCGGTGATTTTCACTACATCGGTCACACGCTGTTGAAGGACAATCCAGCCTGCGCCGAAGCACTGGCCAAGTACCGCATCAATCCAGGTAATGTCGGCTTCAAAGCCAAGCGCGACAAACAGTTCTCGGACATCATCGAGATCGCTCTCAAGCACGACAAGCCGGTGCGCATCGGCGTCAACTGGGGGTCGCTAGACCAGGAACTACTCACCCACTTGATGGACGACAACGCCAAGTCGGCATCGCCGATCCATGCCCGCGCCGTCATGCACGAGGCCATCGTGCAGTCAGGGTTGCTGTCGGCACAACGCGCTCACGAACTCGGCATGGGGCCGGAGAAGATCATCATTTCGGCCAAGGTGTCTGCGGTGCAGGATTTGGTCAGCGTCTACGCGATGATCGCGGCCCGCTGCACGTATGCGCTCCACCTGGGACTGACCGAAGCTGGCATGGGCTCGAAGGGCATCGTCGCATCGTCGGCCGCCATGGGCATCGTGCTGCAGGCCGGTATCGGCGACACTATCCGCGTGTCCCTGACGCCGGAGCCCAACGGCGATCGCACTAAGGAGGTCACTGTCGCACAGGAACTGTTGCAGGTAATGGGCATCCGGTCGTTCATTCCTATCGTCGCCGCGTGCCCCGGGTGCGGCCGCACGACATCGACGGTGTTCCAGGAACTCGCCAATCAGATTCAGAGCCACATCCGGGACAGCATGCCGGCCTGGAAGCTTAAGTATCCCGGCGTCGAGGCGCTCAACCTCGCGGTGATGGGGTGCATCGTGAACGGCCCCGGCGAGAGCAAGCACGCCGACATCGGCATTTCGTTACCCGGCACCGGCGAAAGCCCAGCCGCACCGGTCTTCATTGACGGCGAGAAGGCCCTGACGCTCCGCGGCCCCAACATCGCGACCGATTTCCAGAAGCTGGTCGAGCAGTATGTTGAAAAGCGGTATGGCAGCGGGGCGTGAGTACGCCCTTTGTTACGTGACTTTAAAAAGTGCTTAGCGAAGTTCCACACCCTCTACTTCGACGGGATCAGATACTTCGCCGCGGCTGTCGATAGCGGGCCACCGACAATGCAGGGGACGCCCAAATAGACCTGCCCTAACGCTGCGGCCGTAATGCACCCGGCGGCGATCAAAGTACTGCCTGCCTGCGCCCACCAGGACATGTTTCGGTTCTTCAGAGGTCCCTTGGCACGAAGTTCTTCGATACTGGCGACCGCTTCCTTGCGGATACGTGCGGTGTCGGATGTCTCCACCGCTTCGATGATATCCTTGAGCGTCTCCACGACCACTTTGTCGCGACTAGCCGCCGCCTGATCTTTCATATGCTTTAGCAGATCAGTGTCGCGCGTGGCGTTGTTGGCCAGCGTCCACTTCGTCATCCCAGCCAGCGTCAGCTTCTCAATGTCATCGGGTTCTTTCGCCCAGGCCAGAGTCGAGATTATGCGATCCACCGGCTCCCATGCTCCGGTGGCGAAGTAATAGCCCCAGTTGGCATCGAGAATTGACGGCCCTTTCTCCATCGGCGCTGCTTGCAGCACCGGCAGCTTGCCGGACATGTAACGCTCGATCAGTACGGCGCGCGCTGGCATGCGTTCGATGAACTTGCCGAGCAACTCTTTCCATTCAGGCAAGCCGGAATAGGCGATTGCCCGGACGATGGCGACCTGATCCTCCGGCGGCAAGGGGAACATCCGCGAGATCAACGCTTCGGCAGTTTTCGGATTACGACCGATAACGCCGCCCATGAATCCGACATGCACGCCGGCACCTTCCATATCCTTGAACAGCCCCAATGCGCTCATCGTCTTCACGACATCCGGCACGCGCTCCGGCTCCGGGTTCGAGCGGTAGCGGTCGATGAAGTGCAGCACATGCTCAGGCGCTGTCATCGGTGGCTGCTTGTTGCTCGGCGCGCTAAGTTGTGACTTTTGCTTCGCGGCATTTGCATGCAGCGGCAGCAACTGCAGAACGCAACAAATGATGATGAGAATTCGACGCAACACAGCTTCACCCCATTGAACAGGAGCGCAACCCGCGCGCGCGGCATGGCGTTTTTGTGGCGGGGCGGCTGTACTACTTCAGCTTGGCGAAATCCGGCTTGCGTTTTTCCATGAACGCCGCGAACGCTTCCTTGGCCTCGGGACTTGATAGCCGAGCACCAAAAATCTTCGCTTCTTCATCGACGCGGCCGACGATGGCCGACGTGTCACCACGCATCAGGCGGCGCGACAACGCAAGGGCTTCCGGCGCCTTGGCAGCGAGGCGGGCAGCGGCTTTCAATGCGGTCGCCTCCAGCTGATCGGCCGGCACGATGGCATTGACAATGCCGGATTCCCGCGCGCGCTCGGCCGAGAACGGCTCGCCCAACACCAGCAATTCGAACGCACGCGCATAGCCCATGCGTTGCGGCGCCAGCAAACTCGAGCCGGCTTCCGGCACGAGACCGAGATCGAGAAATGGCGTTCGCAAACTAGCCGACGGCGTCGCGTAGACGAGGTCGCAATGGAACAACAGCGTGGTACCGATGCCGACCGCCAGCCCGTCGACCGCCGCGATCATCGGTTTCCCCACCTGCGGCAGCTGCATGATGAAACTGATCACTGGCGTGCCAAGTGCGGATCCGCCCTTCGAGCGCTCCAGAAATTCGGCGATGTCGTTGCCGGCCGTGAACACGCCGCCGCTGCCGATGAATAGGTGCGATGACACATCGGCCGAGGCATCGCCCTTGATCAACGCCTCGGTCATCGCCGCATACATATCAGACTTCAGCGCATTCTTCTTGTCGGGTCGCGTAAAGCGGATCGTCTGCACGCCATCGCGGACGGTGATTTCCAGGTGAGACATTTGACCACTGCTCCTCAGGCCGAAAGGCGGTCGGGTTCGATACCTAGGATGCTATCGGCGCCGCCGGTGACGCTATCGGCCAAGCCCTGCGCTTGCACGCACAGATTTTCGGCAAAGAAGCGGGCGAGCGCAATGTGATTGGTGCCGCCGCCATCACGCGCTGCAGCGAGCGCGCCGCGTGCGAGATAATGTCCACCGGCCGCCAAACCGAACAACCGCAGATACGGCGTCGCGCCCGCGAGTGCAGCGTTCTGATTAGTCGCAACCGCCTTGCCCATCCACACCGTTGCTTCGCTCAACGCCGCGACCGCCTCACCGAGGCGATCCCCCATGCGACCGAACGCGGGCTGGTTCGATGCTTTCACCTGCTCGACGGTGGCTTTCAATTCGGCGATGTAGGCTTCCATCACCTTGCCGCCGGCCATCGGTAGCTTGCGTGTCACGAGGTCGATGGCTTGAATGCCGTTGGTGCCCTCGTAGATCGGCAGGATACGCGCATCGCGATAGTACTGCGCCGCACCGGTCTCCTCGATGAAGCCCATGCCACCGTGAACCTGCACGCCCAGCGACGCCACTTCGCAACCGATGTCGGTCGAGAAAGTTTTCGCAATCGGCGTGAGCAGCGCAGCCTTTGCTTGCGCCGTCTGCCGCTCGGCTTCGGTCTTGCCGCGGTGGGCGATATCGATTTCGCGTGCGGTGACGAGACAAATCGCGCGTGCCGCCTGCGTCATCGCCTTCATCGTCATGATCGATCGCCGCGTATCGGCATGCTCGATGATCGGGCGCATACCCGTGCCGACGGCGCCGGGCGGACGACCTTGCTTTCGATCGTTGGCATACCCGATCGCCCGCTGCGTCGCGCGCTCGGCGATCGACACGCCCTGCACACCGACCGCCAATCGCGCCGCATTCATCATGATGAACATCGTCAACAAACCACGATTTTCTTCGCCGACGAGATAGCCGATCGCACCGCCCTTCTCGCCATACTTCAACGTGCACGTCGGCGAAGCGTGAATACCGAGCTTATGCTCGACGCCGGCGCAGATCACGTCATTGCGGGCCCCAAGTGAGCCATCCTTGTTGACGAGATACTTTGGCACCAGGAATAGCGAGATGCCCTTGGTACCGGCTGGCGCATCGGGCAAACGGGCGAGCACCATGTGAATGATGTTCTCGGTCAATTCGTGCTCGCCGTAAGTGATGAAAATCTTGGTGCCGGTGATCTTGTAGCTGCCGTCCGGTTGCTCGATTGCCTTGGTGCGAAGCTCGCCCAAATCCGAACCGGCGTGAGATTCTGTGAGGTTCATCGTGCCGGTCCACGCACCGGAAATCATTTTCGGCAGGTAGGTCGCCTTGAGCTCATCGGAGCCGTGCGCGTTCAAGGCGTCGATGGCGCCTTGCGTCAGCAAAGGACACAGGCCGAACGCCAGGTTCGCCGAATTCCAGATCTCGCAGGCGGCCATTGAGACGATGCCTGGCAGGCCCTGGCCGCCGAACTCCTCAGGGCACGGCAGCGCACTCCAACCGCCGTCGGAAAAGGCTTTATACGCCTGTTTCCAACCTTCGGGCGTCGATACCACGCCGTCCTTGACGGTCGAGCGCGATTGGTCGCCAGTCCAGTTCAGAGGATCGAGAATTTCCGAACCGAACCGCCCGGCTTCCTCGACCACGGCGCGCACCGTTTCCTCGTCAAGACCTTCGTAGATGCCGCTTTCGATCAGACCGGGGAGATCCACGGCGGTCTTGAGCGCGAACATGATGTCGTCTACGGGAGCCTTGTAGGTCATCGGCGGCGTCTCCTGTGGCGGTTCCGTTTCAGCTAGTCATAGGCGGTTCGCGAAGTTCGTCACCTCTTT
>JANLXZ010000496.1:0-8884 GCA_031365375.1 Hyphomicrobiaceae bacterium | reverse complement strand
TGCGGGAATGTGGACATCGACTTAGCCCTTTAGTGGAAAGGCCGAGGCACGTAGCCTGCCTTGCTATTTGCGACGTCGGTCGCGCCGGATACTTTCAAGCAAAGCCGCCAGCCCCCCCGGGTATGTCCGCATCATCACGATCACGATCCCGGAGAAGATCACCATGCTCCACTCGCCCCAATCGGTCAGGTAGGCGGTGAGGAAGTGGATTGGCGGCGTCGCCAGGATCGGCCCGAGGAACGAACCCATGCCGCCGATCACGACCATCACGATGATCTTTGCCATCTCGCTGAAATCGACGATCGACGGCGTCAGCGTCAGCACATAATGGGCATTGAGCACGCCGGCGAGTCCCGCCATCGCGCTCGACACCACGAATGCGAACAGCTTCACCCGGGTCGTATCGACGCCGAGAGAGGCCGCCCGCATCTGATCGTCCTTGACCGCGCGCAAGAAGTAGCCGACTGGCGATTTGAGGATCACGTGCATCAGCAGCAGGCACAACCCAGCAATGATCGTGAAGGTGTAATAGTAGACGACCGGCCGCACGTGACCATAGAGCGATGGCACGCTGAGTCCGAGATCTCCACGAGTGAAATCGTAAGCTGCCGTCAGCAGAATGCGGAAAGTCTCGGCGAAGGCCCAAGTCGCGATCGACAGATAGATCGCTCGCATGCGCAACACTAAAATGCCGATGATGAAACCGGCCAGCCCCGCCGAAACGATGCCGGCCGGCAAGCTGAGCCATAACGGGACTTTCAAGTGATAGATCAGCAGGCCCGAGGTATATCCGCCGCAAGCCGCAAACGCGTGATGAGCGAGCGAGAACTGGCCGGTGAAGCCGGCGAGCAGGTTCCAGCTTGCGCCCATGATAACATAGTAGGCGCCGATCGCCATCACATGCACAATGTACTCGTTGACGACGAACGGTAGCGCAGCCACAGGCAGAGCAGCCAGCACGGTCACCAGCGCCACCTGTCGCCAATCGACAAACGCGCCCCAATTGGAAGTCAGCCCAATAGACATTCCTGCACCAGCTTGCGCACGCGCGCGTTGTCGAAGTCGCGGCCTGGGCCTTCGGCTTTCACTTGCCCCAGGTTGAGAAGATAGAGATGGTCGGCGAGCGGCAACGCCTGCTCGACGTTCTGCTCAACTAGCACGATTGCGGCGCCGGTCGCCTTCCGCGCCGTCGCCAGAATGTCGTAGACCTGTTCCACCAGATTGGGAGCGAGGCCGACTGTCGGCTCGTCAATGAGCAGCAGGCGTGGGTCCGTCATCAATTCGCGGGCAACAGACAGCATACGACCTTGGCCACCGGAGAGGGAGCCGGCCCTCTCGTGGCGCTTACCCGTCAACGCCGGGAACGTTGCATAGACACGCTCAAGCTGGCGATTAAGGCGCGCCTTGTCCGACCGGAAAACCCAGGCCCCCATGGCTAGATTCTCTTGCACCGTCAGCAGTGGAAAGCTGTTGATGTCCTGCGTGACATAGCTGATTCCAGAGGCCTTAAGTTGGCTCGGGCGGGCGCCGGTGACATCGCCACCCTTGAATGTTACACGCCCTGTGTGCGGCTTAAGAAAACCGAAAATCGACCGAAGCAGCGTTGACTTGCCGGCCCCATTCGGACCTATGACCAGCGTGATCTCATTGGCCCGGGCAGTTATCGACAATCCGCGCAGAATGTCCACGCCAGGCACATAGCCGGCATAGATGCCAGACGTGACAAGTATCGGTTCCTCGCTCATGCGGCAGTCCGACCCAGATACGCTGTAATAACGTCCTCGCGGGCTGCCACCTCATCAAGCGTACCCTCGGCCGCGACCCGACCGGCGATCATCACGGTCACCAGTGGACACATCCGTCTAATGATCTCCATCTCATGGCTGACGATCAGAAAGGTAATTCCACGGCTGCTGTTCTCGTGCATGATGAGATCAATCAACGTATCCTTCACCACTGAGTTGATACCCGCGAAGGGCTCGTCGAGCACGTAGACGCGCAGGTGCGGGATCATGAACCCGGCGCAGGTCTGCAACAGCATGCGCTGGCCGCCGGACAATGAATTTGCTGGAGCATCTGCCAACGGCTCCAGAGCTGACAACCGCAAGAGCTCGCGTGCGCGGGCAACACCAACCGCTGCACCTTCCCTTGCTCCGCTGGCGAAATAGGGAATCATCAGATTCTCGGTTGCGGTGAGGTTGCCGAACACCCGCGCCATCTGAAACGAACGCACTAGCCCGGCCTCGGCGATGAGGTGTGGCTCCTGGCCCGTGATCTCGCGATCGCCCAGGCGCACTGACCCCGCATCCGGCACCTCGACGCCGGTGACCAGATTGACGAAGGTGGTTTTGCCGGCACCGTTAGGTCCTATGAGCCCGCGCACCTCGCCCGAAGTGAGCCGCATGCCGACGTCGTTGTTGGCGACAAGACCGCCGTAGTGTTTGGTGAGGCCCAGGGCGATCAGCGCCGTCCCCCGCTTGGATCCCGCCGCCGTCATGCCTCGCGCACCTTTTCGCCGAACAGTCCGTTGGGCTTCACGATCAGCACCAGGATCACGAGCAGAAAGCCATAGGCATTCTGATAGGGCGAAGAAATGAACGAGGTGCCCAGGCTCTCGACGAGCCCGAGCAGCAGGCCGCCGATCAGCGCGCCAGGGATGGAGCCCAGTCCGCCAATCACAATGATCTCGAAGCCCTTCACTGTTGCGACTGCGCCATTGGTCGGGAACACCATGAACAGCGGCGCCAGCAACGCACCGGCGAGCCCCGCCATCGCCACGCCGATGGCGAACGCTGTAGCATCCAATCGTAACACGTCGACACCGGAGGTCTGCGCCGCCACGCGGTTTTGCGCCGTGGCGCGCAGTGCCAACCCGACCCATGTTTTCTTGATCACCAGCCAGAACAGGCCGAGCGCCACCACCGCGCAGAATGATGCCGCGACCCGCGCCCCCTCTTGTGGCAACGGACCAAGCCAGATGATCGGCAGGTTCGTTTCCGGCCGGTACTGGTTCGGACCGCCGATCGCGACAGCGAGCGAGCGCAGCAGCAATAGCAACGCAATCGTCACCACCGTCGCATAGTCATCGCGCCGCTGCATCGGCCGGGCGTACATCGGCTTGATCAGGATCGGCTCGATGATGTAGCCAGCCAAAAAGGTTCCGGCGGTCGATATGATCACCGCCAGCCACCAGTAGTTCGGGCCGAGCAGGAAATGCACAGCCACAAACTGGATGTAACTGCCGATCATATAGAACTCGCCCATCGCCCAATTGATGGTCTTGACGATCGAGTAAATGAAGGTGATGCCGAGCGCCATCAGAGCGTAAAGAACACCCACCATCAGGCCGGAGATCACGGTCTGGATCAGCAGCTCTGTAGTGTACATCATCGCGGGATCCAGGAGTGGCCCTTGTGATAGTGACGTGGAGCCGGACCGACGTCACTTATCGAGAGTGTACGAGACCTCGGCGTCGCCAACCGATTGATCTTTTGCCGTGTAGGTCAACACCATCAGTGGCGGCGACCAATTGTGCCACAACACCCCTTCGGCCTTCGGGAAGGTGACCGGGACCGCCGACCAGCCGGTGAACGATCCGGTTTCCAACGCCTCGATCATCGCCTTCGGGTCAGTCGACTTCGCCTTCTCGATCGCCTGCGCGAAGACGACAGCGTTGCCAAACGCATTAAGTGCGCCGTACACCGGCGGTTCGTTGAACTTTTCTTGATACTTTTTGGCGAACCACTTGCCGAGCTCTGACAGCTCGGACTTCGGCGAGTAGAAGGCGATGAAGCTCACACCTTTCCACTTGTCTCCGTGGATTTGCCAGAACTGAGGCCTAGCCGGTGCGTCGTAGGACGTGACCATTTTGACGTCCGGCAAGAGACCGACCGTATTGGCCTGGGTGATCATCAGCTCAAGCGGCTGTCCGACGCCAATATTGACGATTGCATCCGGCTTGAAGGCCTTGACCTGCAGCAACTGCGGCAAGAGATCCGTCGTCGTGCGATCGAACATGATCGTCTGAATCTCGAGACCTAGATTACCATCCTTGTTCTGCTTCTCGGTCTCCTTGGCGAGGCCGATGCCGAAGTCGGTCGTTTCAGCCAGAATGGCGACGCGCTTCCAATTGTTCTTCTTGATCCAGCCGACCCAGGTGGCCGCGCGGGGTGGGTCGACGGCATGGGTGCGAAACGCAATCGGGTACTTCTTGGCCGTCACATCACCGGCGCCTGTTTGGGTGCCCATGGTCGGCACGCCCATCTCCTTGGCGACCTCGTTGACGGCGATATTGACGCCCGAGTGAACGAATCCGAACACCGCGACCGCCTTGTCCTGCGTCACGAGGCGGCGATAGGCGGCGACACCCTGCTCGTTCTTGCCGGCGCTGTCCTGGATCGAAAGCGTGACCTTGCGGCCGAGGATTCCGCCCTTCTCGTTCAGATAGTCGGCGCCCAGTTCCGCCCCGCGCTTCACGAGCTGACCGAGCGCCGTCTCTCCCGGTGGCGATAACGGTGCGATAACACCGAGCACGATCGGATCCTGTGCAAGGATCGGAGTGGAGACGAAAGCAACATGCGCTGTCATTGCGGCCACCGCCGCCATCAAAGTTCGTCTGCCCATACGCACCACTCCCTCGCGTTCATCGGTTCGTCGAGGAAAGCGCCCGGCGCCCGCCTCATGCGGCCTCAATGATGCGACTCTTTTTAGCGTCTGTCCAAGGGTCGCGTATCAGGCCGGTCGAGAAAGCAGGCGGTCACGCAATTGCTGCATAGCAGTAAACACCACCTCGAGGTCACGCACATGGAAGCCCATCGAAATGTCCGGGCTAACGGCTGCCAACTCCTCTTGTAGCTTGCCCGTATACTGCGCAACCCCGTGATCATCGACGACAAGCCCGCTCGCCTCCTCATGCGCGAGATTCCAACGGATGGCCGCATCGCGCGTCAAACCGGCCGGCAGATCGAGCACAATTCCGCTCGAGGTGGTTCGAATCGGGTAGCCGCCGGGTAGGCCCTCGGGCCCCGGCACGTGCCCATGCCATTCGCGCCGATGCGCCAATGCCAGCAGCAAGGGTGCCGCCGCCGCACCGGAGATATCGATGACCGGTTCCGGCGTCAGTCGAACGCCACTAAACCGCGCGAGTACATCTTGCTCTTCCTTGTCACCGACCCAAACACGCGCATTGGCGCCATGGCGTTCTGCCGCCTGACGCCGCCAAACCGCGAGATTTTGATAGTGCGCGAGAACCTTGATCTCGGCCCTTGCCGCCCCCGCGAGACTGCCGGCGAAAGCGTGCGCGAGAATTTGAATATTGCCAATACCCGCCGTCACCGGCAATCCCATGGCTGCGATCAAGCTGTTGGTTACATCGGGAAAGCAGGCGTTGACGAAGTGCACACCGGGCAACGCTTCCCTGCAACCGCGCGCCACCCGCGCCGAGAGCACGGTTTGGAAAACCGCCGATGCGCTCAACCCACCCGCGGCTACTAACTTCGACCACGCATTGTTTTGCATCGAAATCACAGAGCCGGATTGAAGCGACGCTGCCTGCAGCACCACCGATGGCTGCACCCGCGAAAGCACTTCCGCTATCTGCTCCAGATCGGCAGGGTCGGTGCGACGGCCTACGATCGTTACCGGTCGTTGGAACATCTGGGCACGGGCGCGGCCAGCGGTTTCGAGCCACGCGAGGCGTGACGCGTTGCGACCGGCCACGGCTATGCGGGTCGGCGCATCGACGGTAGCCGCAAGATCGAACAGAATGCGGGCAGCGAATTGGCCCGTTCCTACAATCAGGATGTCGGCGGTTTCGCTCATGGCGTCTCCTATGTTCAACCGCTACGAGTTTACACGATGCGCGGTATCGGTGCACAATTTCCAGCATGCGCTGCCGCCGGGACAATCCATGATGAACAATAAGCAAGCGGACGTTTGCATCATCGGTGGCGGCCTGATGGGATGCTTTACGGCTCTGTTCCTGGCTGACACCGGGCGCTCCGTCATCCTGCTCGAAAAGGGAGACATCGGCCGCGAGGCCAGCGGCACCAATTTCGGCAATCTTCGGATCCAGGGCCGCAAGCCGGAGGAATTTCCGTTGTCCGTCGCGGCGCAAGACTTGTGGGAGCGGTTTGAAACATTGACCGGCGAGAGCTGCGGCTATCAGAGGTGCGGCCACGCCTATCTGGCTTTCGCCGAGGCCCACCATTCGAAACTCGAACAGTATGCTCAAGAGGCCAATGCCGCGGGCATCGAGGTCAGCGTGCTTGCCGCGACCGAGATCCGCAGGCGCTGGCCGCATTTGTCCGGCGTTGTGACGGGCGCGACCTGGTCGCCGCGCGACGGCGTTGCCGAACCGGAGCGCGCCTGCCCCGCGGTCGGCCGTGCGGCGCAACGGTCAGGAGTCGAAGTATTCACGAAGACCCGCGCGACTCAGATCGTTCGTGAAAAAGGCCACTTTTGCATTGTTACGGATCAAGGCATCGCAGTCTCCTGTAGTCAGGTCCTCAACGCCGCAGGCGCCTGGTCGGCGCCCATCGCCGCTGACCTCGGCGAGCCGGTTCCGATGTTCACCGCAGGCCCGCCCATCATTGCAACGACGCCGATCGCCCCGCTTGGCCTTCCATCGATGCTGGCAGTCGACGGCTCGATCATCTTTAGGCAGGTCAAGTCTGGCCAAGTAATTTTGAGTTCTTTTCCGCGCCAACCTTGCGACCTGGATCGTGGCGCCGCGTCAATACCGGCCGAACGGATCATCCGCGATCTTGGCCGACTCGCCGATGTCGTCCCGGCCGCCCGCGGAATCGAGACACAGTGCTTCTGGTCAGGCGTGGAAGGATATCTTCCCGACATGCTCCCAGTCATGGGGCCGAGCCGCACCACGCCCGACGTGTTCCACGCCTTCGGCTTCTCCGGTCATGGCTATCAGCTGGCCCCCGGCGTTGGCCGCGTTATGGCTGACCTGATTGCAAAGGGCCGCTCCGATATCCCGATATCTGCCTTCTCGATTAAGCGGTTCGAGACGGGTGTCGCCGACGATGAACGTTTGTCGCGGGAATTCGAACCGTCCATTGTTGACGCGTCGCCGCATCAAAGGAAGCCTCAAATGCCTGAGCGCAAAAAGACGTACTATGGCGTGTCCCTTGGCATCCTGATGCTCGAAACCTACTTCGAACGCTTCAATGGCGACATCGGGAATGCCCGCACCTGGCCATTTCCGGTACAATACCGCATCGTCAAGGGAGCGAGCCCGAACAAGATCACGTCTCTGACTTCGACCGATTTTCTGCAACCCTTCATTGAGGCGGCCGACGAGTTGATCGCCGCCGGTTGCGACGGCATCACGACGACGTGCGGCTTCCTCGCCCTATATCAGAGGGAACTTGCCGAGCATTGCACAGTACCTGTTGCAACCAGCGCCCTCCTTCAGGTGCCAATGGTGACGCGCGTCCTGCCCAAGGGCAAACGTCCAGCAATCATTACATTTTCCGCCGAGGGGCTATCGAGCCGCCATCTGGAAAGCGTAGGTGTCGATCCAAAGACACCGGTGTTCGGAATGCCCGCGACGTCCGAATTCCAGCGCTCTATCCGCACCGGCGATACGTCGGTCGTTTTTGAAACGCTGCGGCGAGAGGTGCTGGAAGTGGCAACACGCGCCGTCGCGAAGGATACGACAATTGGTGCCTTGGTTCTGGAATGTACCAACCTTTCACCCTACTCGGCCGATTTGAAACGCGCCCTCGGCCTGCCGGTCTTCGATGTGGTTAGCCTGATCCACTGGTTTCAGCGCAGCTTGCGGCCGGAAGTGTTCGTCCAGGACTAGTCCGCGCAATCGCCGAAGGAAGTCACGCCTCATTATCCAGTGATAAGCCGTTGGCATCGGAGCCATACCGCATCATCAATTGACAGCCGCCACGCTGCCGCGACACGCTGTTGCGTCACACATTGAGATCAGGCATGGGAGTCAGCAGCGATGACAAACGCCATTCTTACCGACGTTTCCGACGGTCTCGCGACGCTGACGCTCAACAAGCCATGGAAGCTTAACGCCTGGGACACGCCGATGCGGGGAGAAGTCGCGGACGCCTTGCGTGCTTGGAACAAGGATCCGGCAATCCGCGCTATCATCATGACGGGTGCCGGCGATCGCGCATTTTCGGCCGGCCAGGATCTCGATGAGACCGAGAAATTTCAGTCGGGAACCCAGGGCGCCAACTGGTTTCAGGGCTGGCGCGACTTCTACAATTCCATCCGCGACCTGGACAAGCCGATCCTCACCGCACTCAATGGTGTCGCCGCCGGCTCGGCGTATCAAGCTGTCCTGCTTTGCGACGTGCGCATTGGCCATGCCGGCTCGTTGCTCGGCCAGCCCGAGATCAACGCCGGCATCCCGAGCGTGACCGGGCCGATGCTGATGCTGCCGCGGATCGGGCTCGCCCGCACCACGGAGCTCACCCTCAGCGGCCGCATGATGGAGGCTACTGAGTCACACGCGATCGGCCTCATCCAGCAGTTGGTTTCGAGGCCCGAAGACGTCGTGCCGAGGACGCGCGATGTCGCCCGCATGCTCGCCGACAAGCCGGTGATCGCCATGCGTCTCAATAAGCAGCGGCTGCGGCAGGTATCGCAGGAAGCGTTCGATGAAGCCTTCACGAACGGTGGCGCCTATCAGGCCGAAGCGTTCGCGTCGGGCGAACCGCAGATCGCCATGCGTGCCTTCTTCGCCGAGCGCGCCAAGCGCCGCGCCGCGCGAGACGCCGCCACGAAGAGGTAACCAATGCAGCGCGAGGTCACGGTCATCGGGGCAGGCATCGTCGGCGTGTGCGTGGCGAGCTATCTTCAGCGTGCCAAGTGCAAGGTACGCCTTGTCGACGCCGTGGCGCCC